>JBBQNR010000001.1:0-124225 GCA_038330145.1 Solirubrobacterales bacterium
GGTCCCGAGGGCGATCCGCTACTACCGGGCGCTCGCCCGTCACGGCGACCTGGTGTACCGCGTTGACCCGTACCGGCGCGGGCGGGGCCCGGTCGATTTCAACTTCGACTGGAGCTTCGACTACTACCCGCTCGTGTATCAGCGTCCAGGGCCCACCGTGCTCATCTACCACCTGCGCCGCGACGCCTGCGCGTAGATCCCTGGCTCCACGCCCCCGCACGCACGAGGCCGCGGAATCAATCATCTGGCCCACATTCCGGGCGAGCGGCCAAGGGGCCCAGATAGAATTGACTCACCAGTCAACCAGGCACGACTCTCTCACTGGCCGTCTTCGTCCAAGGCCCAGTGCGGCCAAGGGGGCGCCGCGCCCGAGCTACCCCCACATGACCGACCAAGACGTCCTGCACATGAGCCGCGCGATCGAGCTGGCACAGCAAGGTCGCGGGCACACCAGCCCCAACCCCATCGTCGGCGCCGTGATCGTGCGCGACGGCGACGTGCTGGGCGAGGGGTACCACAGCGCCTACGGAGCTCCCCACGCTGAGGTGACGGCCCTGGAGTCGTGCCGGCAAGACCCCATCGGCGCGACCATGTACGTCACGCTTGAGCCCTGCTGCCATCAGGGCCAGACACCGCCCTGCACGGACGCGATCGTGCGCGGGGGCATCAAGAAGGTGGTGGTCGCCTCCGACGATCCGAGTGAGAAGGCGTCCGGCCGCGGACTCGGCATCCTGCGCGACGAGGGCATCGAGGTCACGACCCTGGACGGCGACACCGCCAAGAGCGCGCGCCTACTGAACCAGGCCTTTCGCAAGCATTCGCTGACCGGAAGGCCCTACATCACCTACAAGGCGGCGATGACGCTCGACGGCAAGGTCGCGACACAGACCGGCGACTCGAAGTGGATCTCGGGTGAGGAGAGCCGAGCTCGCGTGCACCAGTGGCGGGCCGCAACCGACGCCATCTGCATCGGCGTCGGCACGGCGCTCGCCGACAACCCGATGCTGACCGCCCGCACCGGCGAGGAGACCCGCCAGCCAAAGCGCGTCGTGTTCGACAGCGAGGGAAGGCTGCCGCTGGAGAGCACTCTCGTTCGCACCGCGCACGAGACACCGCTGATCGTGGTCATCTCCCGTGCCTGCCCCAGGGCGGCGTCCGATGGCCTGCGCAATGCCGGCGCTGAGATCGTCACCGCGCAGGGCGGAACGGAACAGGACCGCGTTTGCGACGCGCTCGGCCGGCTGGGGGAGATGGGGATCCAGAGCATGCTGCTTGAGGGAGGGCCTCACCTTGCGGGAGCCTTCCTGGATGCCGGTGAGGTCGACGAGATGCGCATCTTCATCGCACCGATCGCCCTCGGCGGCCGCTCTTCCCGCCCGCTGTTCGAGGGCGAGGGCTCCGAGTCGATCGCCAGCGCGCAGCGCGCGCTCTGGTTATCAAACCAGTGCGTCGGCGACGACGTCCTGATCCAGGCGCGGATCAACGAATGGTGAGAGCGCACTGATGTTCACGGGGTTGGTGCAGGAGGTCGGAACCGTGACCCAGCTCTCCGCCCAGGGCGAAGGAGCACGGTTGCGGGTTACCGCCCCGCTCGCCGCGTCGGTGGGCGAAGGCGACTCGGTGCTCGTCAACGGCGTCTGCCTGACGGCGGCACAGACCGCCAACGGAAGCTTCGACGCCGACCTCAGCGCCGAGACCCTGCGCCGAAGCTCGCTCGCGCGGCTGCAGTCCGGGGACCGGGTCAACCTCGAGCTTGCGCTGCGGGCGCAGGACCGGCTCGGTGGGCACATCGTTCAGGGGCATGTCGACGCGGTCGGAGAGATCGCCGAGCAGGCGGACGAGGGCTGTGCGCGCAACCTGGTCGTGTCGGCGCCGGAGTCGGTGCTGCGCTACGTGGTCGAGAAGGGCTCCGTCGCCGTCGACGGCGTCAGCCTCACCGTGACGTCGGTCGACGAGCGCGGTTTCGGCGTCTCGTTGATCCCCGAGACGCTCGAGCGCACCAATCTCGGAACCGCCACCCCGGGCCGGAGGGTTAACCTTGAGGTGGACGTGCTAGCCAAGTACGTGGAGAAGCTGATCGCGGCGCCGGAAAAGGCCGGTCCGGGACACACGACATGACAGAGCCTCCGTTCAGCACCATCGAGGAGGCTCTCGAGGACGTTCGTGCGGGCAGGATGGTCGTCGTCTGCGATGCCGAGGACCGCGAGAACGAGGGTGACCTGACCCTCGCCGCCCAGTTCGCCACGCCGGAGAACATCAACTACATGGCCCGCGAGGGCCGCGGGCTGATCTGCCTGGCGCTGACGCCCGAGCGCTGCGAGGAGCTCGGCCTCGACCTGATGGCGGCCAAAAACGAGTCGTCGTTCGAGACCGCGTTCACGGTCTCGGTCGAGGCTCGGGAGGGAGTCACGACCGGCATCTCCGCCCACGACAGGGCGCGCACGATCCAGGTCGCGATCGACCCTCACTCGAAGCCGGTGGACCTGGTCCAGCCCGGCCACGTCTTCCCTCTCAAGGCGCGCCACGGTGGTGTGCTGGAGCGCACGGGCCAGACAGAGGCCGGCGTCGACCTCGCGCGGCTGGCCGGCCTGATCCCGGCGGCGGTGATCTGCGAGATCATGAACGACGACGGCACGATGGCGCGGGTTAAGGACCTGGTCCCCTACTGCGAGCGCCACGAACTGAAGATGATCACGGTGGCGGACCTGATCAAGTACCGCCGGCGCACCGAGCGCCTGGTCGAGCGCGTGGCCGAAGCCGCCCTGCCGACGGAGTTCGGCCAATTCGACGTCGTCGGCTACCGATCGCTGCTCGACAACAAGCACCACGTCGCGATGGTGAAGGGCGACGTTCACGCCGCGGCCGAGCGCGGCGAATCCGTGCTGGTGCGCGTGCATTCGGAGTGCCTGACCGGCGACGTCTTCCACTCCCTGCGATGCGACTGCGGCCAGCAACTGGCGGACGCCCTGGGCCGCATCGAGCAGCAGGGCCTCGGTGTGCTGCTCTACCTGTCACAGGAAGGTCGCGGCATCGGCCTGCTGAACAAGCTCAAGGCCTACAAGCTGCAGGAGAACGGCCTCGACACCGTCGACGCCAACCTCGAGCTGGGCCTGCCTGCGGATCTGCGCGACTACGGCATCGGCGCTCAGATCCTTGTCGATCTGGGGCTAAAGTCGATCCGCATCCTGACCAACAACCCGAAGAAGATCGTCGGGCTGGAGGGATACGGCCTGGAGGTCACCGATCAGATTCCGATCGAGCAGGCCCCGGGCGAGCACAACCGCGACTACCTGCGCACGAAGCGCGACAGGCTCGGCCACGCGCTGCACCATCAGGGACTGCCGCTTGACGAGGACATGTTCCGTGAGGAGCGCGAGGTGGACCGCAGCCGCGAGGTGGCGGAGTCACGGCTCGTCACGGGCATGGTGGAGCAGGCCGACCTCGAGGACCCAACCCCGAGTACCAACAAGCCGGGGTGAATGAGTTCCGCCGGTTCGCGATCGTGCGAGCCACCTTCTACGAGGAGCTGGCGACCAGGCTGACGAACGGCGCGCTGCGCGCGTTCGGGGAGGAGGGAGTGCCCGAAGGCGACGTTGAGGTTCACGACGTGCCCGGCGCCTTCGAGCTGCCGCTGGCGGCGAAGGCGTGTGCGACCTGCGGCCGTTATGGCGGCGTCGTCTGCCTCGGCGTCGTGATCAGGGGTGAGACCGATCACTACGACTACGTCTGCGCGGCGGCCGCGTACGGCATCGAGCAGGTTCAGCTCGAGACCGGGATTCCATGTGCGTTCGGCGTGCTGACCGTTGAGAACGAGCAGCAGGCGCTCGAGCGCTCCGGCGGCGACAAGCGCGATCAGGGCTACAACGCCGCCCGCACCACGGTCCAGATGGCACGGCTACTAGCATCTCTGGACTCGGGTGGCTAGTGGCCCTCCTCAAAACGTTTCACCGCAAACGGCTGTCTTCGGAACCACCAGGCGGCGTCCTCGGTCACCCGCGTACTCACCGAGTACGCGGGCTCCCTGCGTCCCTGCCTGGCGGCCCCGGAACCCGCCGTTTCCTGGCGAACGTTCCGAGAAGGGCCACTAGATAGCCTTTCGGCTTCCAACGCATGCAGACCGCGATCCTTCTCTACGACGGCATGACCGCGCTCGACGCGGTCGGGCCCTACGAGGTGCTCAGCCGCCTGCAGGGCAGCGAGGTGCGCTTCGTCGCCACCGAGCCGGGGGCGAAGAAAACGGAGAACGGGATGCTGTCACTGGTCGCCGACCATTCGCTCGAGGACGCCCAGAGCCCTGAGATATTGCTCGTGCCGGGCGGCTTCGGCAGTCGCCGCCTGCTCGAGGACGAGCAGGTGCTCGGTTGGATCCGCAAGGCTCACGAGACCTCTCAGTGGACCACCTCGGTCTGCACCGGCTCGTTGCTGCTGGGCGCTGCGGGAATCCTGCGCGGCCGCAGGGCCACGACCCACTGGCTGTCGCTCGACCGCATGGCGGAGTTCGGCGCCGAGCCGAGCTCCGAGCGGGTCGTGGAGCAGGGCAAGGTGGTGACCGCCGCGGGCGTCTCGTCGGGAATCGACATGGCTCTGCGATTGGCACAGCGGATCGCGGGCGACGACGTGGCCCAGGCGATTCAGCTCTCGATCGAGTACGACCCTCAGCCGCCATTCGACGCCGGCTCGCCGGCCAAGGCGCCCAAGCACGTGGTGGATCTGGTGACCGCGGCCGCGGCGGGGCTGGAACGGCAGCCGGGGTCATCTGGGCGGCCAGGCTAAACTGCTCTCGATGGCAAGGGTATGTCACGTCTGCGGCCGCAGCCCAGCCTTCGGCCACAGCCGCAGCCACTCGATGGTGGCGAGCAAGCGGCGCTTCAACCCGAACCTGCAGAAGGTTCGGATAGACGACGCCGGCACCCCGCGCCGCGTCTACGTCTGCACCCGATGCCTGAAGGCGGGCAAGGTTTCCAAGGCCGTTTAGATCGCTGCAGGCGGGCAAGATCTCCAGGGCCACTTAGACCTCTGAGGGCGGGCCTTCACTCGGCCGTCCGGAACGTAGGGTGATCGGTTTGCGGTGCCCGAAACATCTATAGAACGCTTTCGGAAGGTGGTCTCGGCGGCCTGCGCCCAACTCGAGGCGCGACGCCAGGAGGTCAACGACCTCAACGTCTTCCCTGTCGCTGACGGCGACACCGGAGACAACATGACCCAGACGCTGCGCGCCGTGATGCGGGAGCTCGACCACCTCAACGGCCAGCCGGTCGACGACGTCGGCCGCAGCGAGGTGGTCGAGGCCGTTGCCCGCGCTGCGCTGCTCGGGGCTCGTGGCAACAGCGGCGTGATCCTCTCGCAGATCGTTCGCGGCGCGGCTGAGGAGCTGTCCAGCCGCCCCGGCGAGCTGGTCGATCCGGTGCTGGTGTCGGCGGCGCTCGCGCGCGCTGCGGACGCCGCCTACTCGTCGGTTCGGGATCCGGCCGAGGGGACGATGATCACGGTGGTGCGAGAGATGGCCCATCGCGTGGCGACCGAGCTGGCGAGGATGGAGACGCCGAGGCTGGCCCAGGACGCCAGCGCTCAGGAGCAGGATCGCGTGCTCGCCGAAGTGCTCGAGAAAGCGCTCGAGGCGGCCGAGGCATCCGTGGAGCGAAGCCCGGATCTGCTGCCGGTGCTGCGCGAGCACGGCGTCGTCGACGCCGGCGGTTACGGCGTGACGCTGCTGGTCGCCGGCCTGATCGCGGGCCTGCGCGGCCAGCACGCCGAGGTGCCGGACGTCCCGCACTACGCGCCCGCCGAGGTCCACGCCGGGGAAGAGCACGAATCCAGCGGCTATCGTTACTGCACCAACTTCATCGTCAACGGTGACAGCCTCCAGGCGCGTGACTTCGTGCCGTCGCTGGAGGAGATCGGCGATTCGATCCTGGTCGTCGGCGACTCGCGCACTCTGCGCGTTCACGTTCACATCGACGATCCCGAGCTTGCGGTCGCCGTCTTTGCCGGCAGCGGGACGGTTGAGCGGCTGGACGTCGCTGACATGCACGAGCAGGAGTACCAGCGCACCGCGCGCCTGGGCCACAACGGCACGCCGCCGCTGCGCCGGCCCACGATGCGCTGCGGAATCGTGGCCGTCGCCGCGGGCGCCGGCATGCGCCGCCTCTACGAGCAGTTCGACGCCCACGTGGTGGAGGGCGGCGCCACTCTCAACCCCAGCACATTCGAGATCCTCGCCGGCATCCACGAGAGCCCGGGAGACGAGGTGATCGTGCTTCCCAACAGCTCCAACGTGATCATGGCCGCAGACCGGGCCGCGGACCTTTCGGAGAAGACCGTGGTGGTGGTCGAGTCGCTCTGGCCACAGGCCGGCCTTGCGTGCCTGGTGGCTCACGACTCGCAGGCGGACTCCCAGACCAACGCGAAGCAACTGCGACAGGCGCTGTCGTCGATCGCGACCGGATTCGTGGCGCCCGCGGCTCGCGACGACAAGCAGGGCCGTTTCCGCAGCGGCGAGGCAGTTGGCTTCGTCGGCGAGCAGCTTGTCGCATGGGGGGAGCCGCATCCGGTGCTCGCGAGCGTGCTCGAGCAGCTGGGCGACGGGCGCGAGCTTTTGACCCTCTGCGAGGGCGAGGGAGCGCCGCTGGACGCCGGTGCGGTCGAGGGGCTGGCGCCGCCGGGTGTCGAGCTCGACAGGCACGACGGTGGCCAGCCGCATTACTGGTGGCTGATCGCAGCGGAGTAGAGCCCGCCGCCCGGCGATGACCGCCGGCAACGCCGAGCTGCTGGAGCGAGGCTACGCGGCGTTGCAGCGCGGCGACCTGGACGCGATGCTCGAGATGATCGACCCCGAAGTCGAGATCCGGGATCGCCCCGAGGCACCGGACGCCGGTGTCTACCACGGCCGGGAGGGCGTGCTCTACGCCCTGGGGCTGAACGACGACGCGTTCGAGAGCTTCGAGCTGGCACCGGAGCGGTTCGTCGAGACGAAGACTCACGTGGTGGTGATCCTGATACTGCGTGTTCGCGGACGAGAGAGCGGGATCCCGGTCGAGGAGCGGATAGCTCACCTGTGGACCCTGCGCGAGGGCAGGGCGATCCGGCTGCAGGTCTACACCGACCCGGACGACGCCATCGCCGAGGCCTTGCGCATCGAGTCTTCGATGCGGGAGGATGAGGGGGAGGGCCGCCAGGACATGAGACGCGACAATGGCTGAAAGCAACCTGGAGACAGTGCGCTCCGCTCTGCGGGCGCTCAAGGAGGGTGACCTGCCAGGCGTGGTCCGGTGGCTCGATCCCGATGTCGAGATGGTTCCGATTCGGGCTGCGATGGAAGGCACGTCCTACCGCGGCCACGAAGGCTTCCGCCAGTTCTACACGGACATAACGGATGACTGGGACGACTACCGCCCCGATGCCGACGACATCCGCGACATCGGCGAGGACCGCGTGCTGGTCGTGGGGAGGTTCCACGGCCGCGGGAAGGCCAGCGGCATGGATGTGGAGACGCCGGCGGTCTGGGTCTGCGAGCTGCGCGACGCCCGTATCACCAGCGTTCGCTTCTACAACGACGAGCACGCCGCGCTGGAGGCGCTCGGGCTGCACGAGCAGCAGGGCTAGATGCCCCGAGCCTCGCCGTTCCCTGGCGAACGTTCCGAGAAGGCCCACCAGATGATTGATTCCGCGGCCCCGTGCGTGCGTGGATCGTGGAATCAATCATCTAGGCTCGCGGGTCCGGGGTGGCGGCCCCGTAACGTGTGCCCATGGCATCCAGCCGCCATAAGCCGCCGCGCGCGTTCGGCAGCGGCGCCGCACAGACCAGGCGTGAGCTGAGCGCAGTCGAGCTGCGCTCGCTTCCGAAGCCGAGCCTGCTCGACAGGCCGCTCGACAGCCTCGAAGGGGTCGGCCGCGCAACGGCCCGCACGGCGGCACGCCTCGGCCTGGAGACGCTCGGCGACCTGCTCGAGCACCTTCCTTTCGATCACCGCGACTACGAGCGGCGCAGGATGGTGTCGGAGCTGGCGATCGGCGAGGAGGCGACGGTTGCGGTGACGGTGCGCAGCTGTCGCGTACGGCCGACGCGACGGCGGCGCCTGAAGCTGCTGGAGTGCCAGGTTGCGGACGACTCCGGCCCGCTTGAGGCCGTCTGGTTCAACCAGGAGTACCTGCTGGATCAGCTCACCGAGGGCAGGGAGGTGTTGCTGCGCGGCCGGCTCGAGGCGGGTCGTGGCGGTGCCACGTTCCGCGTCCAGGAGCACGAGTTGGTGGGAAAGGAGGAGGGATCCGGCCGTCACACCACCGGCCTGGTCCCGGTCTACCCGGCGACCGAGGGACTGTCGGCACGCCGCCTGCGCGAGTTCTGCTGGCGCCTGAGGGGGATCGAGCGGCACTCGTCCGAGGCGTTGCCGGCGCAGGTTCGCATCCGCGAGGGCCTGCCGACTCGCGCCGACGCGCTGGCGGCCGCGCATTTCCCACGCGTGCTCGACCAGGTGCCGGTGGCCCGCCGCCGCCTTGCCTTCGAGGAGCTGCTGACGTTCCAGCTCGCTCTTGTCACCCGCCGGCGCTCACGCGGCGTCACGCACGAGGCCGAGCGGCTTGCTCCTCCTGGCGGGATCGTCGAGCGCTGGCTGGCTTCGCTCGAGTTCGAGCTGACCGGCGACCAGCGCGCCGCGCTGGCCGCCATCGACGCCGATCTCGAGAGCGGCCACCCGATGCAGCGCCTGCTGATGGGCGAGGTCGGCTCCGGAAAGACGGTGGTCGCGCTCTACGCCATGCTGCGCGCCGCCGAGGCGGGCATGCAGGCGGCCCTGATGGCTCCCACCGAGACACTCGCCGAGCAGCACTACGCCACGATGGAGCGCCTCGTCACGCCCGATCTCTTCGCGGGCATCGAGGCCACCCGGCTCGGGGCACCGATAGCCCTGTTGACGGGCTCCACTCCGGCGCGCGAGCGCGCTGACGTGCTGCCGAGGCTCGCTGCCGGCGAGCTGCGGCTGCTGGTCGGTACCCACGCGCTGATCGAGCCGGGGGTGGCTTTCGACCACCTCGCGCTGGCGGTCGTCGACGAGCAGCACCGCTTCGGCGTGCGACAGCGCGCCGCTCTGGACAGCAAGGCGCGCGGTGAGCTGGTGCCACACGTGCTGCACCTGACCGCAACGCCGATCCCGCGCACTCTGTCGCTGACTCTGTACGGGGACCTGGAGACGACGGCGCTGCGCCAGCTTCCGGCGGGCAGGCGCCCGGTGAAGACGTGGATCGTGCCGGAGGGCAAGCGAGACGGTGCCTACGAGTTCATTCGCGAACGGCTGCGGGCGGGACGCCAGTGCTTCGTCGTCTGCCCGCTGGTCGAGGAGTCTGAGCTGCTTCAGGCGCGCGCGGCAAACGGAGAGGGGGAGCGCCTCGCCGCCACCGAGTTTCGCGACTTCTCGGTCGACGTGCTGCACGGGCAGATGCGCGCCGCGAACAAGCGTGAGGTGATGGGGCGATTCGCGCGCGGGGAGGTCGACGTCCTGGTCGCGACCAGCGTGATCGAGGTCGGCATCGACATTCCCAACGCGAGCGTGATCGTGATCGAGGAGGCAGACCGCTACGGGCTCTCGCAACTGCATCAGCTACGCGGACGCGTCGGGCGCGGCGAGCACGAGTCCTACTGCATGCTCTTCTCGGGTTCGCAGTCGGAGCTGGCCTCACGCCGGCTCGAAGCGCTCAGCAACGAGCGCGACGGGTTCAGGCTCGCCGAGATAGACCTCTCGCTGCGTGGCGAGGGCGACCTGCTCGGAACGAAGCAGTCCGGATTGCCGGAGTTCAAGGTCGCGCGCCTCCCGGAGGACTACGACCTGCTCGAGCGCGCACGCAGGCACGCGATCGAGATGCTGCAGGCGGATCCCGAGCTCGAGCTGCCGGAGCACGCTCTGCTGCGCGACTCGATCCTGCGCCGCTTCGGCGCGATCGATACCGAGCCGATCGCCGCATAACCTGCCAAGCCGGCTGCCTATTCGGCACAACGAGAGACCGCGTAGTCCGCGCAGCGGACGCAGCGGGCTCACTTGCCTTTAGGTGTCCGGCGAAGCCGGCTGCATATTCTGTCCCGGTGAGAGTCGTCGCCGGCATCTACAAGGGCCGGCGGCTCGAGGCGCCGCGGGGGCGGTCGACGAGGCCGACTTCCGACAAGGTCAGGGAGGCGGTGTTCAGCATCCTGGGCAGCGTCGAGGGGTCCAGGGTGCTGGACCTCTATGCCGGCACGGGGGCGATGGGAATCGAGGCCCTCTCGAGAGGGGCGGCCGACGCCACGTTCGTCGACTCGGACCCGCATGCGCTGCGCGCCCTGCGTGAGAACCTCGACCAGCTGGGCGTCGAGAATCCTCGCGCCCTGCATGCGGACGCAAGCTCGTTTCTACGCCAGGCCGCCCAGCGCCCGCAACGATGGGACTTGGTCTTCTGCGACCCGCCCTATAGACTCGCGCACCGCTTGGGGCCCGACCTCGACGATCTTCTTCCACCGGTTATCAGCGAGGGGGCGCGGATTGTGTGCGAGAGCAGCCATCGACAACCGCTGGTGCTGCAACTGCCGCTGCTTATGCAGCGCCGCTACGGCGACACGTTGATCACGATCCATCGCCTCGACGCCGGCAAGGCGACAGAAGGAGCTTCGCTTGAAGGCTGACGACGTCATGGTCGCCGTCTGTCCCGGCTCGTACGACCCCGTCACCAACGGCCACCTCGACATCATCGAGCGAGCGGCCAACGTCTTCCCGCGATTGATCGTGGGAGTCGTGAACCAGCCGGTGCGCAAGCAGGAGACGCTCTTCACGGCCGAGGAACGGCAGCAATTTATCCTGCAAGCCACGCAAAAACTTGGGAACGTGGAGGTGGAGGTGTTTGATACCCTCCTGGTCGATTTTGCCCGCAGGCATGGTGCGCGAGCGCTCGTGAAGGGCCTGCGTGCGATCTCGGACTTCGAGTACGAGTTCGAGATGAACCAACTCAACAGAAAGCTAGCGCCGGAAATCGAGAGCGTATATTTGATGGCATCGCCCCAATACAGCTTCCTCAGCTCCAGTGGCGTCAAGGAGATCGCCATCTTCGGGGCGAGCGTGGCCGACCTGGTGCCTGCCCCAGTGGCAGACGCGTTACAGGACCGGCTCTCGAGAGCCAAGGACTGAATCTAGAAATTACGGCCTGGAGGCCTTTGTGGACGTTCTCGTACTGATAGACAAGCTCGACGACCTGGTGCACAGCGCCAAGCCGGTTCCCCTTACCGATCAGGTTCGCGTGGACCGCGAGGAGATCTACGACCTCCTCGACCAGATGCGGGCGACGATCCCCGAGGAGATCAAGCAGGCTCGCTGGATCGTGAAGGAGCGCCAGGAGATGCTGGCCGAGGCCACGCGCGCGGCGGAGCGGATCGGGACGGAGGCTCGCGACCCGCAGCAGCGGCTCGTCTCACAGGTGGAGATAACCCGCGAGGCCGAGCGCGCGGCTGAGGAAATCGTCGAGGACGCGAATGCGCGTGCCCGTGAGATCCGCCTCGGCGCGGAGGACTACGCCGACGAGATCCTCAACACGCTGGAGATCAACCTCCAGAAGTTCCTTGCCGCCGTGCAGCGCGGGCGTGACCGCCTCGCCGGACGCGAGCAAGAGCCGGCCGAAGTCGGCTAGTACTTCACCGGCGGTCTCAGCAGCCGGGGGCGCCAGCAGCGCTTGCCGCACTGGGGGCACCTGCGGCCGAAGCGCTGGCCGGGCTTGCCGCAGCGCGAGCAGTCGGGTCCGAGCAGGTCTCCCTCGGGCTTGACGATGTGTTGCGGTGCCACCTCCATACCGTAGCCGCGCCCGCGCGCTCGGTGCGGAACGTCCCACAGCGGGCTCGGGACACCCTTTAGGATCTGCCCGTGGCGGCAATCGAGATTCGCGGGCTGGAGCGCCGTTTCTCCGGCGGTGTGGTTGCCGTCGCCGGCATAGACCTGGAGGTTGCCGAGGGCGAGATCTACGCTTTCCTCGGCCCCAACGGCGCCGGCAAGACGACCACGGTGCGCATGCTGACCACCCTCCTGCGTCCGACGGGTGGGCACGCGATCGTCGCCGGCCACGACGTCGTGCGGGAGGCCGCCGACGTTCGGCGCTCGATCGGCGTGGCTCTGCAGGAGGCGGCGCTCGATCCGCTCATGACGGGCCGCGAGCTGATGCACCTGCAGGCGACTCTGCACGGCATTCCCCGTAACGACGGCGTGCGGCGCAGCACCGCACTGCTCAATCGGGTCGGCCTGACACAGGCCGCCGATCGCCGCATCGGGACCTACTCGGGAGGCATGCGACGCCGGCTCGACCTCGCCACCGCTCTCGTGCACGACCCCAACGTCCTGTTCTTGGACGAGCCGACCACGGGCCTGGACCCGGTCAGTCGCAGGGCGATCTGGGAAGAGGTCCGAAAGCTCAACGACGAGGGCACCACCGTCTTCCTCACCACCCAATACCTGGAGGAGGCGGACCAGCTCGCTGATCGCGTCGGCATCATCGACGACGGGCGCATGGCGGCGGAGGGAACTCCGGCGTTGCTCAAGGCGCAGGTTGGCCGGCCGCGCCTCGAGCTGACTCTGGTGACCGGCGTCAACAGCGAGCACACCCGCGCTGTGGAGGTGCTGGCGCGCTTCGGCGAGCCGCTGCCCTCCAAGAACGGCATGCTGATGGTGAGCCTGGAGAGAGGAGCCAGCGACATCGCACTTGTCGTTCGCGCGCTCGACGAGGCCGGGCTGGGCGTCGAGACCCTGAACCTGGTGCAGCCCTCGCTGGACGACGTCTTCGTGGAGAAGACCGGCCGTCACCTCGAGGGAGCGGATAAGCAGCCCGCCGCCGAGACGGGCGTCGGCGCCGAGCAGTGAGAGGGCGCCTGGTCTGGAACCTTCGTGTCGTGGCGGCGCTCGGCCGCCGCTCGGTGATGCAGGCCTTCCGCCGTCCGCAGTTTCTGGCGCCGATCATCGTCTTCCCGTCGCTGTTTCTGGCCGTCAACACCGGCGGCGCCGGCCGCGCCGTCGACCTGCCGCAGTTCCCGCAGGTGCACGGCTTCCTCGACTTCCAGCTCGCGGGCGCGATGCTTCAGTCCACCATGCTGGCGGGCGTCAGCGGCGCGATCGCGCTCGCGATGGACATCGAGATCGGCTTCGTGGACCGCCTGATCGCGGCGCCGATCGCGCGCTCGTCCTTCGTGCTCGGGCGTCTGGTGGCGACGGGGATGCTGGGGATGATCGCCGGCATCTGGTTCATCGCGGTCGGCCTGGTGTTCGGAGCGCACATCGCGGGCGGCGTGATGGGCGCGCTGGTGGTGATCGCGATGGTGGCGCTGAATGCGCTCGCCTGGGGCACCGTCGGTGCCGCCCTGGCACTTAAGAGCGGGCGCGCGAGCGTTGCCCAGGGCGTGTTCCCGCTCGTGTTCGTGATCCTCTTCCTGTCGTCGGCCTTCTTCCCGCGTGGGCTCCTGCTGGAGCCCGCGCAGACGATCGCCGACTGGAACCCGATGAGCCTGATCGCCGAGGGCCTTCGCGATCCGATCATCTCGGGGCTTTCGTTCGGATCGACGATGAAGGGGCTGGGAGGAATCGCAATCGTCGCCGCCATCGGCACGGCGCTCAGCATGTGGGGCCTGCGCGCAAGGCTGCGGGCCGGATGACCGCGCTGCGCGGAGACCTGACCATGACCTGGGCGTTGATGCGGCGCGGCGTCAACGAACTGCTGCGCGTGCCGGCGGCGGGCATCCCGGGCATCCTCGCGCCGACGATCTTCATGGTCGGCCTGACGGCCGTCTTCGGCAGCCTGACGCTGCTGCCGGGCTTCACGACAGACGACTACATCACCTTCATCCTCCCGGTCGGGTTCCTGCAGGGCGCCGGCTTCACCGGGGCCGCCACCGGGGTGAACCTGGCGCGCGACATCGAGCTGGGCTGGTTCGACCGCCTGCTGGCGTCGCCCGCTCCGCGCGGCGTGCTGCTTGCCGGAACGGTCCTGTCGGCCAGCCTGCGCACCGTGCTGCCGTTCTCGCTGCTGATGATCGTCGGACTTTCGCTGGGAGCCGAGTTCCCCGGCGTCGACGGCCTGCTGCTTGCGCTCGCGATCGCAGCGGTGTTCGCGGCGGTGGCCGCTTCCTACGCGGTCACGCTCGCGCTCAAGTTCCGCACCCAGGCTGCGGCGCCGCTGATGCAGGCGGGCGTCTTCATGGCCGTCCTCTTCACCAGCGCGTACGCGCCCGAGCCGCTGCTGACCGGCTGGCTCAAGGACGTGGCCGCGGTCAACCCGGTGACGCTCATCCTCGATGCCGTCCGCCAGGGGTTCGTGGGCGGCGTCACCTGGTCGGACACCTGGCCGGGGCTGCTGGCCCTGGCCGGTCTCGCGGCGGTAGTGGTCGCGCTGGCGATGCGCGGCCTGAGTCGCACCTCCGACTAGCGCACCCAGAGGTTGCCACGGCCGGGAAACGGTCCCCGAACGGCGCCGGGGCGGGTCTAACATTGGCTCGATGCCTCAGCTCGCCGACACGCTCAACATCGACAACCTCAACCTGCGCTCCGGCGCGGGCACGCGCTTCGACGCCGAGCTGCGGATCGAGCCGCTGCAGGCGGCAGGGCAGAAATACCACGTGGTGGGCTGCAGGGTCGACGCTCGCGTCGACGTCTCTCGCACGAGCTCCGGGTACGCCTTCAAGCTTCGCTTTGAAGCCGAGCTGGAGGGACCGTGCATGCGCTGCCTGGCCGATGCGCGTCCCCTGATCGAGGTCGAGGCTCGCGAGGTCGAGCAGCCGGGAGAGGCGGAGGACTTCCACAGCCCCTACTTCGAGGACGGCGTGCTGGAGCTGGCAGGCTGGGCGCGTGACGCGCTGGTCCTGGCGCTGCCACCGCGGCTGCTCTGCCGCGACGACTGCCGCGGCCTCTGCTCGGTCTGCGGCGTCAGCCTCAACGATGCCGACCCCACCGAGCACAGGCACGAGAGCGATATCGACCCGCGCTGGGCCAAGCTGGGCGAGCTGAAGCTGGAATAACGCACGGGCCGCGGGAATCAGTGATCTAGCCCTCACCGCTATCCTTCCCGGCCATGGCGGTACCAAAGCAAAAGCAATCCAGCGCCCGGCGGGACAAGCGGCGCGCGAACCACAAGATCTCGGCACCGACCTACAACCAGTGCCCCCAGTGCCACTCGCCGCGTCTGCCGCACCGTGTGTGTCCGGAATGCGGCTATTACGGCAAGCGTCAGGTCGTGACGCCGGCCGCTTCCTCCCCCGAGGGGGAACCGTCGCAACAGTCGCAGTAGACGCGCTCGGCGCCGACCTCGGAGTCGCAGAGGTTGTGTCGGGGGCGGCCGCCGCCGCTCGCGCCGGTACGCGCTGCGTCGTCTACGGCCCTCTGGCAGAGATGGAGCAGGCTCTCGGCGCAGAGGCCCCCGGCTCGCTGGAGCTCGTCGACGCCCCGTTTACGATCGCCAACGACGACGAGCCGGCTCGGGCGGCGCGCTCGATGACCGAGGCGTCGGTCGTGCAGGCCGCCAAGTCGGTCGCCGAAGCCCGCGCCGACGCGCTGGTAAGCGCGGGGTCCACGGGCGCCGCGCTGGCGGCATCTCTTCTGCACGTCAAGCGCATGCCGGGAGTCTTTCGGCCCGCGATCGCCGTGCCGCTGCCGCTGCCGGGCGGCACCGTGGTCCTGCTCGACGTCGGCGCCAACGTCGAGGTGCGGGCCGAGCACCTGATCCAGTTCGCCCACATGGGCGCGGCCTTCAGCGAGCGGGTGCTCGGCGTGCCGCGGCCCCGGGTCGGGCTGCTGTCGGTGGGGGAGGAGCCGGGCAAGGGCACCGCGACGGTCGTGGAAGCGCACCAGCGGCTGGCGCAGGGCGAGCTCGAGTTCGCGGGCAACGTCGAGGGCGACGACGTTCCGCAGGCGGCCGTGGACGTGGTCGTCACGGACGGCTTCACGGGCAACGTGGCGCTGAAGCTGATGGAGGGGACGTCGCGCTCGCTGACCGGCGCCATCTCGCAGGCCGCCCGCTCTGGCCCGCTGTCGGCGATCGGGGGGCTGCTGCTGAAGCCGAAGCTGTCCAAGCTGCGCGACCGCATCGACCCAGAGCGCGTGGGCGGCGCCTACCTGCTGGGGCTGCGGAGACTGGTGGTGATCTGCCACGGCCGCTCCAGCCGGCGCGCGATCCAGAATGCGATCGAGCTGGCCGCGCGCGGCGTCGAGCAGCAGGTGGTGGACCGCACCGCCGAAGGGCTGTCGCGGTCCGGCGCGCTGAGAGGTTCGAACGAACAACCCTTCGCCGAGGCCTCACCGGATGGGCCGGCGGAGACGCCATCCGCGTCCGCGACCGCTGATAGCTTGGAAGTTCAGCAATGAACGACCTGCCGGCCGCCAGTCGAGACGAAGTGTTCGCCCTCGTTCGGGGTCATCTGTCCCAGGAGCTCGGGATGGACTCCTCCGGCATCGAGGAGGGCACCCGCTTCAAGGAGGATCTCGAGGCGGACTCCCTCGACCTCGTGGAGCTGGTGATGGAGCTGGAAGATCGCTATGGCATCCGGATCACCGACGAAGAGGCGGAGCGGATAGAGACTGTCGGCCAGGCGATCGATTTCGTCCTCTCACACGCCCCCGCCAATTCTTCCCCCTGAGCGATCAGCTGAGTCAACTCCGGGCTCTGCTCGACGAGCTGCCCGGCGACCTTTCGAGGCAGGCGTTCTCGCACGCCTCCTGGGTCGACGACCGCGCGGCTTCCTACGAGCGCCTGGCGTTCCTCGGCGACAGCGTCCTCAACCTGGCGATCTCGACAGCACTGTTTCCGCGCTTCAAGCGCCACACGGCCGGGCGCCTGACCAAGATCCGGGCGCAGACGGTCAGCAGGCGCTCCTGCGTGGAGGTGGCTCGGGCGCTGGGCGTTCCCGACCGCATGCGGGCGATCGCGCCGTCGGGCCAGCCGCACCTGATCGAGGCGCCGATCGCGTCCGAGAGCGTGCTGGCGGAGACGGTGGAGGCCGCGATCGGCGCCTGCTTCCTCGAGTTTGGGTTCGAGCGCACGGCGGAGGCGGTCGCCGAGGCCTTCGAGCAGCAGATAGAGGTCGCGATCGACACCATGTTCGACTACAAGAGCGAGCTGCAGGAGCGGCTTGCGCAACGCGGCGAGCTCGTGACCTACACGGTCATCGACGAGCAGGGCCCGCCGCACGACCGCCGCTTCGAGACGGTCGCCGAGGTGGAGGGGCGCCGGCTCGGCGCCGGCCTTGGCAAGAGCAAGTAGGAATCCGAGCAGGAGGCGGCCCGCGAAGCGCTCGAGGAGCTCGGAGGAAAGTGACGCCGGCGTCGAATCAGACGGTGACTTTGGGGGTCGAGCGCTGACATGTACATGAAGTCGATCATGCTGAAGGGCTTCAAGTCGTTCCCTGATCGCACGCAGCTCACGTTCGGCCCCGGCGTGAGCGTGATCGTCGGACCCAACGGCAGCGGCAAGTCGAACATCACCGACGCGGTGCTGTGGGCACTCGGCGAGCAGAGCGCTCTGGCGGTGCGCGGCCAGACGATGCAGGACGTCATCTTCGCCGGCAGTGACGCCGCGCGCAGCCGCAGTTCGGCCGACGTCGAGATCGTGATCGACAACTCCGACGGCCAACTCAACTCCGAGTTCTCCGAGCTGGCGATCACGCGCCACATCGATCGCAGCGGCGAGGGCGTCTACCGGTTGAACGGTGCGCGCTGCCGGCTCGTCGACGTGATGGAGGTTCTCTCCGACAGCGGTCTCGGCAAGGAGATGCACTCGGTGATCAGCCAGGGGCGCGTCGAGGGGATCATCCACTCGAAGCCCGTAGATCGCACCGCGCTGATCGAGGAGGCCGCCGGCCTCAGCAAGCACCGCAAGCGCCGCCGCCGCGCCCAGCTGAAGCTCGAGCGCACGCAGGACAACCTCGACCGTGCGCTGGACGTCGAGCGCGAGGCGCGCTCACGGCTGCGTCCGCTGAAGCGACAGGCCGAGGCGGCAGAGCTGCATGCGCGGCTCGAGCGTCAGGGCCTTGAATTGCGCGGCCGCCTCACCCAGGAGAGCCTGCGTCTGGTGCGCGAGGAGCTCTCGGCGGCCGAGTCCGCTGCGACCGGGGCACGCCGCCGGCGCGACGAGCTGGAGGCCGAGCAGAGTGCCGTCGCCCATCGCCGCGAGCAGACCGAGCGCAACCTCGCTCAGCACGGCCACGACCGCGAGCAGCTCTCGTCGCGGTTGTATGCGGCGCGTTCCGCCGCAGAGCGGATCTCGATCCGGCTCGAGTCCGTGCGCGCCACCGAGGCGACCATCGCCGGCCGGCTGCAGCGAGCGCGGCGCCTGCTGGATCAGCCGCGAGAGGAAGAGGCCGGTGGCGGAACGCTCGCCGAGCTGGAGGCCGAGCTGGCGCAGCTTGAGATCGAGCGCGACTCGCGCCTGGCCTCGGAGCTTGCGGACGTGGAGGCCGAGCGCCGCGAGGCCGAGGCTCAGGGTGCCAGGCTTGCGGGAGAAGGCGACGCCCGCGCCGCCGAGCTCGAGCAGGCCGAGACGGCGGTCGCGCAGGCACGGCAGCGGCTGCGGGAGGCCAGCGACCGTGAACAGGCCGCAGCGCGGGTCCAGGCCGGGCTCGAGGTGGATCTGGAGCGCCTGATCGCCCGCCAGCGGCTCACCGGCGCCGGCACAGGCCCAGCGCTGGCGGACGCGATCCAGGTCGACGACGGTTATGAGTCGGCCGTCGCAGCGGCCCTCGGTGGGCGGTTGAGCGCACAGCTCGCAGAGGACCTGCCCGGCGCCGCCAGGACGGTCGCGGGCCGGGGCGACCAGGGTGGGCGCGCTCTCGTCATGGGGGGCGCCGTACCTCGCAACTCGGGCCGGCCACCGCAGCCGGGCGCGCAACGGCTACTGGATCACCTGCATGCGGACGACGGCATCCGCGAGCTGCTCGTGCGGTTGCTTGCCGACGCCTGGGTCGTCGAGCGCATCGAAGGCCTGCCGGACGATTTCGAGGGCATCGCGGTCACGCTCGAGGGCACGGCCTACCACGGGGCTCTGCGTCAGGTGCGGCGCCTGCCGGCCGGCGGCGCCCAGGATGCCCTGGCTGCGCGTAGCCGTCGTGAGGAGGTCGAGGCAGAGCTTGGCCGCGCCACCGCCGAGCTGGAGCGAGCGCGCTCGGAGAATGAGCAGGCCACCGCACAGCTGGCCTCCGGAGAGCAGCAGCGCGAGCAGCTCGAGGGCGAGCTGCGGGAGCTGAGAAGGCAGCGCGAGGAGCAGGTCGAGCGTGCCCGGCGAGCGGATTGGCTGATTGAGCAGCGACGCGAGCTCGGCAGCGGCCCCGCCGACGTGCGCCGCCGCGAGCTGGCCGGGCAGGTCGAGGTCGAGCGCCGCCTGGCCGAGACCCTGGCCCGCGGCCAGGCGGAGCAGGCCGCACGCCGGCGAAGGGTCGAGGCCGCGGCCGAGCGCGACGAGGCGCTCCTGCCTACGGCAGGGCAGCTGATCCGCGCGCTGGAGCAAGCGCTGGCAGCGACTCGTGGCCGGCTGTCACAGCTGGAAGAGGAGCTTCAGGCCGACGAGGCCGTCGGACAGCAGCAGGCGGCCGAGCTACGCCGCCTGGCCCAATCCGAATACGAGCTTCAGGCGCGGCTGCGCGAGGCCTCCGAGGCGCTCACGCAGGAGGAGGTGCGTGTCGCCCAGATCCGCGACCGGGAGTCCACGACGGCTGCTGAGCTGACGGGCATCTCGCAGCTTCTCGGCGGTGAGGTCGAGGATCAGGGCCCGCTGGCCGAGGAGGAGCGGATCGAGGTCGAGGCGCGCGTGGAGAGGCTCGAGCGCCGGCGCGAGCGCATCGGCCCCGTGAATCCGCTGGCCGAGAACGAGTACAAGGAGGCGGTCGAGCACGTCGACGAGCTCGAGGGCCAGCGCAAGGACCTCGAGTCCGCGCTCTCTGAGCTGCGCGGGCTGATCCGCGAGACTGACCGGCGCATCAGGGAGGCCTTCGAGGAGACGTTCGAGATCGCCGCGCGCAACTTTGAGGAGATGGTCCAGCACCTGTTCCCCGGCGGACGGGGCAAGCTGCGCCTCGTGAAGCCGCAACGGCCGCGCGTGGTGCTCGGCGGCGCCGAGGCGCCTGATGACGAGCCCGTGGCCGAGGAGGGTCTCGGCGCCGCGCCGGAGCCGGGCGCCGGTGAGGCCACGGCCGAGTCCGTCGCGGATATGGCCGACCCCAAGGACGATACGCCGGGCGTGGAGATCGAGGTCACTCCCGCCGGCAAGTCCACCAAGCGCCTGTCACTGCTTTCGGGCGGCGAGAAGTCGCTGGTCGCGCTCGGCTTCCTGTTCGCCGTCTTCCTCGCGCGGCCGTGCCCCTTCTACATCCTGGACGAGGTCGAGGCCGCGCTCGACGATCGCAACATCGATCGCTTCCTGGACCTGGTGCGCCGCTACTCGGAGCGCTCGCAGTTCATCGTCATCACCCACCAGCGCCGCACGATGGAGGCCGCCGACGTCCTCTACGGCGTCAGCATGGGCAGCGACGGCATCTCGAAGGTCGTCTCGCGCCGCCTCGGCGACGCCGGGCCTGGTGAGAGCGAGCAGCAGAGCGACGATTCCCAGCAGCCGAGCGACGATTCCCCACAGGAACAGCCCGGCGAGTCGCAGGAGCGGCTGACCGAGGCGGCATGACCTCGGGCGCGGGCGGCGCCATTGTCGCCCACGGCCCCAGCGCATCTGCGCGCTTCTCGCTCAGCTTCGACGACGGCCCCAGCCCCTGCACCGAGCGGCTGCTCGATCTGCTGGCCGGCAGCGCAGTGAAGGCAACCTTCTTCATGGTCGGCAGCCAGCTTCTGCGCGAGCCGGAGATCGGCGCGCTGGTGCGCGACGCCGGTCACGAGATCGGCGTGCACTCGATGGAGCACCTCGACCACGCGGAGGTCGGCCGCGAGGCCTCTGTCGCCGACGTCGTCGAAGGCGCGGCGACGATCGAGCAGACGCTGGGCGTGGCTCCACGCCTGTTCCGCGCCCCCTACGGGCACTTCGTTCCCGGCACGCTGGCCGAGGCCGAGGCCGAGCGGGGCGGCTGGACCTGCGTCCACTGGAGCGCCTGGGGCGAGGACTGGAGGGAGGGTGAGACGCGCGAGTCGATCGCCGCCCGCGTGATCGCGGACCTGCGGCCCGGCGCGATCGTGCTGTTGCACGACGGCAGGCGCGAGCAGGCGATCGAATGCGACCACGTGCTGGGCGCGGTTGAGGACGTGCTGGCGGAGGCGGGGCGGCGCGGACTGGAGCCGGTCACGGTCGGCGAGTTGCTCGGCCTCGGAAGGTAGACGCTTCGGCCGCGCCTAGAATCCGCCGCCATGGCCAAGAGCTGGCAGGAGGTCTTCGACACCGGTAACGGGGCTGCGCCCGAGGTTGCTGCGGACGAGCCCGAGAAACAGAGTGGCTTCTTTCGCCGCCTGCGCGAGAACCTCGCGCGCAGCAGGGAGGCGCTGACCGTTGAGCTGCGCGCCAGCTTCGTCGGCACGCTCGACGACGAGACCTGGGAGCGGCTGGAGGAGGCGCTGATCTACGCCGACGTCGGCGCGCGCACTACGGCGAAGGTGGTCGAGCGGCTGGAGCAGGAGGCCGAGGAGGGTGGAATCGAGAGCGGGGAGGACCTCTCGCGCCGACTGGCCGAGACCCTCGCTCAGCTCGCCCGCGTCGGCGACGACCGAATCGACGTCTCGCACTCGCCGTCGGTGATCCTGGCCGTGGGCGTGAACGGGACCGGCAAGACGACCACGATCGGCAAGATCGCCTGGCATCTCCAGAAGGAGATGGGCCGCTCCGTGATCATGGCCGCTGGCGACACCTACCGGGCGGCGGCCCAGGAGCAGCTCGCCGAGTGGGCGGATCGCGCCGGTTGCGAGATCGTCAGCGCGGCGCCGGGATCGGACCCGGGCGCGGTCGTTTTTGACGCCATCGAGGCCGCACGAGCACGCGGGCACGACGTCGTGATCGCCGACACGGCCGGCCGGCTGCACACGCAGGTGCCGCTGATGGAGGAGCTGTCGAAGGTGCGGCGCGTGATCGAGAAGCAGATCGAGGGAGCGCCGCACGAGACGCTCCTGGTCGTCGACGCCACCACGGGCCAGAACGGGCTGCGCCAGGCAAAGCTGTTCCAGGAGGCAGTCGAGGTCAGCGGCATCGTGCTGACGAAGCTCGATGGCACCGCAAAGGGCGGCATCGCGCTGGCGATCGCAGAGGAGCTTGGCCTGCCGGTGAAGCTGATCGGCATCGGCGAGCAGCTCGAGGACCTGCGCCCGTTCGACCCGGACGACTTCGCAAGCGCGCTACTGGAGCCGTAAGCGCTTCGGTACCCGGAACCTTCGGTACA
Source organism: Solirubrobacterales bacterium (assembly GCA_038330145.1). Taxonomy (GTDB): domain Bacteria; phylum Actinomycetota; class Thermoleophilia; order Solirubrobacterales; family JBBDJG01; genus JBBQNR01. Next base: position 22,334 of record JBBQNR010000001.1, read on the forward strand.
GGAAAGCGACCGGCCCCGAGAATGTCGGGGCCGGTACGCGGGAGGCGGTGGAATACGGCATGTTCAAAGTGCGCGAGCGAGGGAAGGAGACTCAGACCGCGCACTCACCTTCGCCGCGCTCCACCCGGTAAGCGTCCTTACGTTCCCAGTCGATGAACTGGTTCATGTTCTCGACGCTGAACTCCACCGGCAGCGTGAGGTCCTTGACCACGCCGACGAACTCGTCGTCGCCGACGCGCTCCACGAAGTCGTTGAATGGCTCGCCGTCGTTGCGCTTCTCCTGGTAGAGCCGCACCCAGCGCTCAATCGCGTCGGGAACGCGCTTGGCCGGAAAGCGGACCTTGAGGCGCTTGGCCATCTTCACCTCGCCGCCCTCGTACTGGCCGCCGAGGTGGGCGATGTAAGCGGGCAGGTGGCGGTCGCCGACCTTGATCGAGGCGCCGTAGAAGCCGATGTTCGCGATGTGGTGCTGACTGCACCCGTTCGGGCAGCCGCTCATCTTGACGTGGATCTGCTTCGTCAGCGGGTCATCGATCTGCATCTGTTCGAGGCGCTCGCGCACGACGGTGTTGAGGCCCATCGAGCTGGTGATGCCGAGCTTGCAGCTATCGGTGCCCGGGCAGCTCACGACGTCGGTGATTTCATGCGCGCCTGCTTCGGCGAGGCCGATCTCCTTCAGGCGCAGCCAGACGTCGTAGAGGCTCTCGTTGCGGATCCAGCGCAGGACCAGGTTCTGCTGCACGCTGGTGCGGGCGTGGCCGCCGGTGAAGTCGCGCATGATCTGCGCCAGGCTGCGGAACTGATCCGGTGAGAGGTCGCCTCGGATGACACGCACCTCGGCGGTGGAGAAGCCCTGCTGCCGTTGCGGCTCCACGTTCGATGCGACCCAGCGCTCGAAGTCGCTTGCATCGCCGTTGGGGCTCGCGAAGCTCGACGGCACGGGGGGAGCGAGCGCCTCCTCGTCGTAATCGAACAGCAGCGGCTCGGGGTCGAAGTCACGCTCGTTGACCCAGTCGCCCTTCAGCTCCTCGTCCACCTGCTTGCGGAACTCGTCGATCCCGATGCGGTCGATCAGGAACTTGATGCGGGCGCGGGCACGGTTGGCGCGCAGCTCCTCCTGGCGGTTGAAGATGCGCAGCATCGCCTCGGTGACCTTGAGGTAGTCGCTCAGCGGCACGAAGTCGTAGAGGACGTGGGCAATGCGCGGCATGATCGAAGTGCCGCCGCCGGTGCGCATCTCGAAGCCCTGCACGAGCTGTCCGTCGACCTCGCGCTCGCGCGGCAGCAGGCCGAGGTCGTGGATGCCCGTGATGGCGCGGTCCTCGTCGGTGGCCGTGAACGCCACCTTGAACTTGCGTGGCATCAGCTGGCAGACGTCGTTGCGCACGAAATAGCGCACGAACGCGCCCACATAGGGAGTGGGGTCGAAGATCTCGCCCTCGCCGACGCCCGCCCACGGGTCGCCACTCACGTTGCGCACCGTGTTGCCGCAGGCCTCGCGGCTGGAGAGGCCGGCCTTGGACATGAGGCGGATCGCCTTGGCGGCCTCGGGTAGTGGGATGTGGTGGAACTGGATGTTCTGGCGCGTCGTGATGTGGCCCTTGACGAGCGGCGTGAAGCGCTCCGCGATCTCCGCGAAGGCGTCCATCTGGTCGGGAGTGACGCCGCCGAAGGGAAGCTTGACCCGGATCATCTGCACGTCGGGCTGGCGCTGGCCGTAGACGCCCTGCTTGAGGCGGAAGCCGATGAACTCGCCCTCCTCGATGTCGCGCTTGATGAAGCTGTCGACGTTGGTGTCGAAGTCGTCGAACTCGCGCTCGATGATGGGGATTACTTGACCAGGGACGTTCTCGTAAACCTCGGGGTTGGTACGAGAGCCGACCCGGCCATTCGTCTTCGTCTGCGGTGGTGCCTGGACTGGCTCCATGGACGTGCCTCCTGGCTGCTTCCGGGTTGGGCCAATATAGCAAAAACCCGGGCGGAATTAGGGTATTTCGCTCTACGCCAGGCCGATCAGCGGCTCGCGGCACGGCGCGCGACCGCCAGCTCCCTCGCCACCGCCTCGCGCTGGTTCGGTATGGCAAGCCGGCGTTCCAGCAGGGGGATTGCCTCGGCCGGACGCCCGCTAAGGCGCAGCGAGCGGCCCAGGTTGTAGAGCGCATAGGCGTAGGTGAGGTCGCGACTGCCGGAGGGGAACGCGGCCACGGCCTTCTGGAGGACGGGGATCGCCTGGTCGTAGCGCCCGGCCCGCATGAGCCCGAAGCCCTCGTCGTTGAGGCTGGAGGCGTCGGCGGCGGCCACCTGACCGGTGCTCGCTGGCGTCGGGGTCGCAGCCGGCTGGCCCCCGTCCCGCTGCTGCGATGCCTTGGATGCGCGATCGGCGGCCGAACGGTCCGCCTGCTTGCCGCCGGCCCCCGAACCACCGTCGCCACCGGTCAGGGCCGATGCGGCCAGCAGTCCGGCGGCGATCGCCGCCACCACGAAGGCCGCAACCGGCAGCCAGCGACGAAGGTCGCGCCCGGGGGAATCGTAGGTCGAGAGCGGCGGCTGGATCGTTGGCGTGGCTCGCGAGGGCGCCGCCTGCGGCCGGACGTCCGGCTCTTCCTCAGCCGCGGGAAGCGTGGGCAGCCCGAGCGCGCCTGCGAGCGCAGCGACGAGGGCGGTTGCGCTTGGCCAGCGCTCGCCGGGATCCTTCGCCAGGCCACGCATGACGACGGCATCGACGATCGGGGACAGCGACGGCACGCGCCGGCTGGGCAGCTCCGGGTCCTCCTCGAGGTGGCGACGCGCCTGCTCGACGAAGCCCCCGCCGCCATAGGGCCGCGTGCCGGTCAGGAGCTCGAGGGCAACCAGCGCGAGCGAATATCGATCGCTGGCGGGGCTGCCCGACTCACCGCGTGCCTGCTCGGGCGAGATATACGCGGCTGTCCCCAGCAGCTCGCCGCTGCGGGTGAGCTGTTTCTCGTAGGCGGCACGGGCGATGCCGAAGTCAGCGATCACGAGCCGCCCGCGGTCGTCGAACAGCAGGTTGCCGGGCTTCACGTCGCGATGCACGACTCCCTGCTCGTGGGCGAAGTCCAGCGCCGAAGCCGCCTGGCGCAGCCACGGGATCCACTGCCGCGGCGAGATCCGCCTGCCCGGGTCGAGCCGCTCTGCAAGCGTCCCGCCGGGCAGGTACTCCATCACTATGTGGGGGCGACCGTCGTGCTGGCCGACGTCGAAGATCGTGATCACGTTCGGGTGGCCGGAGAGGCCGGCAGCGGTGCGCGCCTCGCGCTCGAAGCGCTCGACCAGCTGCGGGTCCACGGCAAGGTTGTCCGCCAGCAGCTTGACCGCCACCTGGCGGCCGAGCAGCTCGTCCTGCGCCAGCCAGATCGAGCTCATGCCACCGGCCGCGAGGCGACGCAGGGGACGGTAGCGGGAGGGAAGGGACACCGCCGGCTGCTCGGCCCGGCCCTGTCCTGCCAGCGTCCTGGTCACTTCCGTGTCCACGCAAGCCCCTTACCCGCGATCGGGGTGATCGCAACAGGCGCCTATGCTTTACACCGATGTTCGAGACCCTCTCCGACAAGCTCCAGGGCGTGCTCTCCGACGTTCGCTCGCGCGGCAAGCTGAGCGAGGACGACGTCAACAAGGCGATGCGGGAGATCCGGCTCGCCCTGCTCGAGGCCGACGTCAACTTCAAGGTCGTGAAGCAGTTCACCGCCACGCTCAAGGAGAGGGCGATGGGCCGGGAAGTGCTGGACAGCCTCAATCCCGGCCAGCAGGTCGTCAAGGTCGTCAACGAGGAGCTGACCACGCTGATGGGCGAGGCGTCCCGAGAGATCACATTCGCCCCCAACCCGCCGACGGTGATCCTGATGGCGGGGCTGCAAGGGTCGGGCAAGACGACGGCATGCGGCAAGCTCGCCCGCCTCTTGCGCGAGGAGAAGGGCAAGGACGTGGCGCTGGCGGCCTGCGACGTCTACCGGCCGGCGGCCGTCGAGCAGCTCGTGAAGGTCGGGGAGCAGGCCGGAGCGACCGTGTACGAGCAGGGGACCGACCGCGACCCGCGCGACATCGCCGAGTACGCGCTCGACCAGGCCAAGCGCGAGGGCAAGGACGTTCTGATCGTGGACACCTCCGGCCGGCTTCACATCGACGAGGATCTGATGAAGGAGCTGGCCGACATCAAGAAGCGGGTCAAGCCACACAACGTGCTTCTGGTCGTCGACGCGATGACCGGTCAGGACGCCGTCAACGTCGCCGAGCAATTCGCCGAGACGGCACAGTTCGACGGAGTCGTGATGACGAAGCTCGACGGCGACTCACGCGGCGGCGCGGCGCTCTCGATCAAGTCGGTCACCGGCAAGCCGATCCTGTACGCGTCGACCGGCGAGAAGCTGGCCGAGTTCGAGCCCTTCCACCCGGACCGCATGTCGTCGCGCATCCTCGGCATGGGCGATGTGCTGTCGTTCATCGAGAAGGCAGAGAAGGCCGTCGACGCGGACCGCGCGGAGGAGCTCGAGCGCAAGATCCGCAAGCAGCAGTTCGGCTTCGACGACTTCCTCGACCAGATGAAGCAGCTGCGCCGCATGGGCCCGATCGGCAACATGCTCGGGATGCTGCCGGGCTTCGGCCAGCTGAAGCAGCTGAAGTCGGCCAAGTTCGACGAGCGCGAGCTAGACCGTGTCGAGGCGATCGTGACCTCGATGACACCCGAGGAGCGCCGCAACCCGAAGCTGATCGACGGATCGCGCCGCAAGCGGATCGCTGCCGGTTCAGGAACGTCGGTGCAGGCCGTCAATCAGCTCATCAAGCAGTTCGGCCAGATGCAGAAGATGATGCGCCAGCTGCAGTCGGGCAAGATGCCCTCGATCGATCAGCTGACGCAGGGCCTGTAAGGTTTGGCGCCGGCTTTTCCGCAATACGACAGAGGAACGAGACTTTGGCTGTAACGATCAGACTGACCCGCGTGGGCGCCCGCAACAACCCGATCTGGCGCGTCGTCGCGGCCGACCGGCGTTCGCCGCGCGATGGGCGCTTCCTCGAGGTGCTTGGGCAATACAACCCGCAGACGGAGCCGTCGACCATCGAGCTCGACGAGGAGGGCATCCGCAAGTGGCTCAGCAAGGGAGCTCAGCCGAGCCAAACGGTCAAGAGGCTGCTGAAGGCAAAGGGCATCGCCTGAAGGAGCTGCTCGAGTTCCTCGCAAAGACGCTGGTCGACAACCCAGACCAGGTTGAGGTTCGCGAGTATGACGAGGACGACGACACGATCGTGTTCGAGCTGATCGTGGCCGACGAGGACCGCGGCAAGGTGATCGGCCGCGAGGGCCGCACCGCCAAGGCGCTGCGCTCCGTCCTCAAGGCCGGCGGTCTCAAGGACGGCAAGCGGGTGCTCGTCGAGATCGTCGACTAGGCGGGCGTAGCGTGCGGCTACGCGACCTCCTATGAACATCGACGTATTCACGCTGTTCCCGGAATGGTTCAACTGGTTCCGTGGCCAGCGACACGTGGTGAACGGGCTGAGGCTCGGCCACCAGCTTCGGTTCTTCAACTACCGTGACACGACGCCGCTCTCTCACGGGCAGGTCGACGACACGCCATATGGCGGCGGCGCCGGCATGGTGATCAGGGTCGACGTCGTCGACGCCGCCCTGGATGCGGTCTACGGCCCCGAGCGGAGGCCGTCGCCGTCCGCGCGCACGGTGCTCCTGACGCCTTCCGGGCGCCCGTTCGACGACCCGGTCGCGGACGAGCTGGCGGGGCTGGAGCGGCTCACGCTGCTCTGCGGCCGCTACGAGGGCGTCGACGAGCGGGTGCGCGAGAACCTCGCCGACGACGCGATCTCGATCGGGCGCTACGTGCTCTCGGGCGGCGAGCTGCCGGCGATGGTCATCGCCGACGCGGTGCTGCGCAAGCTGCCGGGCACGCTCGGCAGTGAGGAGAGCGCCCTGGAGGAGTCGTTCTCGCCGGCCCTGGAGGGTGGCCCGGAGTACCCGCATTACACGCGCCCGGCGAGTTACCGCGACTGGGAGGTTCCGGAGGTCCTGCTATCGGGCGATCATGCCCGCATCCGCAGCTGGCGACTGGAGCGCAGCGCCGCTCGCAGCGACCCTCAGGGCTGACTGGCTGGGCGCGGGGGTCCGCTAACATCACCGCTCCCGCCGGTACTTCTCGCGCCAGACGCCCAGAGACTCTCCGGCCACGTGCCTCCGAATTCATGAGCGAGCTGATCCAGAGCATCGAGCGCCGTCAGTTGCGCCGGGACATCCCGCGCTTCCGTGAGGGTGACCGTGTTCGGGTCCACTTCCAGGTGATCGAGGGAACCCGGCGCCGGACGCAGGTTTTCGAAGGGGTCGTGATTCGGCTCCAGGGTGCCGGCTCCCGGCGCACGTTCACGGTCCGAAAGCTCTCCTTCGGGATCGGCGTCGAGCGGACATTCCCGCTCCACTCGCCCAAGGTAGAGAAGATCGAGATCGCAGCGCGAGGGGACGTGCGAAGGGCCAAGCTCTACTACCTGCGTGGCCGCATCGGCCGCCGGGCGCGCGTTCGAGAGCGGCGTGACGTCGGCCCGGAGGGGTTCATGTACGTCGGGCCCGACGACGCGGAGGCGCCGGGGGCCGATGGCGCGGAGGCGCCAGGAGTCGACGGTGCGGAAGCCGCGGAGGCGATGGAGGTGGTTGAGTCCGCGGACGACGGAGCCGCTGCCGCTGCGCCCGCCGAGGTCACCGAGCCCGAGGCAGACGCAGAACAGCAGCCGGTAGCCGAACCGGCGGCAGAAGCGGAAGCAGAGCAGCAGCCGGTAGCCGAACCGGAGCAGCAGCCCCAGGCGGAGGGGGACCAGGCCGCCGACCAGGTCGACGCTGACGGCGCGGCCGAGTCGCAGGAGGAGCAGCCTACGACCGAGCCGGACCAGCCCGAGGTCGAGACCGAGGAAAAGGGCTAGCCCTGGCGGAGAACGAGGGTCACCAGGCCCGCAGAAGCGGGCACCGGTCGCTGATCGAGCTGGTACTGATCGTGGCCGCGGCGCTCGGCTTCGCGCTACTGATCCAGGCGTTGCTCGTGAAGCCATACCGGATTCCGAGCGAGTCGATGGTGCCGACGCTCGCCGTCGGCGAGAGAGTGCTGGTGAGCCGGATCAACTACCGCATCGGAGACCCGGATCGGGGCGATGTCGTCGTTTTCCACCCGCCAAAGGGCGCCGATGGCAACCAGTGCGGGGTCACCCACCCGCCGGACCAGCCCTGCCCGCGCCCGACCCCGACCCGCTCAGGGCTCAACTTCATCAAGCGCATCGTCGCCGTGCCTGGCGATACGCTCTCGATCCAGAACGGTCACGCGGTCGTCAACGGCAAGGTGCAGAAGGAATCCTTCACGAGGCCCTGCATGGACGGCGTCGGCCAGTGCACCTATCCGCGCGCGATCAAGATTCCGCCGGACCACTTTTTTATGATGGGCGACAACCGTGGGGAAAGTGACGACAGCCGCTTCTGGGGACCGGTCCCAAGAAAATGGATCATCGGCCAAGCCTTCCTCTCATACTGGCCGCCCCGAAAGATCGGCTTCCTCTAACGGCGCCGGCCGAGGCTCCAAGCCCCGAAGGCGGACAGCCCGCAGGCTGTTCGTGTTCGACCGGGCATTGGAGTCGCGCTACGTCGCCGGTGCCGACGAGGCCGGTCGCGGCAGCCTGGCCGGCCCGCTGGTCGCGGCCGCTGTGCTGTTCGACTACCAGCGGCTGACCACCAAGGAGGTTCGCGCACTGACGCGCCTCGACGACTCGAAGGTGCACGACGCCGAGGCCAGGGAGGAGCTCTATCCGCTCGTGGTGAGGACAGCGACCAAGGTCGCGGTGACCTCGCGTTGCGCGCGCGGCATCGACGAGCGCGGACTGCACGTGACCAACCTGGCCGCACTGCGCGACTGCCTTGCCCAGGTCGCCGTGCCGGGCACCGTCTGCCTCGTGGACGGCTTCCGCGTCGCCGACCTCGATCACCGGCAGCAGGCCGTGATCGACGGAGACGCGCGCAGTGCCGCGATCGCGGCCGCGTCTGTGATCGCGAAGGTGACGCGGGACCGCTATATGATGCGTGCCGCGGAGGAGCTGCCCGGCTGGCACTTCCACACAAACGTCGGCTACTCGACCCCGGAGCATCGCGACGCCATCCAGGAGCGCGGCATCAGCTCGCTGCACCGCCGCTCGTTTCAATCGGTCGCATACCAGCAGCTCGCGATCGAGTAAACGGCGGTCTCCGGAACCGCCATGCGGTGTCCTCGGTCGAGCCTGTACTGACCACGACAGGCTCTCTCTCCCTGTGTCCTTGCCTGGCGGCCCCGGTAGCCGCGCCGTTTCCTGGCGACTACTGTGGCTAGAACGCCGACTCGATGTGCTCCATCCCCAGCAACCTGCCACCGGGTGACAGGGTCACGCCGATGGCATCGAAGCGCACGGTCCTGAAGGGGACGGTTCCCGAGCGCTCGCCCATCCAGGCCCGTGCCAGCCTTCTGATCTTGGTCCGCTTCGCGTGCCTGACCGACTCGAGCGGATATGCCGGTCCTCTGCCACCAGGCCGTCGGGCGACCAGCGTCTTGACCTCACAGAAGACGAGCGTTTCCCCGCGGCGGGCGATGACGTCCAGCTCGCCTTCGCGCGTGCGGTAGTTGCGCTCGACGATCCGGTAGCCGCCGGCCTCGAGCCGCTCGGCGGCCAGGCGCTCGCCGATGCGGCCGATGGTGGTGCGGCGGTCTGGGGACATGCGGCGAAGTTACGCATCCGCACGTCGCGGTTGTTGCAAGCAATGTCACTGATGTGTGCGGCAGCCGGCGGTTTCACAGACGCGTGCGTCGTTCGTTGCAGCGCTCGTGAGTTAGCTGAGCCGTCGCCGCCTACGGTCCGGCGATGCTTGCTCGTGCGGCAACCTTCGCGCTGATCGGTGTCGACGCCGTCGACGTCACCGTCGAGGCGGACATCCATCCCGGCCTGCCCGCGTTCACGATCGTCGGCCTGCCGGACGCGGCCGTTCAGGAGTCGCGCGAGCGCGTGCGGGCAGCGTTGGTCAACAGTGAGTTCGAGTTCCCGTTGCGGCGGATAACGGTCAACCTCGCGCCGGCCGATTTCAGAAAGGCGGGTCCCGGATTCGACCTCGCGCTGGCGGGCGCCGTGCTGGCCGCCAGCGGTCAGGTGTCAAGCGATCCGCTGGACCGCTACGCCCTCTGCGGGGAACTCGGCCTCGACGGCTCGATCCGGCCGGTGCGCGGAGCGCTGGCGTTCGCCGACCGGGCGCATCGGTCCGGGCGTGAGGGTCTGGTGATCGCGGCCGCCAATGCGGCCGAGGCCTCGCTGGTCGACGGCCTCGAGGTCGTGGGCGTGGAGACCGTGCGCCAGCTGGCAGACTTTCTCGCCGGCGGCTGGCGGCCGCCAAGAATCCACGTCGACGCCAAAGCGATGCTCGAGGCGGGGCATGAGCAGCAAGTCGATCTAGCTGAGGTCCGTGGGCACCACTCGCTCAAGCGTGCGCTGGAGGTGGCGGCGGCCGGGGGTCATCACATGCTGATGATCGGGCCGCCCGGCAGCGGCAAGTCGATGCTCTCGCGCCGCATGCCCACGATCCTGCCTCCGCCGACGTTCGACGAGGCGCTGGAGGCGACGCGAGTGCACAGCGTCGCGGGCCTGCTCGGCGGTGAGGCGCTGATCGCCAGGCGACCGTTCAGGGCGCCGCATCACTCGATCTCGAGCGCAGGCCTTGTCGGCGGCGGCGTGCCTCCGTCGCCCGGTGAGGCGAGTCTCGCCCACAACGGCGTCCTGTTCCTCGACGAGCTGGCGGAGTTTCCGCGGCCCGCGCTCGAGGCGCTCAGGCAGCCGCTCGAGCAGGGGTCAATCTCGCTTACGCGAGCTCAGCGGACCGTCACCTTTCCGATGCGGTTCTCCCTACTCGCCGCCACCAATCCCTGTCCGTGTGGCAACTTCGGCGCCGCGAGGAGGGAATGCAGTTGCCATCCGAGCGCAATTCACCGCTACCTCTCCAAGCTCAGTGCGGCGCTGGTCGACCGCATCGACGTCATGGTGCGGGTCGACCCGCCGTCGCGCCAGGAGCTGATGTCCGATCAGGCGGCGCCCTCCTCGGCCGAGGTGCGCGCCCGGGTCGTCGCGGGCCGCGCCCGCCAGAGCGAGCGCCTGGCCGGAAGCCGCGCTCGCTGCAACGCCGACATGACCACCGCGCAGGCGCGCCGTCACTGCCGTCTACCACGCGCTGCGATACGGGCGCTCGAGCTTGCACTCGACCGTGCTCTTCTGACCCCACGTGGCCACGGCCGCGTCTTGCGTGTCGCGCGCACGCTGGCGGATCTCGACGGGCGGGAGGGGATCGAGCGCAAAGATGTGACGGAGGCGATCGGATACAGGGATTCGCGCGTAGTGCATGCGAGCGAATGGATCGCCGCCTGAAGGCGGAGCGAGTGCCGCCGGCCACCGGGTTCACGGCCTGCGACCGATGCCTGCGACGTTCCGCCCTGCTGGCGGCGATGGCGCACTTCGTCGCCCGCTCCCTGGACGCGAGCCGCAAGGTCCCGCTCCTGCTCGCGCTTCCCGACGATCAGTTCGTCGCCGCCGTCGGTGGAGAGGACAGCCGGCAGGCGCTCGGTGTGCTCCAAGGCTTCGACGCCGCGCGTGCTCGCCGCGACGCGAGCGACGCCGGTCTGGTGGCGTTGTGCCATCACGACGAGCGCTTTCCGAAGTGCCTGATACCGAGCGCCGATACTCCGCGCCTGCTCTATCTGGCCGGTGACGTCCGCCTGCTCGGATTGCTCGACGAAACGCCCGCTGTGGCGCTGGTCGGCTCGCGCAGAGCGACCGGCTACGGGCTCGAGGTGGCGCACGCGCTCGGCAGGGAGCTGGGCGCCTGCCAGGTGCCGGTCGTCAGCGGCATGGCGCTGGGCGTCGATTCTGCCGCCCACGAGGGGGCGCTCGAGGGCGGCGGCCCGACGGTCGCGGTGTTGGCCGGCGGCGCCGACGTGCCTTACCCGAGCAGCAAGCGGCGGCTCTACCGGCGCATCGTCGAGCGGGGGCTGGTGGTCGCCGAGCTACCACCGGGGTTCGGCCCGCTGCGCTGGTGCTTTCCCGCCCGCAACCGGATCATGGCGGGGCTGTCCGCCATGACGGTGGTGGTCGAAGGGGCCGCGGGCTCCGGCTCCCGCATCACGGCCCAGTTCGCCGCTGACCTCGGCCGTGAGGTGGGGGCGGTCCCGGGGCAGGTCACCTCACGACTGGCGCAGGGACCCAACGCGCTGCTGGCCGACGGGGCCTGCGTCGTGCGCAGGGCCACGGACATTCTCGATGCGCTCTACGGTGCCGGCCACCCGTCGGCGGGCGAGCGGCCGCAGCCGCGACCGCTGCCCGACCTCGAGCCTCGCCTGGCCGAGCTGCTGGCCGCTGTCGAGGGCGGCGCCGCCAGCGTGGACCGGATCGCACGCTCGCCGCAGGAGACGGCGGAGGTGATGGCGGGCCTGGGCGAGCTGGAATTGATGGGCCTGCTGAGTCGTGCGCCTGACGGCAGCTACGTGCGCCGAGCGTGAGGAGTCGCCGCCTCGACAGCTTCCCGGTGCCCGTAGATCCTCGGCAGGAAGAACTGGAAGTTGCCGACCTCCTCGACGTTGTGCTGCAACCAGGCATTGCCGACCTCGAGCGGGAAGAGGCGCTTGCGCGCGAGTGCGTTCAGCAGCCGGCCGATCAACGGCAACCTGGAGCCGACGATCAGGCGCGAGCGGTAGAGAGTTCCTTCCGGCGTCGCGGTGAACGTGTGTTGAAGATCGGCGACGCGGATCCCGAACCGGCGCACGACAAGACGCAGCCCCGACTCGTCCATCTGCTTCACGCGTGCGCGCGTGCTGGTCACCTTGGGGCCGATGCGCTCCTGTATCAGCACCTTTGCTCCTCTGCTGACGCCGGGCGCACGGTCGAGCGGCCGTCGACGGATGGAGACGCGCACGTGATCGCGCGGATGCCAGATCCGGTACATCGACACCAGCTCGCCCTTCCACTCCAATCGCGCGAACGGGAAAACTCGAAACCACCACACCAGCATCTCCGGGGTCACACCCGCGATCAGCTCGTGTTCGATGCGGTACTCCGTGCGACCGTCGGGGAGCTGGTCGACGCTCGTGCGCGCGCTGGAGACGTCCTTCATCTCCCAGGTGATGGGCAGCGGGGGAGGTACCTCCAGGTCGAACAAGGCGCGACGTATTCTGACTGCGGTGAACACGACACGTACACAGACACCGCGAGTGCTGGCGATCGCCGGCTCGGACTCTGGCGGAGGGGCGGGCATCCAGGCCGACCTCAAGGCCTTTGCTCGCTGCGGGGTGCACGGGATGACCGCGATAACGGCGGTCACCTGGCAGAACACGGTGGCGGTCGACGGCGTGACCACGATTCCGCCCGAGGCGATTCTCGGACAGGTACGGGCGGTGGCCACCGATATCGGCGTCGATGCGGTCAAAATCGGCATGCTGGGAACCGCCGTGACGATCGAGGCGGTCGCGACCGCACTCGACCTCCTGCCGGGGGTCCCGGTCGTGCTGGATCCCGTGATGGTGGCCGAGAGCGGCGCAACGCTGCTCGATCCACCCGCCCATGATGCCCTTGTCCGGACGCTGTTGCCGCGCGCGACCGTCGTCACTCCCAATCTGCAGGAGGCCCGAGTGCTGAGCGGCCTCGAGGGCGAGGGCACATCTGCCGCCGACGCGGAGGCGCTTGCCCGAGCCGTCCGGTCCCTCGGCGCGGCGGTCGTCGTGGTCACCGGCGGCCACGACGACGACGACAAACAGGCGACCGACCTCTTCTTCGACGGTGAGCGTGTTGTGACGATCAGCGGCCCGCGTCGCGCCGCGGGCGCGTCGCACGGCTCCGGATGCACGCACTCCTCCGTGCTGGCGGCCCAGCTCGCGCTTGGGCTCGATCCGCTGGAAGCAGCTCGGGTGGCGAAGCGGATCGCCGCCGAGGCGGTCCGCGACGGGCTGCGCGACCTCGGCACGGGTGCGGGGCCGGTCGACGTCATCGGGCTGCGCCGCATCCGGGCCGAGAGCTGAATGCGCCTCTGACATAATCCGGGTCATGAGGTTCCTGCGCTTGATGCCGGGCAGGGGAGAGGTCGTGCTGGCCGAGGGCGATCCCCAGCTGTCCGATGACGAGTTGAGGCTGGTGGAGGAGTTTCGTCGCCAGCTCGACCTGGGAATGTGGGCGGCCGTGCCGATCGAGCAGGGTGCGACCGGGCGCCGTGAGGCCGTGATGGTGAAGGACTTCGCCGACGTGCCGCGCGACGCCGAACGAGTGATCTTCTTTCCCCGCGCCGCCGGCGGCTAGCGGTGCTGGGGCGCTAGGCCGCACGAGCCGTGTCGACGGCGGCGTTCAGCATCCTCGCGCTGATGGCGATTGCCCTTATCGCCTACATGGCGCTCGGCCGCGCGCGCGAGATGGTTCGCAGCCGGCCGCGACCGCAGCAAAGGCGGCCGGCGGGCGGCACCATCGACCCTGGCAGCGAGCGCCGCGCCGAGCGGCGGGCCCGGGCACTGCTGAAGTCGATCGTGAACCGGGAGGAGTGGGAGATGTACCGGGACCTTGGGTTCATCCGGGTCCTCGGCCAGACCCCGGACGGCCGCGACGGCCCGGCCGGGTACGGATACCTGATCTATCCACACAAGCCGATCGTGGCGTACCTGCCCGAGTCCAACAGCCTGTTGAGCGAATACTGCGTCGAGTTCCGCGACCCCGAGGCCCCCTACGGCCCCAAGCTGCCCGATTCCGACGACGTGCTGGCGAAGTGGATGATGATCAAGGCCGAGGAGCACAAGCTGATCCAGGACGCCAACATGCACCTTCCCGGGCGACAGCTCGACCCGCAGCAGGTTCGCCGCGACCTCTGGCGGCTGGCGGAATGGGAGCGTGTGCGCAACCGCCCCTCCGCGCGAGTCAGCCGGAGCGGCAGAGACGCCGCAATCAAGGGCGGTGACATTGTCGCGGTGAACACGGTGTCGGAGACGCAGGCTCAATGAGGACCGACGTTCGCAGCCGCAGCCGCGCGCTGGTCGAGGGACCCGACCGCGCAGCCGCGCGTTCCTACCTCTATTCGATCGGGCTCAGTGACGAGGACCTGCAGAAGCCGATCATCGGAGTAGCGAACACGTGGATCGGGACGATGCCGTGCAACTTCCATCTGCGACGGCTGTCGGCGAAGGTGATGGAGGGAATACGCGAGGCCGGCGGCACGCCGATGGAGTACAACACGATCGCGATCTCGGACGGCATCACGATGGGGACCGAGGGCATGAAGACGTCGCTCGTCAGCCGTGAGGTGATCGCGGATTCGATCGAGCTCGTCGCACGCGGCCATCTGTTCGACGGCGTGGTCGCGCTGTCGGGCTGTGACAAGACGATCCCGGGCACGGTGATGGCGCTGGCGCGCGTCGACGTGCCTTCGTTGATGCTCTACGGCGGATCGATAGCGCCGGGGCGCTTCAACGGCCGCGACGTCACGATCCAGGACGTCTTCGAGGCCGTCGGTGCCCACGCCGCCGGCAGCATCGACGACGAGGAGCTGTCCCGGCTCGAGCACGCCGCCTGCCCGGGGGCAGGCGCCTGCGGCGGCCAGTTCACGGCCAACACGATGGCGACCGCCTTCGAGGTGATGGGGATCTCGCCCATGGGCAGCGCGATGGTCCCTGCGATGGACCCGCGGAAGGACGAGGTCGCGCGGGAGGCCGGGCGGCTGGTCATGAAGCTGCTGGATTGGAACCTGCGCCCGAGCGACATCATCACCAAGGACTCGATCGAGAACGCGATCGCCGCCATCGCGACGACCGGAGGCTCGACCAACGGCGTGCTGCATCTGCTCGCCCTCGCCCACGAAGCCGGGGTCGACCTCGAGCTGGAGGACTTCGACCGGGTCAGCTCCCGCACACCCCTGCTCGCGGACCTCAAGCCGGGCGGGCGCTACGTCGCGACGGACCTCTACCGCGCCGGCGGCGTGGCGCTGGTCGCAAACCGCCTGCTGGAGGCCGGGCTTCTGAACGAAGCCGAGCAGACCGTCACCGGTCGCACGATCGGCGAGGAGGCTGCGGACGCGGACGAGGCTCCCGGCCAGGAGGTGATTCGCCCACTCGACGACCCGCTCAAGGAGACCGGCGGCCTCGTGATCTTGCGCGGCAACCTGGCCCCCGAGGGCTGCGTGGTCAAAGTGGCCGGCCACGAGCGCACCCTCCATCGCGGCCCGGCGCGCGTGTTCGAGTCCGAGGAGGAGGCGATGGAGGCGGTCACGGCCGGCGAGATCAAGGAACACGACGTGCTGGTGATCCGCAACGAGGGACCGAGTGGCGGCCCCGGCATGCGCGAGATGCTCGCGGTCACGGCCGCGCTGGTCGGCGAGGGCCTGGGCGAATCGGTCGCCCTGCTCACCGACGGCCGCTTCTCAGGTGCGACCCACGGTCTGATGGCCGGGCACGTCGCGCCCGAGGCGCCTCGCGGTGGTCCGATCGCGGCGCTGCGCGACGGCGACGAGATCGTGTTCGACATCGAGCGCCGCAGGCTCGACGTCGACATTCCCGAGCGCGAGATCTCTGCGCGATTGGAGCACTACGAGCCACCGCCGCCGAAATACGAGAAGGGCGTGATGGCGAAGTACGCCCGCCACGTGTCCTCGGCATCCGAGGGCGCGATCACCCGCTAGTGCGAGCGGGCTGCCGCCTACGCGGGCTCTTTGGAACACCAGGCCGCCTTCGGCGGACAACCTAAAGGCGCGTGAGCCCGCTGCGCCGCTGCGGCGGCTACGCGGTCTCTTCTAGAAATTCTTCCAGCAGCGCGTTGAAGCGCCCGGGGCGCTCGACCATAGCCAGGTGGCCGGTGTCCTCGAAGATCACCTTGCGCGCGCCGGGGATCAGGCGCTCGTACTCGTCGGCGTCGGCGACCGAAACGATCTCGTCGTGGTCTCCCCACACGATCAGCGTCGGGCAGGAGACGTCCGGCAGGCGCTCTCCGTAGTCGTAATCGAACATCGCCTCCAGCGCGTCGAAGAAACCGGGCTTGCCCGCGCCACTGGCAACCTCGTAGATGAGCTCCGGAGCGATGCGGTCCGGGTGTCTCACGACCCTGTAAAGCAGTCGACGGCGAAGGCCGGGCCGGCGTACGACCTCTTCGCGACGCGCCACCGTCGCGGCGGCGATGAGCTGGAACATGCGTGCTCCGCGCAGCAACCTGCGGCCCCAGCGCTCGTGCCACTCATGCAGCGTCGGCCCGCCGGCGGCGTTGACGAGCACCAGCTTCTCCACCCGGCTTGGATGGCTGATCGCGGTCTCCGCCGCAATGAAGCCACCCATCGAATTGCCAACCACTGACGCCCGGTCTACACCGATCTCGCCCAGGAAGGCGTCCATGAAGCGGCCGTAGCCGGGCATGCTGATGTCCTCCTGCGGCAGCTCAGACTCGCCGAAGCCGGCCAGGTCGACCGCGATCACGCGGTGGCTGCGCGAGAAGTAGGGGATGTTCTCGAGCCAGTTCTGCCAGCAGCCCGCCAGCCCGTGTATGAACACCAGCGGCGATCCGGTTCCCATCTCGACGTAGTTGACCCGGGAGCCGTGCACGACGAGCGAGCGCAGGTGCTGTCGCCAATCGACTTCCAGCCATGCGGAGTGGGGTGGGGATCCGTAGTCATCCGGCTGCGGCACAGCCGAAGCAGTTCCTGGAGCTGGTCCTCGTGCGGTGGTCGTCATCCGTCCCCTGGTAGCCAGTCTAGTGGCATGCCCGCGGCGGCCGCCAGCGAGGAGTCACTCAGGCGTAGCCCATCCGTTCCAGCAACGGGATCTCGTGGATCTGCGGCGGCTGGAGGTGGTCCCAGAGCACTCCGCGCGGCCGCTTCGCCACATGCTCGATCTCGATCGCCGCCCGAGGTGTGACGATCAGGTCGACGGGGATGTCGTGATCGGTCTTGAAGAGGGCCTCGCGCAGGATCTGGGTTGGGTGGACCGTGGTCGCGATCAGGGTCTTCTCCGAGACCTTGCGCGTCTCGGCCAGCAGCGCGTACTCGAGGTCCGAGAAGCCGCCCCCCTTGCCCACGCGCTCTCCCTCCAGGTTGACCGCGACCGACCCGGTCAGGATCAGATCCAGCTTCGGGACCTGCTCGAGGTCGATCACCCTCCCGTGCCTCAGGGCTCCCTTGATCGTCGCCGCCTCGCGCAGCTGCTTCTTGGTCAGCTTGGCCGGGTCGAGCAACCGAAAGGGGTGCTCCTCCCGCAATCGCGGGACGGCCATTACCAGCGTCTTGCCCTGCTCCAGGGCCAGTCGCCGGGCATGGGTCTGCGGCGCGTCCGGGTTGGCCTTGATCGCCTTCGCGCGCTTCCAGGCGCCGTGCCGGGCGAGCAGCTCGGCGGCGCTCTTGGCGTCGGCGAAGTTCGGAATCCGCCCCTGGGCACCCGGGAAGCGTGAGACACCCTCGCGGTCCATCGCCGTCCACACCGAGCGGCGGATGGCGTCCTTGGTCCTCACGCAGTCAATCCTATCCATGCTTTCGGCGAACAAACGCCCGTAGAATCGCGCGGGATGGAGAAAACAAACCCGGCAACGGCCGAGCCGAGCGACGACACCCCTTCGCCCGGGCGGCGGATACTCGTCACCGGCCTGGCCACGTACTGGGGCGGTCGCCTTGCACAGGCGCTCGAGCAGGACGCGGGGGTCGAGGTCATCGTCGGGGTCGATTCGCGTGACCCGGCCTGCGAGCTGCACCGCACCGAGTTCGTTCGCGTCTCCAATCAGCACGCCCTGATCCGGCGCATCGTGCAGGCCGCGCAGATCGACACCGTCGTCGACACGCGGCTGGTTGTCGACTCCGCTACGACGGCGCCGCGGTTGGCGCACGAGAACAACGTGATCGGCACGCTCAACATCCTCGCCGCCTGTTCCGAGGCCGATTCACCCGTGCGCAAGCTCGTCTTCAAGAGTTCGGCGCACTACTACGGATCGAGCCGCGACGACCCGGCGTTCTTCACCGAGGAGATGAAGCGGGCGCACGCACCCGATACCGCGATCGAGCGTGACGTCGTCGAGGCCGAGGCCTCTGTGCTGGACTTCAGCGACAAGAGCCCGGACACGACCGTGACGGTGGTGCGCTTCTCGAACGTGCTCGGATCGGGGCTGGAGACCTCGCACTCGCGTGTGCTCTCGCTGCCCGCGGTGCCGATGGTGCTCGGGTTCGATCCGCGCTACCAGTTCATACACGTGGACGATGTCGTCGCGGCGCTCGCCTACGCCGTCGATAACGACCTCCCCGGCATCTACAACGGGGCGGCCGACGGAGTGCTGGCGCTGTCCGAGGTGATCGGCGTGCTCGGCAAGCGTTCGCTGCCGCTGCTGCCGCCGGTCGCGACCGGCCTTGCGACCATGCCCATGAAGAGGCTCGGCATCCCGGTCACGCCCGAGATGGTGAACCAGCTCCGCTACGGGCGTGGCCTGGACAACCGCAAGCTGAAGGCTGCCGGCTTCGCCTACGAGCACACCACGCGCGAGACGGTGCTGGCGTTTGCGGAGCACCTGCGGCTGCGGTCGGTGATGAAGGGGGTCAACGAGCCCTACCAGTACGAGAAGGAGGTCGAGGACTTCCTGCGCTGGAGCCCGAGCGTGACGCAGCGCCGGCGGCCGGGGGAGAAGCCGACCTGGGGAGCCGCCGACACGATCTGACCCTCCGCGGGTAGAGGGTTGTATGGAGTTCCGGCGAACGGGCTCGGTACTCTCTTTGCAGGGGATTTCAGTGACGATGCAACTGGAGGTTGCGTGCTTTCGAAGCGCCAGGCTGCGCTAGCCATCTATGGAACGGCCGCCTGCGTGGCCGTGCTGGCCGCGAGCGCGCTCGCCTACGACACCGCCCGCAACGACATGATCGCCGACGGCGTCACTGTCGCCGGGGTCGACGTCGGAGGCCTCAACCGCGGTGTTGCGGAGAAGCGGCTGAGCGAGCGGCTCTCCGGGCGCCTCGAGCGCCCCGTCAGCGTCAGGGTGGCGGGCCGCCGGATCCGGCTGACCGCAAATCGCGCCGACATGGTTGCCGACGTCAAGAGGATGGCGGACGACGCTGTCGAGGAGAGCCGCAACGGTGGCCTACCGGGACGGGTCTGGCGCGACCTCACGAGTGGCAGCGTTCGCAGGGACGTGCCGGCAAGAGTTCACTACTCGCAGCTCGCGGTACGTGGCTTTGTCAACCGCGTCGCTCGCTCGGTCGACCGCGAGCCGCGCGATGCCAAGGTGGAGTTCGCCACCGCCAGCCTTCCCGCCGTCCCGGCGCAGACGGGTCTCAAGCTTCGGTCGCGGCGCCTGCGTGGCCTGATCGAGGCCGCCATACAACGCCCGACCGGCCGGCTGGTCAGAGGCCAGGTCAAGGTTGTGCAGCCGAAGGTCACGACGGAGGATCTGTCCGGCAAGTACCAGTACGTCGTCACCGTCGACAGGCCCAACTTCAGACTGCGCTTCTTCAAGGACCTCAAGCTGGCCAAGACCTACAAGATCGCGGTCGGGCAGGCCGGGCTCGAGACTCCGGCCGGCCTCTACCACGTGCAGGACAAGGCCGTGAACCCGTCCTGGCACGTGCCCACGAGTGCCTGGGCGGGCAAGCTGGCCGGCAAGGTCATACCCCCGGGGCCCGACAATCCGATCAAGGCGCGCTGGATGGGCATCTACGCCGGCGCCGGCATCCATGGCACCGCCGACGTCGGCTCGCTCGGCACGGCGGCCTCCCACGGCTGCATCCGGATGGCGATACCCGATGTCGAGGAGCTCTACGACAAGGTCCCCGTCCAGACCCCGGTCTTCATCCAGTAGATCGAGCCGAGGCCAAAGGCTCGCGGGCGCAGGCGGCGAATAGGGCTTAGTCGGCGGCCTGCGCACCGGGCGCGGCCGGCGCCACGCCCACCTTGGCCGCCAGTACTGAAAAAGATCCCCCCTCGAAGGCCGAGTCCCCCTCGGCCACTCCACCCGAGCTGCCGCCGGCCTGGCGCAGGGCGCTGAGCAGTTTCGACCGCTCGCTCCAGACGCACGGCATGGCGGAGCGCACGCGCCACGCCTACGGCTGCGACCTGGGCGAGTTCGCGGCCTGGGCCGCGGAGCAGCGCCTGAAGCCGGGTCAGGTGCGCTATCGCGGGCTGCGGCTCTATGCCGCCCGCCTCTCCGGCGGGGCCGCCGACGGTGGGCGCGGATTGTCGAAGCCCACGGTTGCCCGCAAGCTTGCGGCTATTCGCACGTTCTTCAGATATATGGTCGAAAGAGAAGAGTTGGACCAGAACCCCGCCGATCTCGTCTCCTCGCCGCGCAGGCCGCGCAAGCTGCCTCGCCTCATGAAACCGGACGAGGTCGCGGCGCTGCTGGACCGCATTCCCGCCCGCACGCCCCTGGAGCTGCGCGACCGCGCGCTGTTCGAGCTCGCCTACTCCTGCGGCCTTCGCTGCGAGGAGATAGTGAACCTCGACGCCGGGTCGATGGACTTCGACGCCGAGGAGCTGCGGGTGGTCGGCAAGGGCACCAAGACGCGCATCGTCCCGGTCGGCGAGCCGGCCCAGCGTGCCCTCGAGCGCTACCTGGCCAGGGGGCGGCCCGAGCTGGCCGGCCGCAGCGACGAGCCGGCGCTGTTCGTCTCCAAAAGTGGGCGCAGGCTTTCACCCTCGGACGTGCGCCGCCGCCTCTCCTCCTGGCTGCGCAACGCGGGCCTCTCGAGCGCCGTTTCACCACACACCTTGCGCCACTCGTTCGCCACTCATCTGCTCGAAGGAGGGGCCGACCTGCGGACGATCCAGGAGCTGCTAGGCCATTCAAGCGTGTCAACCACTCAGGTCTACACTTGGGTCGAGTCGGGTAGGCTGCGCTCCCAGTACGCGCGGAGCCACCCCCGCGCGTAAATTTCCATGGACACCAGCATCAAGGCAACCGAGCTCCGGGAAATCTGGACGCGGTACAAGTCGAACGGAGACGAGAAGGCAAGAGAGCGCCTTGTGCTCGCGTACTCGCCGCTCGTCAAGTTCGTCGCGGGCCGCATGTCCAGCGGCCTGCCGGCCCACATCGAAGAGTCCGATCTGATCTCGTACGGGCTGCTTGGACTGATCGGCGCGATCGAGCGCTTCGAGCCCGAGCGAGAGATCAAGTTCGAGACCTTCGCCGTCGCGCGCATCAAGGGCTCGATCATCGACGAGCTGCGCTCGCTGGACTGGGTTCCGCGCTCAGTGCGGGCCAAGGCGCGCGAGATCGAAGGGGCAAACGTCAAGCTCGAGCGAGAGCTGGGGCGGACACCGACGGACTCCGAGGTGGCCGACGCACTTGGTGTTACCAGCGACGAGTTCCAGGAGAGCCTGCTCCAGATCTCCAACTCGTCCGTCGTCGCTCTCGACGAGCTGTGGGCGGTCTCCGACGCCAGCGGCGACCAGGTGTCGCTGCTCGACACGATGAAGGACCCCAGCGCGGTGGACCCCGCCCGCGAGCTTGGCGTCAGCGAGCTGAAGGACCGGCTGGCAAACGCGATCTCACGCCTGCCAGAGCGTGAGAAGCTCGTCGTGGCCCTCTACTACTACGAGAACCTGACGCTGCGAGAGATCGGCGAGGTGCTCGGAGTGACTGAGTCGCGCGTCTCGCAGCTTCACACCAAGGCAGTGCTGCGTCTGAAAGCACGCCTCCAGAGCGAAGACGGCGAATAGACCACGCCACTAGAATCACCCTTCCGTAAGCGTCGAGGGAAGGAGGAGGCTGGTGGCGCACAAAGGCGCACAGCGCATCAGGAATGTGGCGATCGTCGGTCACCGGGGGTCGGGTAAGACCTCCCTGAACGAAGCTCTGCTGTTCGAGGCAGGCGCGATCAACAGGCTCGGCGCCGTCGCCGACGGCTCGACCGTCTCGGATTCGGAGCCCGACGAGGTCGAGCGCGAGATGTCGATCTCGGCCAGCCTCTCCTCGTTCGAGCACGACGATCGCAAGATCAACCTGATCGACACTCCCGGCGAGCCCAGCTTCGTGGCCGACTCGCTGGCCGCTCTGAGCGTCTGCGACAGCGCCGTCTTCGCCGTCAACGGTGTGATGGGGGTTGAGGTCACGACCGAGCGCCTCTGGGAGCGCGCGGACGAGCTGGGCCTGGCTCGCCTCTTGTTCGTCAACATGCTCGACCGCGAGCGCGCCGACTTCTTCCGCGCCCTGGACGCGCTCAAGGACGCGTTCGGTCCCCATGTCGTCGCTACCGAGATTCCGATCGGCTCGGAGCACGAGACGCGCGGCATCGTCGACCTGATCGACATGAAGGCGTACCAGTACGACGGCGCGGGCCGCGGCAACTCGACCGAGATCGACGTTCCCGACGAGGTTCGCGGGCAGGCCGACTCCTACCGCGAGAAGCTGATGGACGAGGTGGCTGAGAACTCCGACGAGTTGATGGAGCGCTACCTGGAGGGCGAGGAGATTTCGCACGACGAGATCGTCAACGCGCTCAAGGAAGGCGTCACGCACGGCACGATCTTCCCGGTCACCTGCGGTATCGCGACCAAGAACTTCGGCACCGACCGCCTTCTGGACGCGCTCGTCAACGACCTGCCCTCGCCGGCCCGCAAGGGCGCGGTCATCGCTCGCAACGCCGACGGCAACGACGTCGAGATCGAGCCCGACGACAACGGTGAGGTGATCGCCTACGTCTTCAAGACCCTGGCCGATCCCTTCGCCGGGCGCATCAACCTGTTCCGCCTCTACTCCGGTGTGCTGAAGGGCGACTCGCAGGTGACCAACGTGCGCGCCCACAGCAAGGAGCGGGTTGGACAGCTGCTGATGCATCAGGGCAAGGAAACCCAGCAGGCATCCGAGTTCGGAGCCGGCGACATCGGTGCTGTCGCGAAGCTGAAGGAGACGCACACCGGCGACGTGCTCGCGGGCAAGGACACGAAGGTCTCGTTCCCGCCGCTGCAGCTTCCGGCCGCCGTGATGGCGTTCGCAATCGAGCCCAAGTCGAAGGGCGACGAGGAGAAGGTCTCGACGGCGCTGCGCAGGCTGCAGGACGAGGACCCGACGCTCGACTTCCATCGCGACCCGCAGACCGGCGAGCAGATCATCGCCGGCCTCTCGCAGGTCCACGTGGAGGTGATCGTCGATCGCATGAAGCGGCGCTTCGGCGCCGAGGTGACCCTTAAGCCGCCGCGGGTTCCATACCGCGAGACGATCAAGAGCAAGGCCAAGGCCCAGGGCCGTTACAAGAAGCAGACCGGTGGCCGTGGCCAGTTCGGCGACTGCCACATCGAGCTGGAGCCGCAGCAGCACGGCGCCGGCTTCGAGTTCGTCAACCGCATCAAGGGCGGCGTGATACCGGGCAGCTTCATCCCGGCGGTCGAGAAGGGGGTGCGCGAGGCGATGCAGCTTGGAGTCGTGGCCGGCTACCCGATCCATGACGTCAAGGTCACGCTCTACGACGGCTCCTTCCACTCCGTCGACTCCTCCGAGATGGCATTCAAGATCGCCGGCTCGATGGCGTTCAAGAAGGCAGCCGAGCAGGCGCAGCCGACGCTGCTGGAGCCGATCATGCAGGCGCGGGTGGTGGTGCCCGAGGACGGGGTCGGCGACGTGATCGGGGATCTCAACGGCCGCCGCGGCCGGCCTCTGGGCATGGAGCCGAAGGGCTCGATGACCGAGATCAAGGCTGAGGTGCCGATGGCGGAGATGCTGAGCTACGCCCCCGACCTGCGCTCGATCACCGGCGGCCGCGGCGACTACACGATGGAGTTCCTGCGCTACGAGGAGGTGCCCCAGCACCTGGCGCAGAAGGTGATCGCCTCGGCCCAGCAGGAGGAGGAAGCGGCTGCCAAGGCGTGACGCCGCTGCCGCGCCCGTCGTGAACGAGGAGAGCAGGCAGCTGAAGGGAATCGACGAGCACCTCGTCTGCGACGTCTGTGGGCGCACGATGCTGAAGGGCGAGCGCCCTGAGATCTACCTGGCGCCGTCGCGGGAGCGGAAGCTGGTCTGTTCGCTCTGCGCCACGCGCGCGCAGAAGGAGGGCTGGATCAGGGAAGCCGCCGGCCCCGACACTCCGGTGCAACCGCCGCGCCCCAGCGATCGCCGGCGCCTGTTCAGGCGCAGGCGGGCCAGGCCCGACGAGCCGGTCGCACCGGCGCTCGAGGACGGGGCCGGCTTTTCCTCAGAGGTACAGGCCGACGCCGACGACGCCGACCGGTCGCAAGATCGCGGGCGGCTGGGCGAGCGCGCGACGCGCCCTCGCTCGCCGCGGCAGGTCAGGGCCGTTCCCACCAACGCGCAGCTCAAGATCGAGCGGGCGGTGGAGCTCTTCAACGACTCCGAGCACCGCCGCACCGTTGCCGGCATAGCGCGCACGCTCGGGTCTCCGCAGGTGAGCGCGTGCACCTCCAGCGTCTCGGCCGCGAGGGTGCTGCTGACCGTGGCCTGGGAGCTGTCGTGGTACCAGTTCGCGATCGACCTTTCCGACACCAGGGAGCCGGTTCGCCTGCACGGTCGGGGGCACGAGCTGACCGAGCTGCCCTCGAAGGTGAGGAGATGGAATGCCCACGCGGCCGACGACGGCAGGATCGAGGTCGAGGCCGTGGAAAGTTTGGATGGCGAACCCCCGGAGGAGGGCCTATAGTGGCGGTCCGGCTCTGGGTGGCTGCTTCAGCCGGTCTGTTGTTCTTTTAGCCTGTTTGGGTTGGTGAGATGATCTACTGCGTAATACCGAAAGCGCTCTCCAGCGAGCTGTTCGACAAGCTGCGGGAGTACTACAGCAACGATCCCAACGTGGAGGTCATCATCGACCGCCGCGAGGCGAGCCGGCGCAGCCGCGGCAGCACGGGTGGGGGCAAGCGCGAGCTGCGCGATCGCCGTCGCCGCCGGGCGCAGGGCAGCTTCCTCAAGATCGACGCCGCCTAGTGGCCCTTCTCAAAACGTTTCACCGGGAACGGCGGCCTCCGGGGCCGCCATGCGGCGTCCTCGGTCGACCCTGCACTGACCAGTACAGGGTCTCCCTGCGTCCTTGCCTGGCGGCCCCGGGCGCCTCGCCGTTCCCCGGCGAACGTTCCGAGAAGGCCCACTAGCCCCGCTTGGGCGGCCACGACCGCGTCGTCGTCTACGTCGACGGCGGTGCTCGCCGCAATCCGGGGCCGTCCGGCGTCGGGGTGGTGATCACGGACCCCGACGGCACCGAGCTGGCGCGGGCCAACGATTACATCGGCGTCGCCACCAACAACGCCGCCGAGTACCGGGCGCTGCTGCTCGGGCTGGAGCGGGCGCGGAAGCTGGGCGCGCGCGAGGTCGAGGTCGTCAACGACTCCCAGCTGGTGGCGCGCCAGGTCACGGGCCAGTACCGGGTCAAGAGCGCCGACCTGCGCCCCCTGTTCGAACAGGCGCGAGAGGCGCTGGGCGAATTCGAGCGCTGGACGGTTCGCTCGGTTCCGCGCGAGCAGAACGAGCTCGCCGACGGGCTGGTCAACGAGGCCATCGACGCGGGAGCCAGCACCACGGATTGAAGGACCGGCGGAAGGGCGAACAGGAGTCGCCGCGGACCAAGCTCACCCCCGGTTGCAGGCACTCCCCTAAACTTGAGGTCGGGGGAGAAGCGGCCGACGCCGTTTTCCTCCCTTTTTGTTGCGCATCGACTCATGCCTCGTAACGATCCAAGCTCGACAGGCGGACTCTTCATCGGCCGGCGGCCGGGGACGGCGCCGATGCGCTATCGCGACCGAAAGCCGAGCGATGCCCCGCCGTCGCGGCGCAAGATGGACAGCATCCTCGCCGCCGCGATCCTGGTGCTCGAGACCCTGGTGCTGGCGACGATGTGGGGCCCCCAGCCGGCCGGGTGGCTCTGGGTCGGCTCACAGATCGATTACCAGACCGGCAACGTGGCGCTCGGCCTTCTGGCGGCCTTCGCCGGCATGGTGACGACGATCATGCTCACCCTCAGCATCGCGATGCGCCTGGACCGCGCCTGGAAGCTCGTCCGCCGCGCGGCAGGCCACGACCAGAAGGACGGCGCACTCGAGCGCATCTTCGTCGTCAGCATGGTTATCGGAGGCACCCTTTTCGCCGGCTGGCTGCTCGTGATCGAGGGACCGGGACCGTCGTTCTCCCCGAGCCAGTAGGAAGCTGCCCGAACGGGTAGCGAGGAAGCGATGGGACTGCTCGACTACTACCGGGAGTACGACGACATGGGGGAGAGCGAGTACAACGCTCTGCTGCGTGATCGGCGTGCGCGCGAGAAGGCGCTCGCGCTGCAGGAGGTGCCGCTGCTCGATCTCTCGGGCACCGAGTGGCCGGAGTTCCCGAGCGCCGACATCGTGCAGGCATCCGTGTACACGGCGCGTGGTCGCATCAACGGCTATCCGGACCAGCACGCGACGGCGGTGCGGCGAGCACTGGCCGAGCGCCACTACATCAAGGCCGATCAGATCGTGCTCGGCAACGGGGCCACCGAGCTGCTTCAGACGGCCGCCTACCTGCTGCTCTCGAGGGGGGACGAGCTGGTCACCCCCTGGCCGAGCTACTCGCTCTACCCGCTGATCGCTCTACGCGCCGGCGCCCGGCCGATGCCGGTCGACGTCTCGGCCGAGGGCGGCGACTCCGACGCGTTGCTCGCGGCCGTCGGCGAGCGAACCCGCGTGCTCGCGCTCTGCAATCCGAACGACCCGACCGGCACGTACATGGGCTCAGGCGCCGTGGGCGACCTGCTGTCGCGGCTGCCGGAGCACGTGCACGTGCTGCTCGACGAGGCCTACATCCAGTTCCAGGACGTGGAGGAGGAGGACTCGTGCCTGCGCCTGGTCGAGGCCTTCCCGCGCCTGCTGGTGTTCCGCACCTTCTCGAAGGCCTACGGGCTGTCCGGTCTGCGGGCGGGCTACGTGGTCGGCTCGCCCAGCGCGGCGTCGCTGCTGGGATCGCTGGCGCCGGTCCGCGGCGTCAATGCACTCACCCAGGCCGCAGTGGTGCAGACGCTGCGGGTGGGAGACGCCGACATCGACAAGCGGCGCCGGATGGTGGTCGAGCAGCGCGGGCGGCTGGTGGAGGGGCTGCGGGAGCTGCCCGTCGAGGCGGCGCCGTCACAGACCAACTTCCTCTGGCTGCGTGCCCACGACATCGGAGGCAACGAGCTGGCCGATCGGCTCGAGCGGGCGCGCGTGCGCGTCGCGCCGGGCGGCCCGCTGGGCGACGACGATCACGTTCGCGCCGCGATCGGCAACGCCGCAGCGACGGAGCGCCTGCTGTGGGCGCTGAGGCAGGCCGTCGAGACAACGCCCGGCGGTGACGGCAGGGCGCAATAGCTCGTGTCGGAGAGCGAGGTGTCGGGGAACGTGGAGCTCGTGAGGCAGGCGTACGAGGGCTTCAACAGCGGAGGGGCGGAGGGCACGGTGCCCTACCTACACTCGGACGTGATCTGGGATGAGTCGAATCTGCCTGCCCGGTCGCCGGGTGTCTTTCATGGCCATGACGGCCTGCGTGCGCTCGAGCGTGACAACGCGGAGCTGTGGCGGGAGATCCACACGGAGATCGACGAGTTGGTCGACGTCGGCAACAGCGTCGTGGCCCTCGTGCGGGTGAAGGGGCGCGGCAGGTTCACCGGCGAGGCTGTGGAGCTTGCTATCGCGCAGGTCTGGGAGATATCCGGCGATCGTGTCGCGCGCGTGACGCTCTACCTCGATCGCCACCAGGCGCTCGAGGTCGCGGGCGCACAGTAGCGAGGACGGGCGGGCCGCGGTGCCGCCGCGGGCGGGTGGCGTCCGCCGCCAACTGAATACTTGCGTGGTCCATGGCGCCCGGGAAGGCATCTGAGGAGAGCTCGAACGGACTCGGCGGGTTGCTGCTCGCGCCCGCCTCGCCCTGGAAGTGGGAGCTCGACGACAGCGGAAGGCCGAAGTGGATCCCCGCGCCGCTGGGCTCGAGCTGGGCGACGGTGTTCGAGTGGGACGTGGGCTTCGGCACGATCCTGAAGATGAGCATGCCGGCGTTCAATCGCAGCGCGCAGATGGGCAATGGCAACGGTGATGCCGCCGCCGCAAGACAGGCGGCGGGGCTGCGGGACCTCTACCGCTGCGACCACGACTACATCGTGCGCCACGTGCTGATGCCGGGCCAGCGCCGCACGGCAACGGACCGCAAGGCCGCCAAGCGCAGCATCCGGGAGGGCAGGGCGGTGCTCCACGAGCAGGGGGTGCTCCCGTGGGCCGTCTTCAAGCCCGAGATCGCGCTTCCGAAGCGCTGGTGGCGGAACGACGTCTTCCTCGTCGCACTGCGGGAATGGCAGGTGCAGCCGGTCTACGACATGGGGCAGAGCGTGATCGGCTGGGCCGCGCGCACGGCCGTGGCCGCTGCGGGCCAGGTTCAGACCCAGTTGCGCGATGCCCCGGTGAGGGTGCGCCGCGTCGTGCTGCGCTAGCGCTACTCGCAACGGAGCAGCGTGTTTGAGCTGACGTCCGGCAGGTGGCTTGTCCTCTGTGCGCTGCCGGCGCGGAGATGAGCAGCGGGCAGCAGGAGGGAGGTCGAGTGGAGTCGGGCAGTGGCCGCACACGGCGGTCGTTCCTCGCCAGGGGCGCGCTGCTGGCGCTGGGCGCCGCCGGCCCTCTCACGCGGCCCTTCGACGCCGCCCTTGCCGCCCCCGGTACGGGCGCGGAGGCGCCGGTCGCCGCGGCGGGAGGCCGCGCGCTTGCCAACTCCTCCGTCGTCCCCGGCCCGCCACTGCGGAATGCGGACTACTGGAAATTCGCCGGCTGGCTTCAACCCGCGATGGATCGCCTCTGGAACGAGGCCGACGGTGCGTACTCGACCGATACTCGCATCAACGCCTGTGCGCTGATGACGCACTCGATCGCTGCGCTCGAGGGTAACGACGGACGGGCGAGGCAGGACGAACGCGCCAGGCGGCTGGCGGCGCGCCTGTGCGAGGCGCCACCGTTCAGGTCGGCGCGCAACGGCCGGCCCACGCGCCACACCGATCCACGCTCCGAGAGCCAGCGCCACGCTCCGGGCTGGGTGACGAACATCGCTCGCCCCGGGAGCCAGCAGCACATAACGGTCGATCCCAAGCTGGCGCGTTCGCTCTATTACGCCTGGCGTGCGCGCGCCGAGCTCAACCTGCCCGACGAGACGGTCGCCCGCATGGTCTCGCTGGTGCGATCGGTCGCCTTCTCGCCGTTCTTCCGCTATCCGAACATCCGCCTCAACCAGATCAACTTCGCGGCCGAGCTGCACGCCTGCGCGGCCAGCATGACCGGCGACTCGACGCTGCTGCGGCGGGACTACAGGCTCCAGCTCACCCGCTTCCTGAGAGGCGCCAAGCGTTCCACTTCGCCATGGCGCTACACCAACCTCGGGCCCAGCTACAGCTTCCACCGCAACCCGTTCCAGCGCCCGGGCTCACCCCAGAACATCGAGTCCAACGAGTACGCCAACATCGTGCTCGACGTCATCTACTACTACGACCAGGCCCGGCGAGCCGGGATGACGCCGCTGTCCGAGGGCCACGCTCGCACGCTGCGCGCCTGGGTGCAGCGTGCTCTGCCCGCTTACTGGACGCACAGCGGCTACCTCAACTGGGATACCGGCCTCTACCTGTACCGCTGGCACCTGTCGCGTTACTGGGCCTGGGCGTGTCAGGGCCTGCTCGCGATCGCGACCTCGCAGAATTTCGTCGAGGACGAAGAGCGTCGCTGGGGAAAGCAGATCTTCGACCGCTCGCTGGCGCTGTACGAGCGCTACTGCAAGCGCTGGGACGATGACCGCCGCGAACCCGGCAGCAGTCTCTACGGCATCACGACGAAGTTCAGCCAGGGACCGCACTTCGAGCTGGCGCGCTTTCAGGCGCTGGCGGCGGAGGCGGTGCTGCGCGGCCTCGGCGACAAGCCGGCGGAGGAGCCGCCGCCGCTGTATGCGTTCGATCCGCAGATCGGGCGGCTGACCGTCACCACGCCGAGCTACAACACCGCGATCATGGCGGTCAGCAACGGTGCCTTTCCCTACGGAGGAATCGAGCTGGCGCGACTTTACGACTCCCGGCAGCAGGTGGTGTCGCACATCGGCGGCCGCGCGCCTGCGGGAATGGGGATCGTGGTGCGATCCCCCGGGGGTGCCGAGGTGGCCGCATCGCAACGGCCGCGGACGGTGCTGCGACCGGGCCGGCGGCCGATCGTACTGACGCGCTCGCCGCGCGGGCCGATCCTGAAGGGAACGCGATACCCGCGCAGTCCTTACGCCGGCAAATTCAATGACCTCGAGACGAACGGGTTTGCACGCCGCGCGGGGATTGCGTTTCGAAACCGCTACCGCTTCCGCACCGATCGCATCGACGCCCACTGGACGGTCACCCGCTCGCGCACCGACGCGCTCTCGGCCGAGGCGCTGTTCCCGAGCTGGGGCGATGCCACGATCGAGGTCCACTTCCAGACCGGCGGGGTGGTGAAGCTGATGGCCGGAGCCCCTGTTCCGCACATCGATCCTGCGACGGTCCGCTACTTCTTCGTCGACGGCAGCGAGGGCGGGTACGTGGTGGTGCCGCGGTCGGTTCCTGCCGGCTCGCAGGTGCGCCTGCTCAAGCCCTCGGAGCAGAGCTCGAACCCGCGACCGGGACCGAGCCTGGTGCTGCTGCTGGTACGGGCGACGCGCTGGAGCTCGGTCTCCCTCGACGTCACGATCGCGCCGGCCCGGGACACGGACGACGCGGCTGCGGTGGTGGGGCGGCTCTGACGCGGTTAGGCTCGGGCGATGGACCCGGCGCCTGAATCCACGTCGTCACCGCAGCGACCCGCAAGGACGGGGGGGTCCGTGACCTTCGAGGCAGCACGATTGCTTCGGCGTTATCCGGAGGGCGTGATCGACGAAATGTCCCCTCGCGATCACATGTACAACTCCGATCCGCCCAGCTATGCCGTCCTGGGCCAGACGGGTCTCGACATGATCAGGCTCGCCATGCTGGCCGCAGGGAAGGGGTTCGCCGACAGCATCCTCGACCTGCCGTCCGGGCACGGCCGCGTGATGAGGTATCTGAAGGCAGAGTTCCCGAAGGCGACGCTGACGGCCTGCGACATCGACCACGACGCCGTCGACTTCTGTGCCGACACCTTCGGCGCCACGCCGATCTACGGGCAGGCCAACCCGGCCGACCTGCACCTGCTCGAGGGCAACTTCGACCTGATCTGGTGTGGATCGCTGCTGAGCCACCTGGACGAGCCGCTGTGGGAGGGTTTCCTCGACGTCTTCGAGTCGGCCCTCGCCCCCGAGGGCCTGCTGCTGATAACGACCCAGGGACGGGAGATCGCGGACCGGTTGCGCGACCCGGAGGTGAGGGACCTCTACATACGCAACGAGGACAGGCGGCAGCAGATACTGCGCGGCTTCGAGGAAACCGGGTTCGGCTACGCGGATTACGACTTCCCGGACGACTTTCGCAGCAACCTCTCACTACCCGTCAACTTCGGTATCGCGGTCGCCCAGCCGTCCCATGTCTGCTCGATGCTCGAGCGCAGGCCGCGCCTTCGACTGATCTCGTACGTCGAGCAGGCCTGGGGTGGCCAGGACGTGATCGCCCTCCTGCATACGCGCCGCGCGGCGGGCGCCAGCGCTGGCTAGCGATGTCGAAGGGAGAATCGGATCTCGTACGGACCAACATCCAGGCCGCGCGTGGCGTGTATGACGGCTGGATCGACGGCGATGTGACACGGGCGCTCGAGTACCTCGATACAGAGGTCGTGTGGGAGGCGATCGCCGACGCCCCCGACGCGGGTACCTATCGCGGCCATGTAGGCGCCCGGCGCTACATGGAGGACTGGCTCAGAGACTTCGACATCAACGCGATGGACTTCGAGGAAGCCATCGATGTGGAAGACCGCCTCGTCATCGTGCAGCACGCGCGAACGACGGGCAAAGGAAGCGGCGTCGAGACACGGCTGCACTACGCCGTCGCGTATTGGTTCCGCGACGACAGGATTGTCGAGATCAAGGAGTTCCGCACAAAGGCGGAAGCCCTCGAGGCCGCCGGCCGGTAGGGCAAACAAAAAGCGCCGCCCGGAGAAGGGTTGGAAACCCCGGAGCGGCGCAAGCGGATGATGGGACTCGAACCCACGACCTTCTGCATGGCAAGCAGACGCTCTAGCCAACTGAGCTACATCCGCAGGAAGGGGCCAGTATAGCCCCGGTCTCAGCCGCCTCGCGACCCTTAGACGGATGGCCGAGCGCCGGATGATCTCGCGGCCCGGACGCTAATCTTGGGGCACCTGCCGGGGCGGCGCCGCCGTCTCCAGCTTGATCTCGGCGACGTGGCGGAGTGGCTTACGCGGGGGCCTGCAAAGCCCTTTACACCGGTTCGATTCCGGTCGTCGCCTCTGGCTCCCGGGCCGCGTCCGCGTAGGCGCGCGTCGGGCTCCCGGGCCGATCTATCGACCGGTCCAGAACGGAACAGGGCCCCCAGATAGGGGGCCCCAGGTTTCCGAAAGAACGTGCCACCGGCGGCCTTTTGGGCCCGCCGACCCGTCAGTTCTTCAAGTGTGAGTCGAAAGTGACTCCACCGATGGCTAACACCAGTTCGGTCTACAAGTTGCATCGGCAGTGGTTGAGATTCCGTTAAGTTTGGACGGCTGCCCCGCCAGACGCACCCCCGCCGAGGAAAGGGAGGATCCATGAAGTACGTGATCACGGGAGGCTCCGGCTACATCGGATCCCGCTTGGTAGAGCTACTCAGCGCTCGCGAGGACACCGAGCGCATCCTGATCACCGACATACGTCCGCCCGCCGTTCCGTGGCCCAAGACGAGCTACGTCGAGATGGACGTGCGCAACCGCGCGATGCACGCGCTGCTGGCGGCGGAGGAGCCGGATGCGCTCGTGCACCTGGCCTTCATCCTGAATCCGATCCACGACGAGGCGACGATGTACGACATCGACGTCAACGGCACGCAGAACGTGCTCGACGCCGCCTCCGGCGCCGGAATCGAGCATCTGCTGGTCGCCTCCAGCACCACCGCCTACGGCGCCTTCCCGGACAACCCCGTGCCGCTCACCGAGGAGCATCCGG
Source organism: Solirubrobacterales bacterium (assembly GCA_038330145.1). Lineage (GTDB taxonomy): Bacteria > Actinomycetota > Thermoleophilia > Solirubrobacterales > JBBDJG01 > JBBQNR01. Next base: position 55,355 of record JBBQNR010000001.1, read on the forward strand.
TCAGGGGGATGCCGAACTACGAGTACGCACGCGACAAGACCGAGATCGACCGCATGTGCCAGCTCTGGGCCGCTGAGCACCCGGACCGCCTGATGTCGATCTTCAGGCCCTGCATCGTGTTCGGCCCCAACGTCGACAACTACATCGTGCGCTTCTGGGTCAACGCACCCTTCATCCCGTTGATCGACGGAGTCGACATGGACTTCCAGTACGTGCACGAGGAGGATGTCGTGGAGGCCGTCTCGCGCATGCTGCTGGAGCGCAAGGCCGGGATCTTCAATCTGACCGGCGACGGGGCGCTGAAGCTCTCCGAGAGCGCGGCGCTGCTGGGCCTCAAGACCCGCAAGGTTCCGTTCAGGCACTATCGCCGGCTCGCCTCGGCGTTGTGGAGGCTGCACGTGCCGCGCGCGGAGGCGCCGCCCGGGCAGCTCGACTTCTCGCGCTATCCCTGGCTGGCGTCGAACGAGAAGGCGAAGGCCGAGCTCGACTGGCAGCCGCGAACCAGCCGCGAGACGTTTGAGGCGGCGATGCGAGCCAAGGGCAAGCTCGCGTCCAGCGCCGCCGGTGCGCCGGCACCGGATCTCGTGACGCCGGTGGCGTAGACGCCGTCTACCGCTGACGTGCGAAGGGCCGGCATCGCCGGCCCTTCGCTTTGGTCACGGATTCGTTTTCGCTACTTGCGCTCGGCTCTGAACGTCGCCTTCGTCTTGGTCGCCACACCGGTCACCGGCGTCTGCTTCACGGCGACGTTGAAGCTGCGGCTCCTGCCACGCCTCAGCAGGGAGAGCGAGCGGTTGCTGACGCGGATGGCACCCTCGCGCAGGCGCAGCGTCACCCTGCGGGCGCCACCGTTCGGCAGACCGGTCACCTTCAGCGTGCGCCGGTTCACGTACTCGAACGAGCCGCCACCCAGCGCGGCGACGCTGCCACTCGACTGGTTGAGCTTGCTGCGCACCAGCGACAGATTTCGGCTGAGCGTCACCGTCAGCTCCTTCATCTTCGGAGCGTCCGGATGCCTGCGCGTGGTCACGGTCAGCTTCGGCTTCGAGCCGGTCGGCCGGGAAAGGCCGCTGGTCACACCCGGCCCACAGGCGGCGACTGATACGTCCAGCTTGGCGTCGGCGGTCGCCTTGCCGTTCCAGCCGGTCAGCTTGGCGAACGCATTGACGGTGTTGAACTTAGACGTGGAGTCGCTGTTGAAGCAGAGGTCGTGGCGGTTCTGGAACACGCCGGTGGTCTTTCCGCCATTGAGGGCGACCGTCAGCTCCGAGACCGGCAGCTGGGGGCTGTCCGTCGTGAGCGACTGAATGATCTTGTTGTTCACGAGCTGAGTGCTGGTCTGGATCTTCACGTGCGCCCGGCCGTAGAGGTCGAGCAGCAGTCCCGGCAACGAGCTCGAGCTCTGCTGGATCAGGTACACGGGGCCGGACAGCGGCGCGCTCAGGAACGGACTCGTCGCCGTCACGTTGCCGAAATGGGAGTTGGCGGGGCAGGCGTCGGAGTCCGCCTGCGCCTGTGTGCACAGCTTGTAGGCCGAGTTGTTCGTGTTCAGCTCCGACGGCAGCGTGATCTTCGTGAGCCTGATGTCCGCCTGGCCATTCGGTTGGGTGATCTTGACCACCACGGGGGGATAGCCGTTCAGCCTCGTGGTGCCGCGGTCGCCGACCTGGATCGAGACCGAGGGGGCGAACGCCTCCTGGTCGCATCCTGTGGTCGTGAACGAGTAGGGCGGGCCGTCCGTGAACGCCTCGACCGCGTAGCTGTTGGCCTGTCCTGTGGAGGTGTTCGTCCCGCAGGACGTCGGGTTGCGGACGTAGCTGTTGGTCGCTCCGTTGAGCAGGAACGAGAGGCCGATGACCTGCGCGCCGCCGGGAAGCGGATTGATGTCGGAAAGCGTCCCGGTCAGCCCGTAGTCGGTCGCCCCACGCGGGGTGATCGTGAACGGGATCGAGGACACCAGCGTGGTCGCCAGCGGTGGCACCGGCGTCACAATCCCGAGGCGGCCGGGCTCGTTGCCGAGCGGAACGGCGTTGTAGACGATGCCGGCGAAGTTGCCCACCGCGTTGGTGTCGAGCCGGGAGGTGCCAATCACGCTGCCCGCGGGACAGGTCGAGCCGTAGTTGGGGGCCTGCAGATCGGCCTCAGGACACTTGGGGACCGACTCGGGGTTACCGAGCAGGCCCGGAGCGAAGTTCGTGATCGCGGTCTTGACGTCGTCGACGCCGGGGGTCGTATAGCCGAAGGTGCTGTAGGAGCCGGCGTTCGGGAACGCACCGGCCTGGAGGGTCGAGGGCCCGTCGGCCGGGACGCCGGCGGCGGGAAGGTCCGAGTTGATCTTGTAGCTCGTGATCGTGACGGCAGCTGTGCCGGTCGCGGGGATCAGGGCGCCTAAGAAAACGAGTGCGAGTGCGGATCCCAGGATCCGTCCCGCAAGTGGGCGCCGCCGGAAGCTCGGGTGCTGTGTCACAGGTCCTACCTCCTGCCCGGCCGGAAGGTCGAGCCGTTCGGATAACGCGCGTGCTGACACTTCATACCGTGTATCGGCGACGGCACCGGGCTCCTTTACGTCACCAGCCGCGGACGAACAGCCCATCCCGGCGCGATTGCACGCCAGGCCGGGCTTTCCAGGGACTAGACTCAGCCGCCCGGGCGCATAGCTCAGTTGGGAGAGCGCCAGCTCGACAAGCTGGAGGTCACTGGTTCGAGCCCAGTTGCGCCCACCTTCGCCCAGTCGGCCCGGGCGCGCTACAGCGGCGCCGAGCGGCGACCGATAGAGGCTCTGTTGAGCGGTGCCGCGACGACTCATGCTGAGCCGGGCAGGGCCGAGGAACAGCGCGTCTTCGGTGGCCGCTTCCGCGCGCTCAGCTGCCTGAAGCAGGACGGCGAGGTCGCGACCCTGCTGGGAACCGATCTCGAGTCGGGCACAGACGTCGTGATCAAGACGGCCGTCGCCGCGGCTGTTCCGCCCGGAGTCCAGACTCGCCTCGAGCACGAGGCCGAGGTGCTGGGCAGCGTCAGCAGCCCGTACCTGACGCCGCTGATCGAGGTCGGGCGCCAGGACGGCCTGCTGTACCTGGCGCATTCGCCGCTGCACCGCGTGACGCTGATCGACTTCGGCCTCTCCCGCAGCAGCAAGCTGGCGACGCCGATCCGCGAGCTTCCCGCCGGCACGGCGCACTACATGTCGCCCGAGCGGGCCGGGCTGCTCAACCGCGAGGTCGACGAGCGAGCGGACCTCTACTCCCCCCGGACCAGGACGGCAAGTGAGGGGAGGTTCGGGGGCCGCGGCGGCGAAACCGATTCATGAACCGCTCAAGCTTGCGGTCGCGGATGGCGAGGACAGCTCGGAGGGGCCCCCGGGAGGGGCATCGGCCAGCCGCTGCAGGCTCTCAGTTCTTACCGGAACTTTCGCTAGCTTATGGCGTATTGATCGTTTACATTCGATGTGGCCCGCATCCCCATGAGAAGGACGACTATTCAGGCTACGGACGGCCGCTCCTTTGGCGTGGAGCCCCCCGCCGGCTATTGGGCCGTCAAGCGGCTGCTCGACATCCTCGTTTCGGGCGTGGCCCTGCTCGTGCTCGCGATTCCGATGCTCCTGATCGCCCTGCTCGTCAAGCTCGGAGACCGCTCGGCGCCGGTCTTCTTCCACCAGCAGCGCTCAGGCGTGGGAGGCCGCCGCTTCAACCTGTACAAGTTCCGCACCATGGTCAAGAACGCGGACGAGCTCAAGGAGCAGCTGCGCTCCCACAGCGTCGTCGCCTGGCCGGACTTCAGGGTCTACGACGACCCGCGCACGACCAAGATCGGTCGCTTCCTGCGCAAGGCCAGCCTCGACGAGCTGCCGCAGCTGATGAACGTGATCAGGGGCGACATGAGCCTCGTCGGGCCGCGGCCCACCAGCTTCGACGTCAGCACATATCAGCTCTGGCACACCGGGCGGCTCGAGTTTCGGCCCGGGATCACCGGCCCCTGGCAGGTGCTCGGGCGCGATTCGATGGACTTCGACGAGCGTTGCAGGCTCGAGATCAGCTTCTTCCGCCGGCCCTCGATCTGGGCCGAGCTGAAGCTGCTGGCTGCGACACTCCCTATCGTTCTACGTAGGACCGGAACCGCATGAGCTCACTCACCAACCTCAGCCGCTCATTGACCACGACCGTCACGATCGCGGTCGCGACCGTGATCCTGTTCGCCGGCTTCGCCTATTCGATCGTGCGGCCGATCACGTACCAGAGCCAGGCCACGCTGGTCATGGTCCCGCAGCCGACCGATCCCAAGGACCTCGCTGGAGTGCTGGACTCGTTCCAGCGGTCGGGCACCGCCGGAACCTATGTCGAGCTGCTGGCCTCCGAGGACACACTCAAGCGGGCGGGCAACCCGCCTGTGACCGTCAAGGTCCGCTCGGTGCCCGACACCCGCGCGATCCGCCTCCTCGCCTCCGCCGACGACCAGAACATCGTCCAGCCGGCCCTGCGGTCGCTGGTGGTGGCCGCGCAGCGCGAGCAGGACAAGCTCGTGGACATCTGGGACCTGAGAGTGCTCCAGTCGCCGACGTCTCCGGCGAAGGCGAGCACGAGCAGGAGCCTGATCCTCATGGCGACGATCCTGCTGGCATTCCTGGGCGCGCTCGCCGCCTGGACCTTGCTGCGCCGCTACGGGGTGGGTCAGCCACCGGACAGGCGCACCGCGGCCGCGGCCTCCCGGGCCGAGGCGCTGGCCGCTGCCGACTGGCTGACCAGAGAGGGCCCGCGCTACCCCACCAGCCGCTGACGTGGCCGGGGGAGCGGAAACCCTCCGGTACCCCGCCGGGCGCTATCCCAACGGCGGCAACGGCAATCCCCCCGGGCCGCGCCTAGCCGCCGACCTGCTGATCCTCATCGGCGCGGTGCTGCTGGCTGCGTCGCTGCCGCTGATCGCGCTTCGCTTCCTGTCCCTGAAGCCGGGGTTGTTCCCCTTCCTGGTGGTCGGGGTCATCGGGGGCGCGTACCTGCTGCGCAATCCGCGCTGGATCGTTCCCAGCTACATCGGTCTCGTCTGGACGTCGATCGATGCCGTCTACTTCGGCGGCCTCCCGTCGCCGATCGAGACTTCCGGAATGTTGTTGCTCGGCTTCGCCGTTTACCAGGCGGCGCTGCGCTTCGGCTATGCCAAGGAGGTGCTGGTCGTCTGCGCCTTCCTCGTGCTGCCGCTGCTGGCCGCCGGCCTCGTGAGCCCCGACGGGATGGAGGTGCCGGTCCCGCAGCTCAAGAACATCGCCTTCCTGTTCATCGTGGCTCTGATCGTTCGCAGCATCGAGGACGTCGACCACGCCGCGATCACCCTTGCTTGCGTGGGCGTCTTCCTGGGCGCCGGCTCGATCTTCTCCGTCTTCGTGCATCCGACGCCGCTGTTCCCGCTGAAGGCGAATGACATCCCCTTCATTCCCATAACCCCGCGGGCGGCCGGGCCCGTCGGCGACCCCAACTTCTTCGCGCTCGTGATGGCCTCGCTGGTGCCGTTCGGCATGTACCTGATCGCGCGCGGGGCCAGGCGGCAGCTGCTCGGCATCCTCTCGGTCCTGGTCGTCCTGGGCGGTGTCTTCGCCACCGGCTCGCGCGGCGGCATGATCGCCTCCGGCGCTGCCATCGTCGGCGCGGGGCTGATCATGCCGGTCTTCCGCATCCGCGTCGCGGCGGCCACGGTCGTGATCGGAGCCATCATCGCGCTACCGCTGTTCGCGGCGCAGACTCAGGACGCCAACGCGCGCTCGGTCGAGGGCCGTTTGACCGAGAACCTGGTCGCGGTGGCGATGTTCGCCGATTACCCGGTGACCGGCGTGGGTCCGGGAATGTTCCCCGATCACTACCGTGACTACAGCCGCAACATCGGCAACGACCCGCGCACGGAGCGCGAGGCGCACAGCCTGCCGCTTGAGGTTGCGGCCGAGCAGGGCCTGGCCGGCTTGATCGGCTTCACGCTCGCCTTCCTGACCGTGTTCCGGTTCGCCTACGCTCGCGGGGTCTGGAGGCTGCTGATCGGCAGAACGGTGACGCTTTCGATCGTCACCTACATGATCGCCAGTCTCTTCCTGCACGGAAGCGAGATCCGCCTGCTGTGGGTGCTGCTGGGAATGCTGCTCGGGCTCGGCTGGGCCGCCAAGGAGAAGCCGCCCAGGACGTTGCTCGGTTGAGCGCCCGGGCTGCCTGCTTCTGGGCCAGCGCCGCCGGCGCAGGCTGGGTGCTGGTCGGCTACCCGCTGGCGCTGATGCTGCTCCCGGAGCGCCGCTGGTCGCAGGGCGACGGCGACCCGGCGGTGTCGATCCTGATCCCCGCCTACCGTGAGCGCGAGGCGCTGCGCGACAAGCTGCGCGCGCTGTCGGAGCTCGACTACCCGGCTGATCGGCTGCAGGTCATCGTCACCGTCGACGAGGACGAGGAGCTGGCCCGGATAGCGCGCGACGCGCGGCCCGACGCGACGGTGCTGTTCTCCGCCGAGCGAGCCGGCAAGGCGGCCGCCCTCAGCCGCGGCCTCGAGGCCGCCAGCGGCGACATCGTGTTGATGACCGACGCGAACAACCTGCTCGACAGCGGCAGCGTGCGCGCCGCGGTGCGCCACTTCGCCGAGCCCGAGGTGGCCGCGGTCGCCGGGCGCAGGGGAGAGCGCGACAGCGCCTACGATCGCTACGAGCACATGATCCGCACGCTCGAGAGCCGTTCCGGGAGCGTGGCGGCGATGTCGGGCGAGTTCATGGCGGTTCGCAAGGAGCAGTTGCCGGCCTTCCCGGAGCACGTCGTCAACGACGACTTCTGGCTGCTGTGTCACCTCGTGCGCCACGGTGGCCGTGTCGTCTACGAACCGGCGGCTTCTTCGCGTGAGGACGCCGTCCCGGTCGCGGGTGAGGTGGCGCGACGAACGCGCATGAGCGCGGGCCGCGTGATGGCGCTGTCCGAGCTGCGCGACCTGCCGCCCGGCTTCGCCTGGCGCGCGCTGTCGCACAAGTACGGGCGGTTGGCGCTTCCCTTCCTGCTGCTGGGCGCCCTGCTGGCCTCGCTGTCGCTGTCGCAGCGCCGCGGCTATCGCGCGCTGGCCGGCGCTCAGGTTGCGCTCTATGCGTCCGGTGCGCTGGCGGTCAGCGTCAGGGTCCCGCCCGGCCGTGCCGGCAGGCTGGCGCGAGCGGCGGGCCAGTTCACGCTCGGCAACGCCGCGGTCGGGCTAGGAGTCGTGCGCGGGCTGCGCGGGCGCCAGAGCGTTCACTGGGACCCCGTGCGCTGAGTTTCGGCCGGGGCGTCCTGCTGGGGCGCGGAGTCGGTGTCGCGTCCCGTGATGAAATCGGCCAGGCGACGGCACTCGGCTTCCATCGTGTAACGGCGGACGTGCCTTTGGCCGGCATCCACCATGCGCTCGCGCAGCGTCCCGTCCTGGGCCAGGCGCGAGAGCGAGTCGACGGCGGCGCCCACGTCGCCAGGCTCGATCAGCAGCGCGCTGTCGCCGATCGCCTCGGCGACGCCGCCGACGGAGGTCGCGACCACCGGCAGCGCGGCGGCCATCGCCTCCAACAGCACCTGCGGCAGGCCTTCGGTCCAGGAGACGTGCAGGAAGAAGTGCCCGGCGCGGTAGACCTCGACGAGCCCGTCGTCGATCGGCACGTGGCCCTTCAGCTCGACCACCGACGCGACGTCGAGCTCGGCGAGGCGGCGCTCCAGGTCCTCCTCCAGCGGCCCGTCGCCGCAGACCACCAGCCTCCAGCGCGGGTCGCGCTCGTGCAGGCGGGCAATCACCTCCGCCAGCATGAGCGGGTTCTTCTCCGGGTCCAGCCGGCCGACGCTGACGATCCGCAGCTCGCCGTCGTAGGAGCGGTCGAGCTGGCCCGGATCGACGATGTCGTGGTCGCGCACGAGCGAGACCGAGATCTCGAGCAGCCGAGGCGCGGCGGCGTAGTTGCGCGCGAGCTGGGGTCCGACGACGACGATCGGGAGCCTGCGGGCGAGCAGCCGGTAGGCGTGCTCCAGCAGGTCGCCCGCGAGGTGGATCCAGCGCTTTCCGGGCCGGCGGTTGCGAATGTACTGCGGCATGTCCTGGCGCACGCCGAGCACCACGCGCTTGCGTCTGAGGAGCGCCAGCAGCACATATGCGAGCGAGAGCGGATACGGGCCCAGCAGCCAGACGGCGTCGACGTCGCGCAGCGTTCGCCAGTAGACGCGCAGCGAGCCGGCGAAGGTGCCTGCCGCCTGCAGCGGGTTGGACGCGTCGGCATGGTAGGGCAACGGCACGAAGTCGATCTCGTCGGCGAGCCGATAGTGCGAGCGGTGGGGCTCGGGGCTGAGGCGGCCGAGCACGATCAGGCTGTCGAGCGAGCGCGCGAGCTGGCCCAGGAAGACGACGAACGCGCGCGCCGCGTAGATCGAGTCGCCGTGGCGCCAGTAGGCCTGGTCGGTGTGGACGGCGACGCGCATGCGCCGGCCAATGATATGCCTGCGCCGTCCCGTACCATCGAATCGATGACCGCGAGCCCGAGTCGCCCGATACGGGTTCACGCGCTGATCTCGTCGCTGACCTGGGGCGGTGCGGAGATGCTGCTGGCGGAGTTCGCGGCCGGCGCGCCCTCCGCCGGAATCGAGCTGTCGGTCGGCTTTCTCGAGGACCGCGACGGCAGCCCGGCGGCCGGCCGGCTGAGAGAGCGCGGGGTGGAGCCGGTGCTGGCGGCGATCAAGGGGCCGATGCCGCTGCTCAACCGGTCCGACCACCAAACCGTGCGGCGGCACCTGGCAGACGTACGGCCCGACATCCTGCACACGCACCTCGGCTACGCGGACATGCTCGGCGGCCTGGCTGCGCGCTCGCTGGGGATCCCGGCCATCTCCACCATCCACATAATGGAGTGGCGGCGCGACCTGCGCGACACGCGCAACTTCGCAAAGGAGCGCCTGATGAGCCTCGTGAGACGGCGATACATCAAGACGGTCGTGGCGGTGTCCGACGCGGCGCGCCGTGCGTATCTCGACACCGGCTGGGACACCGAGAAGCGCGTCGTCACCGTTCACAACGGCATCGTCGCCGAGCCGAGACCGGGCGCGGGGCGAGCGGTGCGGGAGCAACTCGGGTTGGCGCCCGACGACACGGTTGCGGTGATGCTGACGGTGCTGCGCCGGGGCAAGGGGCACGACGTCGCCACCGCCGCTGTCGCATCGCTGCGCGAGCGTTTCCCGAAGCTGAGCCTCGTGATCGCCGGCGACGGGCCCGACAGGGCCGAGATCGAGCGGCTGGCGGGGCCGCTGGGAGACGCCGCCGTGATGGCGGGTCACCGCGACGACGTGATGGCGCTCCTGGACGCCGCCGACATTCTGTTGCACCCGACGTACGTCGACGCCTTTCCGACCGCGCTGCTGGAGGCGATGGCGGTCGGCCTGCCGATCGTGGCAAGCGCGGTGGGGGGGATCCCCGAGATCGTCGACCCCGGTCGCACCGGTCTGCTGGTCGACGCGCCGCCGCAGGCCGGCCAGGTGGCCGATAGTCTCGCCCGCCTGCTCGAAGACGGCGAGCTTCGCTCCCGCCTCGGTGCAGCCGGCCGCGAGCGCTTCGAGCGCGAGTTCACCGCCGAGGCCTGGGCCGCCCGCATGCGCGGCGTTTACGAGGCGGCGATGACCCCAAACGGTGGCCCGCGCCCGCCGGTACACAATCCCTGACCCCGGCCGAGAATAAGGAGATGAGAAGCACGGGACCATGGCTTCGAGCCGCAGCCTAGGCACCCGCACGCTCCGGGGCATGTTCTGGGCCTACGGGTCCTACGTCGGCGGACGCCTGCTGACGCTGCTGGCGACGGCGATCCTGGCGCGACTGCTGACGCCACGCGAGTTCGGCCTCGTCGCGCTGGCGATCCTGTTCATGTTCCTGCTCGAGACGCTGGCCGACCTGGGCGTCTCGCAGGCGCTGGTGATCGTGAAGGAGGAGGATGAGCTCGAGCACGCCGAGACGGTGTTCGTGTGGAGCATCGCCCTGGGAGCGGCGTTCTCGATCATCACCGCGGCGGCGAGCCCGTTGGCGGCTTCCTTCTTCGACCAGCCGGGCCTGACCGCGCTGCTTGCGGTGCTGGGACTGCGGTTCTTCATCCGTTCGATCGGGGCCACCCACTTCACGCTGGCCCAGAAGCGAATCGACTTCCGCCCACGTACCGCCGCGCAGCTGTCGGACGTGACCCTGCGCGGCCTGACCGCGATCGGCTTCGCGATCGCGGGCTTCGGGGCCTGGAGCCTGGTGCTCGGCTACATCGTGGGCAGCGTCGCGTCGACGGTGGTGCTCTGGGTGATGGTGAAGTGGCGCCCGCGCCTGAAGCCACAACGAGCTCACCTGCCCCAGCTGCTGCGCTTCGGCGGAACGCTGACCGGCCTCAACCTGTTGACCGCGATGGAGACGAATCTCGACTTCATCTTCATCGGTCGCTTTCTGACCGCCAGCGACCTGGGCCTCTACTCGCTCGGGTTCCGGCTGCCGGAGCTTCTGATCCTCAACCTCTCGGTGGTCGCCGGCCAGGTGCTTTTCCCGGCCTTCGCATCGATCGAGCGCGAGGACCTGAGCAGGGCGTTCAGGGTTTCGCTGCGTTACACGCTGATGATCGCGCTGCCGATGGCCGCCGGGCTTGCTGTGCTCGCGCACCCGTTCATCCTTGCCCTGTTCGGCGACCAGTGGGAGGGCTCCGTTCCCGCGATGCGGGTATTGACGCTCTACGCGCTGGCAGTCGCGATCTCGATTCCCGGGGGCACCATCTTCAAGGCGATGGGCCGTGCCGGCATCCTGCTCGTCATCGGCATGCCCGAGGCGATCCTGCTGTTCGCCGCGATCTGGACCTTCGTGGACCACGGCATCGTTGCGGTCGCGGCCTGCATGGCCGGCGTGATGGGGGCGGTGGCGCTGATAAACACGGGGCTGGCCATGGGGAAGCTGGGCGTCGGGCCGAGCGCGGTCTGGAGGCTGCTCTGGCCACCGCTGCTGGCGACGGCGGGCATGGCGGCGGTGCTGTTTCCGATCGAACGCGCGATCGACTCGCCCTGGCCGGCCCTCCTGATCGGCGGCGTCGCGGGCGGCCTGACCTATCTCGGGCTGCTGTGGCTGTTCGCTCGCGACGCGCTGATCAGGCTGCGCGACATCGCGCGCGGGCAGAACGGCGGACGTGGAGACGAAGGCACGCCGGGCACCGACGCGGTGGCCTGATTCTTCGCCGCGTGGCGGGTCCGCAGGCGGGTGAGGCGATTTCAGTAGACAAGCGTTGGACGCGCTACGCAGCCGGTCTCGGCGGTGAATTGGACGTCCGTTGGACGGTGGCAAAGATCACCCTTGAGTGGGCGCATGGGGAGTCGATGTAATTCACGGATCGCAAATAGCTGCCTCCCGATAAAGGCAAACCCGTCGTAAGGCGGGGACGCAAAGCCAACGGGGCCCCCGCGAAGCATTTGCCAAGGGGTCGGCCGGGTTGCCGAAGGAAAAAGGCGCGGGTGGTAGCGGACCCAAGGAAGGGGAACCTATGCACCACACCCACCGTGAGCACACGCTCACGAGGAGCGCCTTTGGCGGGCTTGCCGCCCTGGCCGGCATCGCGGTGCTCCTCGTCGCCCTGGCCGCATCTCTGTCGATGCCGGCAGTGGCCGGAGCGAAGGACCGCTCCTTCACCGCAGTCAAGGTGAAGCACGGAGTGGCGACTTTCAGGTTGAAGCACGTATCGCCGCGGCAGATCCGCTCGGCGCACGTCCTCGGGCCCAAGGGCACGAAGCGGCTGTCGCTGAAGCGCATCCGTCGCGCTGCCCGGCGCGGCTACCTGCGCACCAGGATCTCGCGTCACGGCAAGCACAGGCTGCACGTGAGGTCCAAGCGGGCCCGTCGCTCTGCTTGGTCGAGGCGACGTTCCAAGAAGACCGACCCGACACCGCCGCCGACGACCACACCGCCACCGACCAACACGCCACCACCGACGAACACACCACCGCCGACCAACACGCCACCACCGACGACCACACCACCGACCGACCCGATTCTGGTGATCGAGACGCCCGATCCTCCGACTCCCCCGGAGACCGGTGCCTGCACGACTGACCTGAATCAGTTCGCTCCCGGCCAATCGCCGGCGGCATGCTGGCGGGCGTACGCGGACACGAGCCCGTTCAACCGGCTGATACCGGCCGGCGCGCGTCTCACGTCCGATTCGTCGTCGCTTGTCGCGAATCTGCGTTCGGAGGGAAGCGGGCCCAAGAGCGGCAGGGCCAACATCCCCGAGGGCGACGACTACCACAAGAACATCTACTGGGCCCGCAGCACGGACCCGGAGTACACCGTCATCGGTGGCTCGACGACCGCACCCTACGACGTCGACGGCCGCAAGGTGCGCATGCCCGACGGAGCACGCCAGACTGCTGGCGGCGACGCCCATCTGGGCATCGTCTACAACGGCGAGGAGTGGTGCTTTTACCAGGCGTCGGTCAACCCGACGGCAAGGACGATCACCGTCAACTCCGGGCGACGGATCTCGCTCGCGGGCGACGGCCGCAACGCAGCCGCAACCTCGGCACGCTTCGGCTGTCTCGCGGGCCGCATCCGCTACCCGGAGTTCGCGGCCGGGCAGATCAACCACGCGATCTTCATGAGCGCGTCGACGACCGGCTCGGGCTTCGTCTACCCGGCACTGAAGTCGGACGGCCCCAAGGGCGCCGGCTATCCACCGATGGGAACGCGCTTCCAGCTCGATCCGTCCTACGCGACGGATGCATGGCTGGCAGGGTTCCCGGCGTGGAAGCGGGCGATCCTGCGCGCGCTGCGTGACTACGGTGGATACCTCGGTGACACCACCAGCGGCGGCTGGACGGCGATGCCGTTCGAGTCGGAGGTCGGGTACTACTCGTTCGGCCTACCACGGCCGTTCGCAGCATATGCGAGCTCGCGTGACTCGACCGATGGCGACATCTCCCTGTCGGGAGGCACGTACTACTTCAACCTGGCGAGCGGCGTGGACTGGTCCAGGCTGCGGGTCCTGGACCCGTGCGTCGCGCAGGGCACCTGCTAGGGCCCTCAAAACCGGACAAGAAGTAGTTCGAGGCGCCCGCTCCCGGAAGGGGGCGGGCGCCGCTCATTCCGCCTGTGAGCAAGATCGGCCCACATCACGCAATCCATGGCTACGCTGGGGGAGAGCAATGTCGCAAAGAGCGACTTTTCGCTCTACACCGGGGGTTTCCGGTTGTGCGTTGGTGCCCCGGGTTGACGTGTTATAGGGTGTTAGCTGTCTAGCTCTCGTGCCGTACCGCGCCATCAGCGTCCGGCGTAGGTGCGGCGGCGTCGCACTGCGGCAGGCATGAGCGATGCTCCGGCTGGGTATGGGGCAAGGACGAGTTGGCAAGCAAGCCGGCCCGAAGTTAGGGATGGCGAACGGGAAAACGGGAGGCATGATGCAGGGAAGTTCACGCAGGGTGTTGAAGCCGCTGGTCGCGCTGTTGGTGCTGGTCTTGGTGGCGCTGGCCGGCGCGCCCGCGATGGCGGTGGAGGAATCGCCGCCCGTGTTGCGCCAGTTCGGCATGGAGACCGGCGACTTCTCGCGCTTCGATAAGACCGCCGCGACGGCCGGGTCGGTGACCATCGATGGCAACCGAACCTACGGCGGCGAGTACTCCGCCCACGCCCATTACGAGGGACTCAACCGCCCCGGCTTCGCGCTGACCGCGTTCGACGTCGAGTGGGCCGGCGGTGACGACGTCTGGTACGGCGCCGGCTTCTACCTGCCCCTCACGTTCCCGGCGTCACAGCACGCGGACGTGATGCTCGTCGGCTGGGACAACCGCCCGACTTACCAGTCGGGGGCCGACTACAGCGGCGTCGTGATTGCGGCGTCCGACCACAAGGCGTATCTGGTCAGAGGCAAGGCCGATGGGAGCCAGCGCGAGGTACTGGCTGGACCCATCGACGTTCCCCTCGGCCGCTGGTTCTTCACCGAGGTCCACCAGAGGCTCGATGGCGCCAAGGGCGTGAACGAGCTGTTCGTGGACGGCGAGCTGGAGAGCAAGTCCGACAGGCCCAACACTTACGGCCGCGCGGCCGATCAGGTGCGCTACGGGATGCTCGGCCTTCAGCAGCTGACACCGCTCGACCTCTGGTTCGACCGCGCCGTCGCGCGCAAAAGCGGCAGCGACCGCACCTGCAACTGGGGGGTCACCGCCTCGCCCTGGATGACCGAGTCCGGCAGCTACATCGCCGCCGCCAAGCACGAGGGCGGCTACCCGGTCGGATGCTGGCGCCCGTACTCCGACGCCAGTCCCTTCAATCAGCGCATCCCCGAGGACGCCCGGGTCGACTCGGGCTCAGCCCAGATGGTGAAGCGGCTCACCGACGCCGGCATGCCCACCGATCGTCGCGCCGGCATCGCCGATACCTCGGAGGACTTCTACAAGCCGACCTACTGGGCCCGCCCCACCGATCCGTTGGTACGCCTCAACGCGACCGGCAGCTCCCCGCAGATCGACGGCGATCTGATCCGGGTGCCGGTCGGGGCCCGCCCGGCCGGCGGCAGCGACCGTCACATGACGATCGTGCAACCGGACGGCTGGGAGTACGACCTCTGGCACGCGGAGCCGGTCTCCGGCGGAGTGCTGAGCTACAACGCCGGCCGCAAGATCCCCATCGTCGGCGACGGCCTCAACTCGGCCGCGACGGCCTCGCGCTTCGGCAACCTCGCCGGGCGGATCAGAGCGCAGGAGATGGAGGTGGGCCAGATCAACCACGCCTTCTTCATGGCCGCCTCGACGACCGCCACCACGGCCGTCTACCCGGCCGCGAAGAGCGATGGGAACAGGGACCCAGCCGCGGGCTATCCGCCGATGGGGACGCGCTTCCAGCTCCAGATCAGCGACGCGGAGCTGTCACGCTTCCCCTACTGGAAGCAGGCGGTTCTGCGCGCGTTCCGCGACTACGGCGGGTATCTCGGCGACACCACCGGGTCGCCCTGGACCTTCGCGGCGCTCGAGTCGGGCTCGTCGTACACGAGCTTCGGCCTCGAGGACCGCATGGTCACGTTCGCCCGCCAGGCGATGCAGCAAGGCCAGGGCGGAATCGACTACAGCGGTGGCATCTATTACTTCGACATCGCCTCCGGGGTCGACTGGGCGAATCGCCTGCGCGTGATCGACCCCTGCGTGACCGAGCGCACCTGTTAGGGCGAAACGTTCCGGGACAGGTCGCCCAGGCGGCCTGTCCCGCAATCTAGTGGCCCTAGCCGAGCACCTTTTCGAGCACCGCCAGTAGGCCGGCGACGTAGTTGTCGGGGCCGTAGCGGCTGAGGGCTACGGCGCGGGCGCGTTCGGTCATCCCGGCAACCTCCTGCTCGTTGGCCGGGTCCATCACCCAGCGCAGCGCGGCGATCAGCGCAGCCGGGTCCGCCGGCGGCACGATCAGCCCGGTCCTGCCGTCCTCGACGTACTCGCGCACACCCATCGTGTCGACGACGATCACGGGCTTGCCGAGCACCATCGCGTTCAGGTACGTCTGCTCGCCTGCGCTTCGGTCCGAGCGCCCCTGAAGCGCGACCACAACGACCACCGCGCTGCGAAACAGGCGCATGAACTCATCGTGCGGAACGCGGCCGGCGCGCACGTTCGGCGGCAGCGCTGCCAGCTGGTCGGTGGAGAGGCGGCCGGTGGCGAGCGTGAAGTCGGAGTCGATCTCGCGCGCGGCTGCGATCAGGGGGCCGTAGTCGCGGTGCGAGTCCCCACCGGCGAACACACCGCCGCCGCGGTCGACCGGCTCGGCCAGCTCCTGCTCCGAGAGCGTGTAGTAGTAGGGCGCGACGTGCACGCGCTCGGCCGCAACTCCCCACAGCTCGGGAAAGCGCTCCTGCTGCTGGGCGGAATGGACGCAGTAGTGGACGTGGGCGCCGTCCAGGAACCGGATCCCTGCTCTGGTGACGAGGCGGTCCAGCCTCGAGCCGCCGCTGCCCCAGACGCAATCGGCGACGATCACCTTCGGCGGCCGGCGCCTGCGGCCGATCGCCGCGGCGGCGGCCAGCTCGCGCAGGGGAGAGCCGGAGCCGTTCAGGAACAGCGCCCTGTAGTCCTTGGCGGCCCGCAAAAGCCGGCGTACGAGACCCAGATTCGAGATCGCGCTCGGATCCACCATGTCGAGGCGCTCGACCCACTCGTGGCGGCGGGGGAAGTAGAGCGTCGTGAGGGCGGGCTTGCGAGGCTGCTGGGCTGCCACGTCGGTCATCTTGGCGCACATCGGCGACCGCCCCGCTTTTCTAAAGAGGTTGGGCCTCCGGCCGAGAACTAGATAGGGCCATCCGCCTATGCTTCACCAATCTGCTTCCAGCAACGCAACCGAACAACACGCCGCCCTGCCCGCTGAGCCGGCGGGTGCGCGCGTGGGCGATCTGACGCTGGAGCCAATCGACTCCTTCGAGGTCGCCCCGCAGGAGTGGGGCGGGCTCGCGGAGCGCAGCGGCAACCTGTTCGCGACGCGCGAGTGGGCCGAGACCTGGTGGCGGCATTTCGGCGACGGAAGGCCCCTGCTGCTGACCGCCTGTCGCGGGTCGGGGGGAAGCTTGGCCGCGGTGCTTCCTCTCTACATGGCCTCCGGCCGCCCGCTGCGAACTCTGCGCTTCCTCGGGCACGGCCCCGCTGACCAGCTCGGGCCCGCCTGCGACCCCGCCGACAGCGCCGCCGTCGCCGCCGGCCTGAAGAGCGGGTTGAAGCGGAGGCACTGGCCGTGGGACATCTTCATCGCCGAGCGCCTCAGTGGCTCCGAGCACTGGGGGTCGTTGCTCGGAGGAAAGGTGCTTCAGAAGGAGTCGAGCCCTGTCATGACCACCGGCGGCCTGGGCTGGGACGCCTACCTGGCCTCGCGCAGCTCCAACTTCCGGCAGCAGGTGACGCGCCGGGAGCGAAAGCTCGCGCGCGAGCACGAGATCCGCTACCGGCTCGCCGATCGCGACTCCTTCGAGGCCGACTTCGAGCGGCTGGTCCAGCTCCACGAGTTGCGCTGGGGAGAGCGCTCTCCTGCCTTCGTCGGCCCGCTGAAGGGCTTCCATCGCGATTTTGCCTCCGTCGCGCTCGACCGCGGCTGGTTGCGCCTGTGGTCGCTCGAGGTCGACGGCACGACGGTTGCGGCCTGGCACGGCTTTCGCTTCGGAGGCTTCGAGAGCTACTACCAGTCGGGGCGCGATCCCGAGTGGGACAGCCACCGCGTCGGCTTCGTGCTGCTGACGCACACGATGCGCGAAGCCTTCAACGACGGCATGGGTGAGTACCGCATGCTGCGGGGAGCCGAGGCCTACAAGGACCGGTTCGCCAACGAGGATCACCACATAGAGACCTTCACGCTGGCACGTGGAGTCGGCAGGGCGGCATCCGCGCTCGGCGGCGCGGCGCGCAGGACGATGCCGGCGCGAGTCAGACGCCGGCTCGCGCGCCTCGCCGGATGAGCGACGTGCTCGTCATCTGCTACCACGCGGTGAGCGAGCGCTGGACCGCGCGGCTGTCGATCACGCCGAAGCTGCTCGAGGGCCAGCTTCGGTGGCTGCTCGACCGCGGCTACCGCGGCACGACCTTCACCCAGGCGGTAACGGCGCCGCCCTCGGGGAGGACCGTGGCAGTCACCTTCGACGATGCCTTCCTGTCCGTGTACGAGCAGGCGTATCCGATCTTGGCCCGTCTCGGCCTTCCCGCCACCGTGTTCGTGCCGACGTCCCTGATCGGGACCGGGGAGCCGATGGCCTGGCCCGGGATAGACGAGTGGCTCGGTGGACCCTACGAGTCCGAGCTGGTCGGCATGTCCTGGCAGCAGGCGAGCGAGCTCGCCGACGGAGGCTGGGAGATCGGCTCGCACACCCGCACGCACCCTCACCTGACCGAGTTGGACGGGGAGACGCTGGTGAAGGAGCTGGAGGGATCGCGCGATCAGCTCGAGCAGCGCCTTGGGCGCCCCTGCCCCTCGCTGGCCTACCCTTACGGCGACGTAGACGAGCGCGTGGCGCAGGCTGCCTCACAGGCGGGCTACCGGACCGCCGCCGGGCTGCCCGGGCGCCCGGAGTCCCCTGATCCGCTGCGCTGGCCGCGCGAGGGCATCTACTGGTACGACGACATTCCCAAGTTCCGGCGCAAGGTGGCACTGCCGCTGCGGCGCCTGCGCGCGTCCCGGCTGTGGCCGCTGATGTATTCCGGCCGCCGTAAATTGCGGGGCTTTTAACGGCCCCGGTGGCGCGGCCCCAGGTTCCGCCCCGGTGGGGTCCAATAACGCCTGTATACTCGCGCGCCTCGAAGCATCCGAGAAGGCACCAACTCAGGGTCCAGCGGAAATGGACCCTCGCCAGCCACACGGACGTCTTGCGCTCGCCAACCGCCATGCTTCTGCTCACCGTCGCGCTCGTAACAGCGATCGCGTCTGCGGCAGTGATGCCGCCCGCGACCGCGCAGGCGGCGCCGCAGGACCCCTGCGCGCCGGCCTACGGGTCCTTCACTGCCGGCAACTGGCCGCCCGCCTGCTGGCGGCCGTACTCGGACGCCAGCCCGTTCAACGTCCGGGTGCCACCGAACCCCACGCTCAATCCGCGCTCGGCCCAGATCGTCCAGCGCCTGCTCGGCTTCGGGCCCCCGAACCCTGAGCGAGCCGGCCATGCGGACGGCGGCAACGACTTCGACAAGCCCGTCTACTTCGCCCAGCCCGGTGACCCCGTAGTGACTCTGAACGGCTCCGGTACCTCCCCTATCGACGGCGAGAGGATCCACGTGCCGGCGGGGGCCCGGCCCGCGAGCGGCGGCGACGCCCACATGACGATCGTGGAGTCCAACGGCTGGGAGTACGACCTCTACCAGGCCCACGAGCCCTCGGCGGGAGTGCTGAGCTACAGCTCCGGGCGCAAGATCCGTATCGACGGCGATGGGCTCAACTCTGCCGCGACCGCCTCGCGCTTCGGCAACCTGGCCGGCAAGGTGACGGAGCCCGAGCTGCGGGCCGGAGTCATCAACCACGCGCTCGTGATGGCGATCAACTGCACGTCGGGCAGCTTCGTCTGGCCGGCGATGAAGACCGATTCCAAGTGCTCCAACCCCACCGACGCGCCGCCGATGGGAGCTCATTTCTGGCTCGCCATGAGCGACGGCCAGATCAACGCACTGCCGGTCCCGGCGTGGAAGAAGACGATCCTGACGGCCGCCGCGCACTACGGCGCCTTCGTCGGCGACTCGACGGGATCGCCCTGGTCGCTGCTGGGTTTCTGGTCGGGCACCAGCTACACGAGCTTCGGCCTGGCGGATCCGATGATTGCGTTCGCGCAGTCCGCCGGCATAAAGCCCAGCGGCGGCATCTATTACTTCCGCATCGCCGACGGCGTGGACTGGGCCAGTTACCTGCGCGTGCTCGATCCCTCGGTTGCGCGTAACGGCAGCCCCTCGAGTGCCTCGGCCCTGCGCCTCTGGGCCGTGTCCGTGAAGCCGCGCAGGTTCCGCGCCCCGCGCGCAAGGGCGTCCGCAGCCCGGCGCGCACGCAGGGGTGCGCGGTTGCGCTTCAGGCTCTCCAAGGCCGCCACGGTGACCGTGGTCGTGCTGCGCGGGAGCCGCGGCCGCAGGGCCGGCGGAGCCTGCCGCAAGGAAACCCGCGGCAACCGGCGGGCCCGGCGCTGCACCCGCTTCAGCGGCGTTGGCAACCTCACCTTCAATGGCGCCAGGGGGCTGAACAAGCCGCGCCTCCCCGGTCGCGTGGGCGGTAAGCGGATACGCGTGGGGCGCTACCGGCTGATCGCCGTGGCAAACGATGGTGCCGGCGCCCGCTCGCTGTCCAAGCGGACCGGCTTCCGCGTGGTCCGCCGCTAGCGGTCCTTCTCAGAACGTTCGCCAGGAAACGGCCAGCTGCCGGGGCAGCCAGGCAGGGACGCAGGGAGACCCTGTACTGGTTAGTACGGGGTCGACCGAGGACGTCGCATTGGCGGCCCGAGGACGACGCATGGTGGTTCCGGAGGCCGCCGTTTACTGCGAGGTGGGTAGCGCGACCTTGAGGTCGCGCAGCGCCACGATCGACTCGAGCTGGCGTGCGATGCCCTCGGCAAGCCCGGTGACCGGCACGAAGCCGAGCTCGGCGGCCGCGCGCGTGCCGTCGGCACAGGTCTGGCGGGCGTCGCCGCGCTGGGAGGGGCGGTACTCGACCTCGAGCGGCCGTTCGAGCAACTCCTCCAGCACGCCGATGATGTCGATCAGGGCGGTTGCGTTGCCGCCACCGATGTTGTAGACGGACCCGGGCTTGCCCCGCACGGCAGCGATCGTGCCGTCCGTGATGTCGGCGACATACGTGAAGTCGCGAATCTGGCGGCCGTCGCCGTTGACGAGCAGCGGCTCACCGTCGAGCGCTCGGGTGATGAAGCGTGAGAAGGCCATGTCGGGCCGCTGACGCGGGCCGTATGCGGTGAAGAAGCGAAGCCCGACCACGGGCACGCCACTGTTGCGGTGGTAGACCCCCGCCAGCTGCTCCACCGCCGTCTTGGTCATCCCGTAGGGAGAGACCGGGCAAAGCTCGGCGGACTCGTCGGTCGGGTAGGTCGTCGTGTCTCCATAGACGGACGAGGAGGAGGCGTAGACGAAGGACTCAACCGGGTTGCGGACCGCCTCCTCGAGCAGCACCTGCGTCGCCTCGATGTTGTGGCGCACGTAGTGGCTGAAGCCGCTGCCGAAGCTGCCTCGGACGCCGGGCTGGGCGGCGAGGTGAAAGACCTGCGTGATTCCCTGGAGCAGGCCGTCGATGTCGTCGGTCGAGAGGTCCAGCTCGCGAAGCGTGAATGCGGGGTCCTCGACGAGGCGCTCGATGTTGCGCTGCTTGAGCTCGCGCGGGTAGTAGTCGGTGAAGCAGTCCACGCCCAGCACCTCGTGACCGCTGTCGATCAGGCGCTCCGACAGGTGGGATCCAAGAAAGCCGGCGCAGCCCGTTACCAGCACCCGACCACCGCTCTGTTGCTTGGTCATGACCCGCCCGTCGCGTGCTCGAGGGCCGGAGTGTGTGCCGAGCGCTCTGGCTGGATCAGCGGCAGCTCGGGAACGACGGTCAGCTGGCCCGCCTGCTCCTGCGCCTCGCGCATGGAGCCCCTGGCGTGCTCGATCAGCGTTTGGAGGGTGACGCCGTCCTCCGGGAAGGTGGCCCAGCCGAAATCGCGGCCGGCGAAGCTCTCTGCCAGACGACCCTCGAGGCCCTCGCGCATGAAGCCGTGGGCGTCCAGCAGCGCATACAGCTCAGTGCCGCCGGTGCTGCGGCCGAGCGTGACGCTGTCGGTGATCCGGAAGGACTCGAGCAGGCTGCTGACGGCCAGCTCGTCGATGCCCTGCAGGGGCGCGACCAGCAGGTGGGCCGGCTCCTCACGCCGCCGGCACCAGGCCAGATGCCGCTGGAGGTCGCCGTTGGGCTCGGTCTGCACCTGGCCCGCACGCGGGAAGAAGCTGGTGGCCAGGCCGAGAGCGGCGCCGGCGGCTATCCAGGCCCAGGCAGGGCTGGAATCCACGAAGGCGATCGGGATCAGCGCGGCCACGGTCAGGAGCCGGCCCGCGATCGGGCCCTTGAGCAGCGAAAGCGCGATCACAGCCGCTCCAGCGGCGACAGGCACGCTGGCGTCGGCGAGAGCCAGTGAGGCCAGCAGGGCTACCCCGATCGTCCCAAGCCAAAGCAGCGTGGGCATGGCCGGGCGTGCGTCGAAACCTGAGCTCATGCGCTCATCTCGATGCACATCCCGAGGGATCGGCCACTAAAGGCCGCTCGTATAGCGGCGACTTCCGTCGCCCCCGTCCTTGAATGAATTCTCGCATCCTGCGGCCTACCGTTCCTTGCAAATCCACTGCTGGCCCCACTAGTTCCGTCTAGCAACGTGTCCCTCCGGCACGCTAGCGCCCAAGTCTACATAAACGTTTGAATGCTGCCCAATCTTTTTCGGCCGCCAAGTGGACATCCTTAAATCGTCGTTCCACCCTTCAGAGCCGGGTTGGACGCCTGCCCTCCGCTGCGCCATTCGGGAGGCGAGGGTGCAAGATCGTCGTCTAGATGTGTAACGAGTACACCGGGCGTTTCCGTCGGAGTCGCATAAAAAGGGGGCTTTTCGGCCGCCCAGGCATGGACCCCGTCCTTCCCCGCTGTACCCTTGTTTGGCCATGGCGGCGCGCATTTGTGACAGCTGCGGCAACGAAAACCCCGCTCAGGCACGTTTCTGCATGTCCTGCGGGGGCGCGCTCGAGCGCCGGTGCCCGTCCTGCGGCACCGTCGCGCCCGCCGAGGCAAAGTTCTGCATGTCCTGCGGCTCGGCCCTCGAGGGCTCTGCGCCGGCGCCCAAGCCCCAGCCGCCACCCCCAGCCGCCGCCCCGGCCCAGCCACCCGAGGAACGGCGCCAGGTCACGGTCCTGTTCGCGGACCTGTCGGGCTACACGGCCGTGGCGGAGCGCATGGACCCCGAGGCCGTCAAGAGGCTGGTCGACCGCTGCCTGCGCCGGCTGGGCCAGGAGGTGGAGCGCTTCGGTGGCACCGTCGACAAGTACATAGGGGACAACGTGATGGCGATCTTCGGCGCCCCCATCGCGCACGAGGACGACGCCGAGCGGGCGGTCAGGGCCGCTCTCGGCATGCAGGACGCCATGACCGAGATCAACGAGGGGCTTGGAGAGAGCCACGGCGTCAGCTTCGCCCTACGGGTGGGCCTCAACACCGGCGAGGTCGTCGCCGGAGCCGTCGGCGACGGCTACACCGTGATGGGCGACACCGTCAACGTCGCCTCGCGGCTTCAGACGGCCGGCCGCACCGGCAGCGTGACGGTGGGCGAGCGCACCCACCGGGCGACCAGGGAGGCGATCGAGTACACGCCCCTGGAGCCGCTACAGCTGAAGGGCAGGGCCGAGCCGGTAGCCGCCTGGGAGGCGGTCGGCGTCGTGGCCGCCCAGCCCCTGCGCCGGGGCGGGCGTCGAGGCGAGGCGCCGCTGGTGGGCCGCGACGACAAGCTGGAGCTGCTGGAATCCCTATACGAGCGGGTCGCCAACCAGGATAGGCCTCACCAGGTGACGGTGATCGGCCAGGCGGGCGTCGGAAAGTCGCGCCTGCTGCTGGAGCTTCAGCGCCGGCTCTCTGCGCGCGAGGACGAGCCGGCGTTCCGTGAGGGGCGCTGCCTGCCGTACGGCTCGGGAATCGTCTACTGGGCCCTGGGCGAGGTGATCCGAACCGAGGCGGGCATCGTCGACGGCGACGACTCCGACGTCGCCTGGTCGAAGCTGTCCGAAACGGTCCGGGACCTGGTCGGCGACGACGGCGACGCCGGCGAGTCGAGCGAGCGCCGGGCGGCCCTGATTGGCCGCCTACTCGGAGTCGAGGCGCCGGACGGGCCGGCACCGCTCGATACCGAGGACCCCCAGCGCATGCGCGAGAGCTTCTTCTCGGCCGTTCGCTCCTGCATCGAGGCGATGGCGCGCCGCCGGCCACTGGTGCTGGCGTTCGAGGACATCCACTGGGCCGACCACGGAATGCTGGACCTGATCGAGTACCTGGCGCAGTGGGTTCGGGGCCCGCTGCTGCTGCTGTGTCTTGCCCGCGACGAGCTGCTGGACCGCCGCGCGGGCTGGGGAGGAGGCCGTCGCGAAGCGACGTCGATCCTGCTCGATCCGCTCACCGTCGACCAGACACGCGAACTGGTCACCAGCCTGCTGCCGGCCGCCGCCGGGGATCCCAGCGCTGTCTCGCTGGTCGCCGAGCGAGCAGGCGGCAATCCGTTCTTCGCCGAGGAGATGGTGAGGCGCCTGGCGGAGGAGGGTGGCGAGGAGGCTGCCTCCCTGCCCGACACAGTGCAGGCGTTGCTGGCCGCGCGCCTCGACTCGCTGGAGCCTGTCGAGCGCCGCCTGGTGCAGCACGCCGCGGTGGTGGGCCGCACGTTCTGGGAGGGCCTTCTGTCGCAGATCGTGGCCGAGGCGGGCACCGACAGCGAGGATGACCTGTCTCGCGCCCTGACCTCGCTGCTCGAGAAGGACATCGTCGTGCCTGGCGGCGGCGCGCGGCTCGCGGGCGAGCGCGAGTACGCCTTCAAGCACGTGCTGATCCGCGACGTCGCCTACGGGATGCTGCCCAAGTCCGTGCGCTGCGTGAAGCACTTCGAGGTCGGTCGCTTCATCGAGGAGCGCGCCGGCGATCGGACCGACGAGGTCGTGGCTCTACTGGCGGAGCACTACGGGCGCGCGGTCTCGCTGGGCGAGGAGACCGGAATCGAGTACGACCAGATCGAGCCCATGTACGGCAAGGCGGTGCACTTCCTGGAGGCGGCCGGAGACGCGGCCGCCTCGCTCTTCTCGAACCCTGAGGCATTCGCCCACTACAAGGCGGCCCGCGAGCTGCGCGCCCGGCACGACCCTGGCTCGCTGGCCCGAATCGGCGAGAAGCAGGGCGACGTCGCCCTGCGCATGGGTCGTGTCGACGCGGCGATAGCCGTCTGGGAGGAATGCCTCGAGTACCACCGCGCGCAGGAGGACCTCAACCGCGTCGCGGACCTGCACCGCAAGATCGGCGCCGGGCTCTGGCACAAGGGCGAGCGCAAGCAGGCGATCGAGCGCTACCAGAAGGGCATCAACCTGCTCAAGGACGGGCCGCCATGCCTGGAGCTGGTGCGCCTCTACGAGGAGGCCGCCTCTCTATACATGCACGCAGGGGACAACATGCTCGCCATCTACGCGTCCGAGAAGGCGCTGCGGCTTGCCGAGCGGATGGGGGAGACGCGGGCGGCCAGCCGCGCGCACGGAATCTTCGGCCGCGTCTTCGGCCGCATCGGCGACACTCAGAAGGCGCGCGAGAACCTCGAGCGCTCGGTCGAGCTGGGCCGCGACTCCGACCAGGGCGAGACGATTCGTGCGCTGCTGACGCTTGGCCATCACCTCGAGGTCTCGGAGGCCGATTACGACGGCGCCCGCGACGCCTACAGCGAGGGCCTCGAGCTCAGCCGCCAGATCGGGGAGCTACCAGCGCAGGTCGAGCTGCATGCTGCTCTGGCGCAGATCTCGGTCTACCGCGCCGACTGGGACGGCGTGCGCGACTCGACCGAGGAGAGCGCCGACCTGGCGGAGCGCGAGGGACTGGTGGGCACTCTCTGCTTCCCCTACGTGCTGCGCGGCCTGCTGGCCTGGCGCGAGGGAAACTGGGATCGCTCGGAGGAGGCCTGCCGGCGGGCCTTCGAGCTGGCCGACCAGGTCGGCTGGTCCGAGGTCGCGTTCTCGGCGCTGTACTGGCTCGCCACGACGCTGCGCGACCGGGGCGACTACAGCGCGGCCGTGACCGAGCTCGACCACGCGCTCGACGTCTGCGAGCGCGCGGGCCTGATCGCGCAGTCGATCGAGGCGATGTCGGCACGGGCCGTCGCGCTGGCAATGGCCGGGCGGGCCGACCAGGGCCGGGAGACGGCCGAGGAGGCGGGCTACCTGGCGGAGCGGCTGCACTATCCGGTCGGCCAGGCGGCGGCACTGCAGGCGCGGGGCACGACCAACCTCGACGCTCAGGAGGGAGCCGAGCAGCTGCGCGAGGCACGCGAGCTGTGGAACGGCCTCAACCGCCCGCTCGACGCGGCGGCGTGCGAGCTGCTGATCGGGACCGTCCTGCGCGACGCCGAGCCGGGCACGGCCGCCGATGCGCTGGAGACGGCGGCGGAGGCATTCGAGCGCCTGGGCGTGGCCCACATGACCGAGCGCGCAAAGACACTCACCGCCAGCTAGTGGCCTTTCTCAAAACGTTTCACCGGTAACGGCGGCCTCCGTGGCCGCCATGCGGCGTCCTCGGTCGACCCTGTACTGACCAGTACAGGGTCTCCCTGCGTCCTTGCCTGGCGGCCCCGGGCGCCTCGCCGTTCCCTGGCGAACGTTCCGAGAAGGACCACTAGCCGAGTCGCCGCGCGGCGCTGGCTGAGGCAGTCCCGGATTTACGCGGGGAGCGTAGAGGGCCACGCCGCCAGCGCGACCCTCCCGCTGCCGCTCATCCGCATACCGGCCAGGGCGACGTGCCGCTGCGCTTCATCAGAAGCGCGGCGCGGCGGTCCTGCTCGGCCTCGGAGGCCGAAGCCGGGTCACCCTTGCCGCCCACGGCACGCCAGGTGCCGTAGTTGAACTGGTACTTGCCTCGAAACGATCCGCCGCCGCCGATGGCCCTCGGGTTGCCCTTGGACTCGCAGGCGGCGATCCGCTCCAGGATCGCCTTCACGCCAGGCGTGAGGCCGGCGCGACGAGCGCGCAGCTGTGAGCGCACGCGAACGACGCGCTTCCGAAGCTTGCGGATGGCTCGCTTCAGGCCTCGGTTCGACCATTGCAGCTGGACAGGGGTCGACACGACCCGAGCTCTGCGCCGGTCTCGCTTGGCGATCAGCCGGTTGGCCCGGTGCCTGAGCCTCAGGAACCGGTGTACCAGCCTTATGTGTCGTTGCTCTGTTTGTGTTGGTGTCTGCACGGTCACCGGGCCCGGGGCCTGGTGGAGATTCGTATTGATAGCTGGGGCCGTGCCTTCTGCGGCGACGACCGCAACCTTCGATTGCGTGTGTGATTGCGTCTGTGCTGCTGATACCGCAACTGCTGGTGCCGCTGCTGCGATGCCAACGCTGATCACGGCAATCAGGGGGCCTTTCATAGTCCCTCCTCATGTCGTTGTTCGTTGTCGGCCTCTCCGTCCTCGGCAGCGTTCGCCAGTAGCAACCTCCTTCAGGCGGCGACCCACGCGCATCCGGCCTGGGCCTAGGCCCGTCGGAATGCCCCTTTTGTCGAGGCCTTCCGCGCCGGCATGCCGCATGGCATTGCCGCGTCTCGTTTCCGTTCTTGGAACCCCTCCACCAGCGGAGCCGGTGGGGGGCGCAGGGTCGCCGAGTTACAGGTGAAACGGGCGATCCCTACTGACCGATTGGTCAGTCAATTGATACCACAGGGTCCAGGGAAGTTTCGCGCCAACACTGTGCGCTTTGTGACGAACTGCCTGCGACCGTGCGCCATCTGTGACCGATATCACCTTGGTGATTCCGCCTTCAGACCGGATATTGGACCCGGCCGGCTGCCGCCAGGCGTTGCTCGGGCAGGCGCTAAATGATTGATTCCACGATCCACGCACGCACGGGGCTGCGGAATCAATCATCTAGCATCCGGCCGGATCGCGACGACCTCTGGACACCCGTAGATGAAGGTATTGCTGCCGGATGGCAGCGCGCTGGAGCTTGCCGAGGGCGCGACGGGGGCCGACGCCGCGGCCGCCATCGGCGAGGGCCTTGCGCGCGCGGCGCTGGCGATCCGGGTGGGCGGCGAGGTGCGCGATCTGGGCGCTCCCCTGAGCGACGGGGAGGCGATCGAGATCCTGACCAGCAAGAGCGAGGGCGCCCTCGACCTGATCCGCCACGACGCCGCGCACGTGATGGCCACGGCCGTGATGGAGCTTTACCCGGGCACGAAGATCTCGATCGGCCCCCCGATCGCCGACGGCTTCTACTACGACTTCGAGTTCCCCGCGGGCGTGAAGGTCTCCGAGGAGGACCTGGCCAGGATCGAGGAGCGCATGCGCCTGTACGTCAAGGCGGGCGAGCCATTCGAGCGCACCGACCTGCCGGTGGACGAGGCGCAGGGCTACTTCGAGCAGCAGGGTCAGGACTACAAGGTCGAGCTGATACGCGACCTGGTCAGCGACGACGGCGTGGACACCGTCTCGCTCTACCGCAACGGCCCCTTCACCGACCTCTGCAGGGGCCCGCACGCGCCGACCACCGCATCGGTGAAGGCGTTCAAGCTGCTGTCGCTTGCCGGCGCCTACTGGCGCGGCGATGAGCACAACAAGATGCTGACCCGCATCTACGGCACCGCCTTCTTCTCTAAGCAGGACCTCGAGCATCACCTCGAGCGCCTCGAGCAGGCGCGCGCTCGCGACCATCGCCGGCTCGGCCCTCAGCTGGGTCTGTTCACCCTGCTGCCCGAATCACCGGGCATGCCGTTCTTCCTGCCCAACGGCATGGTCGTGATCAACGAGATCGAGCGCGTGGTGCGCGAGCAGCTCGAAAAGCGCGGCTACGACGAGATCAAGACGCCGCACCTGCTCGACGTCGAGCTCTGGCACCGCTCGGGCCACTACGACAACTACCGCGAGAACATGTACTTCACGAGCGACGCCGACGAAGATGCCGGCAACGATGGCGGCACGGATGCCGGTGATGCAGAGGCGAGGGCGGACGGCGAACGCAAGAGCGGGCGCCGCTTCGCGATCAAGCCGATGAACTGCCCCGGCGCCTGTCTCGTCTACTCGTCCACGCGGCATTCCTATCGCGACCTGCCGTTGCGCCTTGCCGAGTTCGGGCTCTGCACGCGCAAGGAGCGCGAGGGCGTCCTGCACGGGCTGCTGCGCGTACGCGCGTTCACGCAGGACGATGCGCACGTGTTCTGCTCGGAGGATCAGATCGTGCAGGAGGTGCGCGACATCACCGAGGCGATCGACGAGTTGTACGCGTTGTTCGGCTTCGACGACGTGCTGGTGGAGCTGTCCACGCGCCCCGAGAAGTCGATCGGCACAGACGAGCAGTGGGAGCTCGCCGAGTCGGCGCTGACAGAGGCGCTCGAGTCGATGGGGCGCGAGTACAAGCTCAATGCGGGCGACGGTGCCTTCTACGGGCCCAAGATCGATTTCCACATCACCGACGCGCTGGGGCGCTCGTGGCAGTGCGGCACCTGCCAGCTCGACTTCTTCATGCCGGAGCGCTTCGGCCTCACATACACGGCGGCCGACAACAGCGAGCGCGCGCCGGTGATCATCCACCGCGCGCTGCTGGGCTCGATCGAGCGCTTCCTTGGCATCCTGATCGAGCACCATGCCGGCGACTTCCCGGTCTGGCTGGCGCCCGTCCAGGCTCGGGTGCTGACGATCGCCGACCGTCACGCCGATTACGCCTCGAAGGTGGAGGCGGAGCTGCGCTCGTTGGGAGTGCGCGCCGAGCTCGATGCGCGCTCGGAGTCGATCGGGCGCAAGGTGCGCGACGCCGAGCTGGCGAAGGTGCCTTACATGCTCGTCCTCGGCGACAAGGAGCAGCAGTCGGCGCAGGTTGCCCTGCGCCGCCACCGTGAGGGCGACCTGGGCACGATGTCGGCGGCCCAGGCGGCCGAAACAATCGTTCGGACATCTGCGTGACGGCTGAGAATTGCGCGCGAAAACCGGTTGAGCAGGCGCTATACTCGGCCGCAATGAAGGGCACCATCCGACCGCAGGTCCGCCGCCGTTAAGCGCCGCGTGCCCTCTTTCTTTTGTCGCTTGTCGCTTTCCAGCCGTTCATCTCACTGAAGCGCTTGCCTCTACCGGACTTGAATTCGTAGTGCCGATCCCGCGTAGGTTCGATCGGCGCCCGCCCGAGCGGGACACGACGCGAATAAACGAGCGCATCCGCGTGCCGGAGGTGCGGTTGATCGGCGACGACGGTCAGCAGATCGGAGTCGTCAAGCGCGACGAGGCGCTGGCCTATGCGCGCGAGCGCGACCTCGACCTGGTCGAGATCGCACCTGAGGCCAAGCCGCCGGTCTGCCGAGTGCTCGACTACTCGAAGTACAAGTACGAGCAGGAGCAGCGTCGCAAGCAGGCGCGAAAGCACCAGCATCAGGTGACGATCCGGGAGATGAAGCTGCGACCGAAGATCGCCACCCACGACTACGAGACCAAGAAGGGTCACGTGCTGCGCTTCCTCAAGCACAACGACAAGGTGAAGGTCACGATCATGTTCCGCGGCCGCGAGCAGGCACACCCCGAGCGCGGAGAGATCCTGCTGCGAAAGCTGGCGGACGAGCTGGGCGAGTTCGGGATCATCGAGCAGGAGCCGAACCAGGAAGGGCGCAACATGACGATGGTGCTGGCTCCCGTGCGCCAGCTCCCGACCCCCAACAGCAAGCCGCCGGACAGGCCGGATGGCGAGCGGCCCGACGGCGCGGCGCCGAGCAGCACGCCCAAGGCGGAGGCGGAGGCGGAGGCAGAGGCAGCGCCCGGCTCGGCCCCTGCGCCCGAGGCGCCCGCCGACGAGACGCCGGCACCGGAGGAAGCCGCCGACGAGACTCGGGCACCCGAGCAAGCCGCTGCCGAGACTCCGCCGGCGCCTGAGGCGCCGGCCGGCGAGACCAAGCCGGGCACAGCCCCGCCGGCCGATTCAGCGCCCGAAGCAGCCGCCGAAATTCCTGACTAGCCCTGTTGTGCGTCCTCCTTGGGCGCCTCGGTCTTGTTCTCGGTCGTGTCCTGACCCTTCTTCGGCGCCGCGAGCCTGACCGTCTCACAGGAGCCCTTCGGATTGGCGGCGGTGGCGTCGACGATCACGTCCTGGGGATCGAGGTTCGCGACGTCATTGCCCGGGCCGCAGTCGATGATGTCCGGCTCACCGTCGCGCGTGTGGAAGGCGTCGTTGCCGGCGCCACCGCTCAGCGAGTCGGAGCCCGGTAGCGCGACGTCTCCGGCGGCCAGCGCCCACAGGTCGTCGTCGCCGTCGCCGCCGAACAGCGAGTCGACGCCGAGGTTGGCGAACAGCTTGTCATTACCCGCGTCGCCGAGCACCTGATCGTTTCCGCGACCTCCTGAGAGCGTGTCGTTGCCAGTGTTTCCGATCACCTGGTCGTCGCCGTCGCCGCCGTGCACGCGGTCGTTGCCCTCGCCCCCCGTGAGCCGGTCGGTGCCCGGGCCACCGTAGAGGGAATCGCGACCTGCCGCACCGGTCAGGCGATCGTTGCCGGCGTTGCCCGCGAGGAAGTCGTTGCCGATGAAACCGTCGACGATGTCGTCGCCCGGGTTGCCGAACAGGCGGTCGTCGCCGACTCCCCCGCTCACGAGGTCGTTCCCCGCTCCTCCCAGCACCCGATCGTTGCCGAGATTGCCGTAGAGGCGGTCACGACGGGTTCCCGCTCCACCGGAGATGAAGTCGTTGCCCGTGCCACCGCTGGCGATGTCCTGGCCGCGCCCCATGTAGATGGTGTCGTTGCCGCCGAACCCCCGCACCCGGTCCGGCCCGCCACGTGCCTTGATCGCGTCGTCGCCGTCGGTGCCGTTGATGCGGTCGGCGTGGTTGGTGCCGCGGATCAGCTCCGCCGCGGCGCCGGTCGCGGGCACGAGACTTGCCACTGCTATCAGAAGCGCCACGACGACCAGACGTGGCCGAGTCATGATTTCGCCTCCTCTTCCTTGTTCTCCGTCTTATCTTGCTTGGGCTTCGGCTCGGCGCGCTTGACGTGCTCGCAACTGCCGTTTGGGTTCGAGGAAGTCGCGTCCGCGATGCCGTCGGCATTGTCGAGCAGCGCACGATCGTCACCCGGCCCGCAGTCGATCACGTCAGGCTCGCCGTCCCGCGTCCGAAACGTATCGTCGCCCTGCTCGCCGTGGAGCGTGTCGAAGCCCGGAAGCGGTACGTCAGCCCGCGCGAGGGCCCACAAAACGTCGTCCCCGGGACCACCGAACGACTCATCTACCCCGCGATTGGCGAAGATCGTGTCGTTGCCGGGCCCGCCGAATGACCTATCGTCGCCCCGACCACCGGCCATCAGGTCAGCACCGGGGCCACCGTGGCTCTCGTCGTTGCCTTCGCCGCCGAACATCCTGTCGTTTCCGAAGCCGCCTGAAGGCGAGTCGTTGCCTTCACCGGCGTGAATCCGGTCTCTGCCGCGGCCGGCGTGCACGACGTCATTGCCGGCGCCGGCGAAGACGCGGTCATTGCCGCGGCCCGCGAAGACTGAGTCGTCTCCGCCCAGCGAGTGAACGCGGTCAGGGCCTCCGCGGGCGTTGATGGTGTCGGCGGCCTGTGTTCCGACAAGCCGCTCGCCACGGTGGCTTCCGACCACCAGGGCGGCGGAGGCGGAGCCGGCGAGCGCCAGGCAGGCCGCCAGCACGGCCAGTGAGATCCGGGCTCCTGAGGTCATGCTTGTCTTCATTTGGTCCTCCCCTTGGGCAGATTGCCCTCCGCAAATCCAGACTAGGGGCTGGGCGGGCGCCGTGCGCCGATTGGGGACGGATTGCAATCCGACGGGCATCGCTGCTGCAAAGCGAGGGCTCCCGCGCCCGCGCGGCTTGGCCCATCTGCTTCAATTGCAGGTCGCGATGCCCAAGATGAAGACGCATTCGGGCGCCAAGAAGCGCTTTCGCAAGACGGCCAGCGGCAAGCTGCGCGGCCGCCATGCGTTCACCAGCCACATGTTGGGAAAGAAGTCCTCGCACCGCAAGCGCCGGCTTGGTAGGCCGGTCCCCATCTCGTCTGCGAACGCACGCGAGGTGCGCGATCTGCTGGCCGGAGGGGGGCGCAAGTGACGCGCGTCAAGCGCTCGGTGCACGCCCGCAAGAAGCGGCGGGCGGTGCTCGATCGCGCCAAGGGCTACCGGGGAGAGAAGAACTCCAGCTACCGCCGCGCGAAAGAGCAGGTGATGAAGTCGGAGGCGTACGCGTACCGCGACCGCCGTGTGCGCAAGCGCGACTTCCGCAAGCTTTGGATCGTGCGCATCAATGCCGCGGCCAGGCGTGAGGGCATTTCGTACAGCCAGTTGATGGCGGGCCTGCGCGAGGCGGGCGTCGAGGTCAATCGCAAGATGCTGGCCGACATCGCCGTGCGCGACCCCGAGACATTCCGGCGATTTGCCGAGCGAGCCAGAGAGGCCCGGGAGGTGGCGGCTGCCCGAAGTTGAGTTTCGGACAGCGAGAATCTTCACCGGGCGGGCCCACAGGGCGCCGCCCTTTTTCGTTTCAGGGACCCTTGAACATGAGCGAACCGATCACGAGCAGGCACAACGAGCAGATGACCCAGCTGCGCAAGCTGCACGACCGCAAGCACCGCGAGCTCAGCGGCACGTTCGTGGCCGAGGGCGAGGACATGCTGAGCGAGGCCATGCGCGCGCAGCGCCCGCCGCGGCGGCTCTATTACGACGCCGAGCGGGTGGACGCAGGCTCGCTTCCCGAGACGCTTTCCACCGTCCCCGTCGCCGGCGACGTGCTCGCGAGCGCGAGCGCGCTCGGGTCGGGATCGCGCATGATCGGGGTCTGGGAGGAGCGCTGGAGCCCTCTCGATCCGGCCGCAGGCGATCGCGCCTCCGACCCGCCCGTGGTGGTCTACCTGCACGAGGTCGCCGACCCGGGCAACGTGGGAGCGGTGCTGCGCTCGGCGCTGGCCTTCGGCCCGTCTCTGGTCGTGCTCAGCCCGGGGGCGGCGGACCCGTTCGGCCCCAAGGCGGTGCGTGCCAGCATGGGCGCGGTCTTTGCCCAGCCGTTCGCGCGTGCGACGCTGGCAGAGACGCGCCTGGCCCTGCCGGGCCGGGCGATCGCACTCGTTCCGGGGGCCGGCCGGGCGCTACGCGAGCTGAAGCCTTCCACGGGCACGATCCTCTGCCTGGGTGCCGAGCGCTCCGGCCTGCCGGGCGATCTCGTGGCCGCCTGCGACGAGACGGCGCACATCCCGATCAGCCAGGGTGGGGCCGAGTCCCTCAACGTCGCGATGACGGCGACGCTCGGCTTGTACGAATCCTCTCTCCATAGACTGTCGGCCCAATGAGCGACCAGGGCTCCGGAAACGCGCTCGAGCGCCTTGCTGCGCTGTCCCGAGAGGCCGAGGCCGCGATCGTCGACGCCGCCACCGCCGACGAGGTCGAGGCGCTGCGTGTGCGATACCTGGGCCGCAAGGCGGAGCTGACCACGATCCTGCGCTCGATTCCCGAGCTGCCGCCGGAGCAGAGAGCGGAGCTCGGCAAGACCGGCAACGAGACGAGACGGGCGCTCGAGGCGCTCGTCGACGGACGATCCGCGGCGCTGGAGGCCGCGGAGCTGGAGACGCGCCTGCGAGAGGACCGCATCGACGTCACGCTGCCCGGCGACCCGCCGCTTCCGAGCGGCCACCTGCACCTGCTCACCAGCACCACGCGCGAGATAGAGGACATCTTCGTCGGTCTGGGCTTCCGTGTCGTCGAGGGCCCGGAGGTCGAGCTCGACCACTACAACTTCACGGCGCTCAACATCCCGCCGGACCACCCGGCGCGGCTGCTTCAGGACACTTTCTACTTCTCGGACGACGTGCTGCTGCGCACGCACACGTCGCCGATGCAGATACGCGCGATGGAGGCGCAGCCACCGCCGATCTACATCATCGTGCCGGGACGCGTTTACCGGCGTGACTCCGACGCAACGCACACGCCCATGTTCACCCAGGTCGAGGGCCTCGTCGTCGACGAGGGAATCACCCTGGCCGACCTGCGCGGGACGCTGCTGGAGTTCGCGCGGGCGATGTTCGGCGGCTCGCAGCGCATCCGCCTCAGAGCGGGCTACTTTCCGTTCACCGAGCCCAGCGTGGAGGTGGACGTCTCCTGCTTCGCCTGCAACGCCTCCGGACGCAGGCGCGACGGTTCGCTCTGCCCACTCTGCAAGGGCAGCGGCTGGATCGAGATCCTCGGCGCCGGGATGGTGGACCCCAACGTGTTCGGCTTCGTCGCGGACAATGGCTACGACCCCGAGCGCGTGCAGGGCTTCGCCTTCGGCATGGGCGTGGAGCGAATCGCGATGCTGAAGCACGGCATTCCCGACCTGCGCCTCTTCTTCGAGAACGACATGCGCTTCCTGGAGCAGTTCTGATGCGCGTCCCGCTCGCCTGGCTGAAGGAGCACTGCGACCCGGGGAGCGGCGCGACCGAGCTCGGCCGGCTGCTGTCGATGAGCGGCACGGAGCTGGAGCGCATCACGCGCGTCGGCGTGCCCTCCGACGACGGCAACGCGAGCTACTTCCGGATCGGCAAGGTGCTCAGCGCCGAGCGCCATCCCGAGGCGGACCGGCTGAGCGTCTGCAGCGTGCAGCTCGCGGGCTCGGACACGCGCACGATCGTGTGCGGAGCGCCAAACGTCGCAGCGGGGGAGACCGTCCTCGTCGCTCTGCCGGGCGCCGTCATGCCCGGCGGCACGAAGCTCGGCCGCGCGGACCTCAGGGGCGTGACATCCGACGGCATGATCCTGTCGGAGGCGGAGCTCGAGATCGGCACCGACACGTCGGGCATCGTCGTGC
Organism: Solirubrobacterales bacterium; assembly: GCA_038330145.1. GTDB lineage: Bacteria > Actinomycetota > Thermoleophilia > Solirubrobacterales > JBBDJG01 > JBBQNR01. Next base: position 90,335 of record JBBQNR010000001.1, read on the forward strand.
TGCCGGATTCCTACGAGGCGGGCGAGCCGGCGACCGGCTATCTCGCGATCGGCGACGACGTGCTGGAGCTGGAGGTCAATCCCAACCGCCCGGACTGCATGAGCGTCTACGGGGTCGCGCGTGAGCTGCACGCCGTCACGGGCGCGGCACTGTCGCCGGACCCAGGCGCCGAGGACGTTGAGACCGCGGAGGACGGCCCGGCCGCGGAGGACGGCCTCTCGGTGTCGGTGGACGACTTCTCGCTTTGCCCGCGCTTCACGGTGCGGGTGTTCGAGGACGTGAAGATCGGCCCCTCTCCGCTGTGGCTGAAGGCGCGCCTGATGACGGCGGGCCAGCGCCCGATCAACAACGTCGTCGACATCACCAACTACGTGATGCTGCTGCTCGGCCAGCCGATGCACGCCTACGACCTCGACAAGCTGGCCGGGCCAGAGCTGCATGTGCGCCGGGCCAAGGAGGGCGAGCGGCTGGTCACGCTCGACGGCGAGCAGCGCGTGTTCGACGACGACGCCGTGCTGATCTGCGACGCCCGCGGCCCGGTCGGCATCGGCGGCATCATGGGCGGCGCGGAGAGCGAGGTGTCGGAAGGCACGACCAGGGTCGCGATGGAAGGTGCGACCTGGAACGGGCCCAACATCCTCAAGACCTCCTCGAAGCTGAGCCTGCGAACGGAGGCGAGCGCGCGCTTCGAGCGCCGGCTGCACCCTGAGCTCGCCCTTCGAGGTCAGAGGCTGGCCGCGCGGCTGATGGTCGATCTCGCGGGTGCGCGTATGCAGCCGGGAACGATCGACGTCGCGGGAGAGGGTCCGCCCCCGACGAGGTTGCGACTTCGTCTCGAGCGCCTCGAGAGCATGCTGGGAGACCGGATCGAGGCCGACGAGGGCGCCTCGATCCTGGAGCGGCTCGGGTTCGGCGTCGAGCGCTCCGACGGCGCACTCGAGGTCGAGGTGCCGTACTTCCGCCACTACGACGTCACGCGTGAGGCCGACCTGATCGAGGAGGTTGCGCGCATCCACGGAGTCGACAAGCTGCCCTCGACGCTGCCCGCACGTGAACGTGCGGTGGGAGGCCTGACGCGCGACCAGAAGCGCAGGCGCCTGGCTCAGGACCTGCTCAGGGGCCGTGGGCTGAGCGAGATAGTCACAAACAGCTTCATCTCACCGCGCGCGATCGAGCAGCTGCGCCTGCCCGACGGCGACGAGCAGCGGCGCGTGCTGCACATCGGCAACCCGCTCAGCGAGGAGCAGTCCGCCATGCGCACCACGCTGCTGCCCGGGATGCTCGACACGGCCCGCCACAACATCGACCGCGACATCCGCGACCTGCGCCTGTTCGAGGCCGGCCGCGTTTTCTACTCCAACGGTCCCGACCGGCTGCCGGACGAGCAACTGCACCTGGGCGTGCTGCTCGCCGCGGCGTTCCAGCCGGCGACCTGGCGCTCGCCGGAGCGGCAGGCCGACTTCTACGCCGTCAAGGCGCTGCTGGTGAGCCTGCTCGAGGCGCTGCGCGTCGACTGGCGGCTGGCCGACGGAGGTCCTGCCTTTCTGCATCCCGGGCGCGCGGCCGAGGTGCTGGCCGGCGGCCACGAGGCCGGCTGGCTGGGCGAGCTGAATCCGCTCGTCGCGAGCTCGTTCGGCCTCGACGAGCCGCCGGCGGTGATGGAGCTGGACCTCGAGGTGGTGCTGGCGGCCACCGCCGACTCGGTTCAGTACGAGGACCTGATCAGCGTTCCCGCCGTCTTCCAGGACATCGCCGTGATCGTGGACGAGGCGGTCGAGGCCCAGACCGTCGTCGACACGGTGCGCGCAGCGGCTGGTCCCGAGCTGCGCGACGTGACCGTCTTCGACCTCTACCGCGGCGAGCAGGTGGGGGATGGGCGGAAGTCGGTTGCGCTGCGTCTGGAGTTCCGTGCCGCCGATCGCACGCTGACCGACGACGAGGTGTCCGGCCGGCGCGAGCGCATCAAGGAGGCGCTGGCGCGCCACCTGGAGGCGAGCCTGCGTGAGTAGAGCCGCTCCGTCCCTTTCTGCGCAGCCGCTGGCCGGCAAGGCGGTCGCGCGCGCCTGCGTTGTCGGCGCGTCCGGGTACGCGGGCGCGCTTGCTGCACGCCTGCTCTGGTCGCATCCGCGCGTGTCGCTGGAGGCGGTCACGGCTCGCAGTGAGGTGGGGCGGTCCCTGCACGAGCTCTATCCGCGGCACCGGGTGCCGCTGGTACTGGAACCGTTCGACGCCGACCGCATGGCCGATCTCGACGTGGCCTTCGTGTCCTATCCGCACGGGGCCGCCGGCGGCGTGGTGGCGTCGTTGCGCGAGCGTGGCCTGCGCGTCGTCGACCTGTCCGCGGACTTCCGGCTCACCGACCTCGACGCCTACCGCGACTGGTACGGGGAGCACGGTGCGCCGTCGCTGCTGGGTGAGGCGGTATACGGCCTGACGGAGCTGCACCGGGAGGAGATCGCCGATGCGGCCTTGGTGGCCAACCCCGGCTGTTACTCGACCGCGGCGATTCTGGCGCTGGCGCCGCTCGCCCGCGCGGGGCTGATCGAGGACGCGGTCGTCGATGCCAAGAGCGGTGTGTCGGGTGCCGGACGCGAGGCGACCCAGGCGACGCACTACGTGTCTGTCGCCGACAACGTCACGCCCTACGGCGTTCAGGGCCACCGGCATGTCGCCGAGATCGACCAGGAGCTGCTGCGGCTCGGTTGCGGCGAGCGCGTCAGCTTCACACCGCATCTGATTCCGGTCGACCAGGGATTGCTGGCGAGCTGCTACGTTACGCCGACGCGCGACCTGGACTCGGCCGAGCTGCTGGGCGTCTTCCGGGAAGCCTACGACGGCGAGCCGTTCGTGGAGCTGTCCGAGAGTCCGCCGGGAGTGCGCGAGGTCCGCGACACCAACCTCTGCCGGATTCACGTCACGATCGAGCCCCGAACCGGGCGCGCGCTCGTGTTCGCCGCCATCGACAACCTCTGGAAGGGCGCCTCCGGCCAGGCCGTGCAGAACCTGAACCTGATGCTGGGGCTCGACGAGCTGGAGGGCCTGGTCTGGTGAGCAGTCGCACGGTCAGCTTCTTCAGGTCACGCTGGGTCGATTCGCCGGAGGCCGCGGAGCTCGACCCCGGCGAGCTGCCGGCCGGGTTCCGTGCCGCCGGAGTCGCCTGCGGCATCAAGCGCTCAGGCGCACTGGACCTCGGGCTCCTGCTGTGCGACGACGACGAAGCGACCTCAGCCGCGCGCTTCACCCGCAATGCTGTCGTCGCCGCACCCGTGACCGTGTCGCGAGGCGCCGACCTGAAGCGCCTGCGCGCGGTCGTCGTCAACTCCGGCAACGCCAACGTGTCCAACGGCGAGCAGGGAATCGAGGTTGCGTCCGCGATGGTCGGGGAGGCGGCCGCCGGGTTGGGCCTGGAGCCCTCGCGGGTCGGCGTGGCCTCGACGGGCGTGATCGGGCTCGGCCTGGAGCAGAGCCCGGTGCTGGAGGGCATTCGGATGGCGCTGCCGTCGCTCTCCTCCAGCGCGGACGACTTCGCCCACGCCATCATGACGACCGACCGCTGGCCGAAGTACGCAAGCCTCGAGCTGCGCCTCGGCGCCGGCGTGGTGCGGCTGGCGGCGCAGGCCAAGGGCGCCGGAATGGTCTCGCCCTCCTTCGCCACCATGCTCTGCTTCGTCGAGACCGACGCCGAGATCGACCAGCACACCCTCGACCGGCTGCTGGGTGCGGCGATCGAGCGTTCCTTCGAGCGCATCTCCGTCGATGGCCAGCTTTCGACCAACGACTCGGTGTTCATGGTCGCCGGCGGTGCGAGCGGGGTCACGGTGAATCCGGGTGGAGACGACGAGCAGGCCTTCGCGTTTGCGCTCGACGCGCTGCTGAAGCAGCTCGCGATCGAGATGGTCGCCGACGGCGAGGGCGCCACCCGCGTCGCCCGCCTGGAGGTGCGCGGCACCGCTGGCGCGGCCGAGCCGGTCGCCCGCGAGGTCGCCAATTCGCCGCTCGTGAAGTGCGCTCTCTACGGGGCGGACCCGAACTGGGGCCGGGTGCTGGCGGCGGCGGGCCAGGCGCTGCCCGACGCCGACGTGTCGCTCGATCTCTGGATCGAGGACGTCCAGGTAGCCGCTGCCGGCCAGGCGGTGAGGCTCGATTCGAACCAGCGGCAGAGGCTGCGCGGCGCGATGGCGGCCGACGAGGTGGAGATGCGGCTTCGGTTCGGCGATGCGGAGGAGTGCGAGATTTTCTTCTGCGATCTCGGGCCCGAATACGTGCGCATCAACTCGGAGTACACATGAGGAACGCGACCCATTTGATCGACCTGGATGCAACGGTCTGGTCTCGACGGTTACAAATCCCCTGATGGCGACGACCGGACATCCCGAAGTTGCGACGCTACTGGAGGCGCTCCCCTACATACGGGAGTTCTTCGGCACCACCGTCGTGATCAAGTACGGCGGCTCGGCCATGGCCGAGGAGGATCTGCGCGAAGCGTTCGCGACCGACGTCGTGCTGCTCAAGTACGTCGGGGTCAATCCAGTCATCGTCCACGGCGGCGGTCCGGAGATCACCGACTACATGAACCGGCTCGGGTTGCCCGTCGAGTTCGTGCAGGGCCTGCGCGTGTCGGACGAGCAGACCGTCGAGGTCGCGAAGATGGTCCTGCTCGGCAAGCTCAACAAGGACATAGTCGTGAGGCTCAACCGTCACGGCCAGTCCGCCGTTGGCCTGAGCGGGGACGACGGCGCGCTGTTCGAGGTCGCGAAGCAGCTCGTTCCCGATGCCAGCGGGGAGCAGCAGGACCTCGGTTACGTCGGCAGCATCCAGCACGTCGACGTGGACGTGCTCAACCACATCGCCGAGGACTACATCCCGGTCGTGGCGTCGGTCGGGTCGGATGCCGAGGGCAACTCGTACAACGTCAATGCCGACGAGGCAGCCGGCGCGGTCGCCGCCGCGCTCGGCGCCTACAAGGTCATTTTCATGACCGACGTCGAGGGCTGGCTTGCGGACCGCGACAATCCCGGCTCGCTCGTTTCCGAGGCGGACGTCGAGACCGTGCGGCGCCGGATCTCCTCGGGAGAGGTCGGGGGCGGCATGCTGCCAAAGCTGAAGGCCTGCGCGGACGCGGTCGAGGCCGGCGTGGCCTCCGCGCACATCGTCGACGGTCGCAAGCCGCATTCGCTGTTGCTGGAGCTGTTCACCCACGCCGGCATCGGCACCAAGGTCAGCAACGCCTGATGAGCGACCGGACCAGGACGGCCGGCTCGCTGGCCGCCGAGCTGACAGCGCTGGACCAGGCCCATGTCATGCACACCTACGCGCGTCAGCCCGTGGCCTTCGTGCGCGGAGAGGGAGCGACTCTCTACGACGCCGAGGGCGAGGCGTACCTGGATTTCCTGGCCGGCATCTCGGTCTGCAACGCCGGCCACTGCCCAGCGCGAGTCGTGGAGGCGATCAGGGAGCAGGCGGAGCGGCTGCTGCACGCCTCGAACCTCTACGTGACGGAGCCGGCGGCCCGCCTGGCCGAGCGGCTCACCGCATCCTTCGCGCCGGACTCACGCGTCTTCTTCGGCAACTCGGGCGCCGAGGCCAACGAGGCCGCTATCAAGTTGGCCCGCAAGCGGCGCCGAGGTGGCGAGATCGTCGTGCTGGAGGGCGCCTTCCACGGTCGCACGATGGGGGCACTGTCGGCGACACCGCAGGAGACGAAGCAGGAGCCGTTCGCGCCCATGCTGGCCGGATTCGTCGCTGTCCCTCGTGACGACCCGGCCGCGATCGAGCACACGGTCGGGGAGCACACCGCCGCCGTCCTGATAGAGCCGGTGCAGGGCGAGACGGGCATCTGGCCGACGTCCGACGCGATGCTCTCGGCGGCCCGCGATGCCTGCGACCGCAGCGGCGCGCTGCTGATGTTCGACGAGATCCAGTGCGGCATGGGCAGGACCGGAACGTTGTGGGCCTTCGAGCAGACGAGCGTCAGGCCCGATGTCCTGACCGCCGCCAAGGCGCTCGCGAGCGGCCTTCCAATCGGCGTCTGCATCGCCGGCGGAGACGCGGCCAGGATGCTCGAGCCCGGAGACCACGGAACCACCTTCGGCGGCAGCCCGGTCGTCGCCGCGGCCGCGCTGGCGACGCTCGAGCTGATCGACGACGAGCGCATGCTGGCCTCGGTGCGCCGCCTTGGCGAGCGCCTGCGCGCCGGCCTCGAGCGGTTGCGCGGCGAGGGAAAGCTGACGTCCGTGCGTGGCAGAGGCCTGATGCTGGCCGGCGACCTGCCCGATGCGCGCGCGGCTGAAGTGGTGCTGGCGGCGCTCGAGCAACGCATCGTGCTCAACTCGACCGGGCCCGCGACGCTGCGGTTCATTCCACCGTTCGTGATCAGCGACTCCGACGTCGACCGCGTGATCGAGTTCCTGGGGCAGACGCTCTGAGCCGCGAGGGCAAGACAGGCGCTGAAAGCCCCACGCAAGGACCGGGCGCAATGCCGACCGCCTCATACGAGGCGAGGCCGGAGGAGGTCGGGCGCGTGCTGCTGCTGTACTCGGGCGGCCTCGACACCTCCGTGATGCTGAAGTGGATCCAGGACCAGTACGAGGCCGAGGTGGTGGCGCTGACGGTCGACCTCGGCCAGCCGGGCGAGGACTTCGGCGTCGTGCGCGACAAGGCGCTGCGGCTGGGCGCGCTCGATTGCCTGGTCGTGGACGCCAAGCAGGAGTTCGCGCGCGACTACGTGCTGCCGGCGATCAAGGCCAACGGTCTCTACGGCGGTGGCTATCCGCTCTTCACCGCCCTCGGCCGGCCGCTGATCGCGAAGCTGGCGGTCGAGAAGGCGCGCGAGACCGGCTGCGACACGATCGCGCACGGCTGCACCGGCAAGGGCAACGACCAGGTTCGCATCGAGGGGACCGTGGCCGCGCTCGACCCCGGCCTCAAGATCATCGCTCCCGTCCGCGGCTGGCAGATGGGACGCGAGGAGGAGATCGCGTACGCCCGCGAGCACGGCATTCCGATCAAGGGTGGGACCGAGGTGCCGCCGTACTCGGTGGACGACAACATCTGGGGGCGCTCCTCCGAGGGCGGCCCGATCGAGGACCTCTCGCAGCCGGCGCGCGACGACGTGTTCGAGATCGTCACGCCGCCGGAGCAGGCGCCCGACAAGGCACGCACGCTCGAGATCGAGTTCGAGCGCGGCTGCCCGGTCGCTCTCGACGGTGAGCGCCTCGACCTGGTCGAGCTGATCGAGCGCACGGCGAAGATCGCGGGCGAGTACGGCGTCGGCATCGTCGACCACATAGAGGACCGCATCGTCGGCCTCAAGGTGCGCGACGTGTACGAGGTGCCCGCCGCGCAGGTGATCCTGATGGCGCACCGCGAGCTGGAGAAGCTGGTCGGCACGATCCACCAGAACGGCTTCAAGTCACAGCTCGACCACCATTGGGCTTACCTCGTCTACGCCGGGCTCTGGTACGAGCCGCTGCTGTCGGACCTGAACGCGTTCATGGACTCCGTCAACGAGTACGTCAGCGGCAGCATCACGCTGCGCCTGTACAAGGGCAACGTCACGGTGGTCAAGCGAGAGTCGCCGAACGCCCTCTACGACCCGGAGCTGGCGGGCTTCGGCGAGTCCGGCGGTCTCTTCAGCCAGCAGGCGAGTCCCGGCTTCATCGAGCTGTGGTCGCTCCAGAGCCGGATGGCGCACCGTGTACGAAACAGGCCGAGCGGGAAGGAGTAAAAGCGATGTTCTACAAGGCACTGGGGTTCACGGTCTGGAAGCTGGGAGTCGCCTACCTCCGTCGTCGCTACGCGAGGCCGGCGAAGATCGTGGCGCTGCTTGGAGTGAGCGGCGCGCTCGCGGCCGGCGTGTATCTGGCTACGCGCTCCGCTGCCGACGACGAGTAGCCGCTCCCAGGGCCGCAATTAGTCTTTAGCCATGTGGCGCAACTGGGCCGGTGATCAGCAGTGCGTGCCGGCGGCCGTCGAGTGGCCGGAAACGGTCGAGCAGGTCCAGCGGGCCGTGACGTCGGCAGCGGCCGCCGGCCGCACCGTCCGGGCCGCCGCTGCCGGGCACTCGTTCACCGACGTCGCCTGCACCGACGGAACCATGTTGCGGCTGGAGTCGATGGACCGGCTGCTCGACGTCGATCGTGAGTCGGGCCTGGTCAAGGTCGAGGCGGGCATCCGGTTGCACCACCTGTGCGAAGAGCTGCACCGGCACGGGCTGGCGATGGAGAACATGGGAGACATCGACGTCCAGACGCTCGCCGGAGCGCTTTCGACGGGTACGCACGGAACCGGCATCAGGCTCGGCAACCTCTCGGCTCAGGTCGAGGCGATGGAGCTGGTGCTCGCGGACGGCAGCCGGCTCGAGTGCTCGAGGGACTCGGACCCAGACACGCTGCGCGCCGCCCGAGTCGGCCTCGGCGCGCTCGGAGTGATCGTCAACGTGACGCTGCGCGCGGTGCCGGCCTTCACGCTCAACCGGCTCGACCATCCGCTGCCCCTGGACGAGACGCTCCCTCGCATCGACGAGCTTGTGGCGGGCAACGACCACTTCGAGTTCTACACCTGGCCGCACGGGGGCATCGCCCTGGTTCGCGAGACCAAGCGCGACGACGGACCGCCTTGCCCGCGCTCCCGCGCGCGCGAATGGTGGGAGGAGTCGGTGCTCGAGAACGGCGCCGTCTCGGTGATGGCGCGCACCGGCCGTCGCTTCCCGTCCCGAATCCCTGCGCTCAACCGCACCATCTCCCGGCTGCTGACCGGCTCACGCAAGGTCGACCGCAGCTACCGCGTCTTCGCCAGCCGGCGCCGCGTCAGGTTCACGGAGATGGAATACGGCGTTCCGTACCAGCACGGCGTCGATGCGATCCGCAACGTGCTGGAGACGATCGACCGGCGCGGGTTCGCGGTCGGCTTCCCGATTGAGGTCCGCTTCGTTGCCGCCGACGACGCTTACCTGAGCCCGTCCAGCGGACGCGAGACCTGTTACATCGCCGTTCACATGTACAGCGGCATGGATTGGTACCCGTACTTTCGCGCGGTCGAGTCGATCATGGATTCCTACGGCGGGCGTCCACACTGGGGCAAGCGCCACTTCCAGTCGGGTGCGACGCTGGCGCCGCGCTATCCGGAGTGGGATCGCTTCCAGGCGGTGCGATCGAAGCTGGACCCCGCCGGTGTGTTCTCGAACGAGTACACGGACCGCGTGCTCGGCGATTGATTCCGAATCCGCGTGTTGGAATCAATCGCCTAGGCCCTGCCGGCGCGCGCATCGGCGCCGCCACCCCCGCCTGAGCTACAGAAAGGCCTGTCCTTCGCCGCGGTAGGTGGGCAGCTCGTCGACGATCTCGTCGCCCGACACCACGTAGAGGGTGTTGAAGCGCTCGCACAGCTCGCCGGCCTTGGTGTGCCGCATGTAAACCTTGCCGCCGTGACGCAGGCGGGCCGCCGGGGTGCCGAGCAGCGGGGTCTGAACCTCGCCGGCTCCCTCCAGCGGATCGAGCTTCAAGCCCTGCGGAAGGTAGGGGGTCGGGACCCGTGACTGCTCCCCGATCCCCGAGGCCAGGTAGCCGCCACCGAGCGCGGTCGCGATCGAGGGCGACGGCTTGCGAACCACCGGCAGGGCGAACATGGCGGCGGGGCGAAGCCGGAAGGCCGTGTAGGTGTCGAACAGCGTCGGCGCGTAGAAGCCCGAGCCGGCCGCGACCTCGGTCACGGCCGGCTCCGCGGCCGTGCTCTCGATGCTGCCGGTGCCGCCGCCGTTGACGAACTCGAGCGGTGCGATCCGGCCCACCGCTTCGACGATCTCGGCACGCCGCGACCGGATCTCACGCCTCGACGCCCGTTGCATGACGCGGATGGCAGCGCTCCTCAACCGCCTGCCGGGAACACGGTCGCCCAGCCCGGCTATGTGTGCCTCGTATGCCATCAGGCCCACCAGGCGCACGGCGGGCCGGCTTTCGACCTCGATCGCAAGCGCCCCGGCGGCTTCAGGCGTGCGGATCGGTGAGCGCTTGGCACCGATCTTGACCCGGCCGCCCGCGATCCAGAAGCCGACGTCGATCTCGATCGCCACCCTCAGCGGCGGCGCTCCGGCCGGCACCGACGCCTCGATCAGGTCCAGGTGCTGCGTCGAGTCGACCATCAGCACCGGGGCGCCGTCGGGATCCTGGGCCGTCAGCTCGGCGAGCGCGGACATTGCCTCGCGGTCCACGGTCGGGTAGGCGACGACCAGGTCGCGCAGGCCGTGGGCGGCCAGCCACAGCGATTCCGGCAGGGTGTAGGTCAGCAGACCCTGGAAGCCCGGGTCGCGCGCCAGGATGCGCTCCTGGAGCGCCCGGCAGCGGATCGATTTGCTGGCTACCCGGATCGGCTTTCCGGAAGAGCGCCGGAGCATGTCGTCACCGTTGGCCCAGAGAGCGTCGATGTCGACGAACGCAAACGGTGCGTCGATGCTCTCGAATGCACGCTCGTAGCGGCGGTGAGCACCTTCGGGAGCGAAGGAATCGGTGCCGACCGGCTGTCGTGTCGTCGAAACGCTCACCTTTCGAGCCTACCGCCCGCGTCTTGCGGGATGACGGCTCGCAGGGGGTTGGCAGGGCCAGGGGCCGCGGTTATGATCGCCGCGCTAAGCAGAGTCATCCCACGACTCGCCGGCACGTTCAGGCGGGCTGACGTTGGTCAGGTCCAAGGAGCTGATCCAGTGTGCCCCCTTCGTTTCCAGCAGCCCCTATTTCCAGCAGTATTCGTCGGGGGTGCCCCTGCTCTCGCAAACTGCTTGCGGGGCCCCTACCACCAGTCCACGGGGGCTTCGACCGCGGTCTGCAACGGCCCCACCCTGAGACAGACCGCCACCGCGAGATCCCATCGCGCGAGCGTCGCTCGGCCGCAACGGCCCAGGGCGGCGCTCGCCGCGGGGGGTGCACCTGTCACGGGGGGGGCCGCGGTTTCTGAGCCAGCGGGCGGGAGGGCTGAAGCCCAACTCGACTGGTACAGTAACGCGCTGCAAATAGGCCGAATCTCCGCCGGTCGGCGGCGGAGAGCGGGGGATCCAGTGGTGGCCGGGCGCTATGCCCGCCGCCGGGGCTAATCCACTGACTTGGTAGCGCCACTCCTTCGGCGCGAGCCCGACAGCTAACCCCGTAGGCCTCAGAAGGAGGTCTTGGAATCCGCAGGGTTGCCCTCAGGGTCGCAATGATGTCGCTCGTGACAGCAGCACTTGTCGCGGCGCCGGCGCACGCCGACGTGGCCTCCCTCCAGGCTCAGGTGGACCAAGCACGCCAGCAAGCTCGTTCGCTTGCGGCCGGAGTGCAGATGCGCACGGCCGAGCTCGAGGCGGCAGCCTCCCGGGCCGCGGACGCCGGACGCCGACAGCAGGCACTCGAGGGCGCGCTGGTGCGCGGCCGGGTACGGCTGGTGCGGATTCGAGCGGCCGCGCAGGTGGCGCACGGCAGGCTGCTCGAGGCCCAGGCTCGCTACAGGCGCTCGCAGCGCCAGCTCGCTCGCCGCGTGGTGGCGATCTACAAGAGCGATGCCCCGGATCTCACGACCGTGCTGCTGGAGGCCGACGGCTTCAGCGACCTGCTCACCCGCACGGCCTACCTGAAGGAGATCAACGACGCCGACGGCGCTCTGGTGCGCCGCGTGGAGGATCTGCGCGACGGGGTCCGCTCCTGGCTCGACCGCGTTCGCGAGCTGCGAGGCCTTGCGGCGGCTGAGGTGATCCGCATCGGGGCGGCCCGCGACGAGGTGGCCCAGATCCGCGCCGCGGCGCAGGCACGCGCCGCGGCCCTGGGGCGCGCCCGCGCCGCCCAGCAGGCGTCACTGGCCGCTCTTCGCTCGCGCATGGCCGGCTGGACCGCCCAGGTGCGTGCCCTCCAGGCCGCCACCGGCGGCGGCAACGCGGGGCAGACCGTGGGCCAGTGGCTGGGAGACTTCTCGATCCCGAAGTCGATCGTGATGTGCGAGTCCGGCGGCAACTATGGGGCGCTCAACCCCTCCAGCGGGGCGGGCGGCGCTTACCAGATGCTGCCCGACACCTACAAGGGCCTGGGCGGCCGCTACAAGGCTCCCCACCTGGCGCCCGAGTGGGAACAGGACAAGCTCGCCGACAAGCTCTGGAACGGCGGCGCCGGCCGCGGCAACTGGGAGTGCTGAGGGGCCAGGAGCGAGGGACGGAACGCGGTCTTTGCTCGATTCGCGTTCCTGATTTGGCATTTCTGACTTAGCCGTTGCATAAGCTCACCCCGTGAGCGCAGCGGCGGTCCACCTACACGTCCATTCCGAATACTCGCTTCTAGACGGGGCCTGCAAGATCGAGAATCTGGCTGCCCGCTGCGCGGAATTGGGCATGCCGGCGCTCGGCCTCACCGACCACGGCGTCATGAACGGCGCCGTCGAGTTCTACAAGGCCTGCCGCAAGCACGATGTGAAGCCGATCCTCGGCCTGGAGGCATATCTGGTCGAGGACCGCAACGAGCGCGAGAAGGTGCGCTACGAGCGCAACCACCTGACGCTGCTGGCTCGCGACGGCTCGGGCCTCAAGAACCTGATCAAGCTCTCCTCCGATGGCTTCCTGGAGGGCTTCAACCGCGGCCACGCCAACGTCGACCTGGAGCTGCTGGAGCGCTACTCCGAGGGCGTGATCGCCCTCACCGGCTGCCTGCAGTCGCGCTTCTGCCAGCGCCTACTCCAGGAGCGCGAGGACGACGCCCGCGCCCACGTCGAGTCGCTGATCGGCATCTACGGCTCCGACAACGTCTACTTCGAGATCCAGAACAACAAGATCCCGGAGCAGGACAAGGTCAACGAGCAGATCGTGCGCATCGCGCGCGAGTTCGGCAGGCCGCTGGCGGGCACGGCCGACGTGCACTACCTGCGGCGCGAGGACTACTCCAGCCATGCCGCGCTGCTGTGCGTGCAGACCAAGTCAACGCTGGCCGAGCCGAAGCTGCGCTTCGACACCAACGAGTTCTTCCTCAAGAGCCCCGAGGAGATGGAGTCCTCTTTCTCGGCCTGGCCGGAAGCGGTGCCGACGACGCTCGAGATCGCCGAACGCTGCGAGATCGAGATGGAGCTGGGGAAGATGATGCTGCCGACGTATTCCGCGCCCGACGGCGAGTCGCCGACCGCCTACCTGCGCAGGATCACGGAGCAGGGGTTGCGCGGCCGCTACGGCGACCCGCCGCCCGCCGAGGCGGTCGAGCGGCTCGAGCACGAGCTGAAGGTGATCGAGGAGATGGGCTTCGAGTCCTACTTCCTGATCGTCTGGGACTTCGTCAAGTACGCCAAGGACAACGGCATCGCGGTCGGTCCCGGCCGTGGCTCGGCGGCAGGGTCGATCGCCAGCTACTGCCTCAACATCACCGACGTCGATCCACTCGCCTACGACCTCATGTTCGAGCGCTTCCTCAATTCCGAGCGCAACTCGATGCCGGACATCGACATCGACTTCTCCGTCAAGGGCCGCGAGCGCGTGATCAGGTATGTGCAGCAGAAGTACGGCGCCGACGCCGTGGCCCAGATCATCACCTTCGGCAAGATGGCGCCGCGAGCGGCGACCCGCGACGCCGCTCGCGTGCTCGGCCACGACTACGCCACCGGGGACCGGCTCGCGAAGCTGATTCCCGAGCCGATCATGGGCCGCAACCCGAGCTTCGAGGAGTGCCTCGGCCAGGGCACCGAGCTGCGCACGCTCTATGACTCCGACACCGAGTCGCGACAGATAGTGGACGTCGCGCGCGGGCTGGAGGGAATCGTCCGCAACAGCTCGATCCACGCCGCCGCGGTCGTGATCGCGGACCGCCCGCTGACCGAGATCGTCCCGCTGCAGCTCGCCGAGGATCGCGGGCAGAGCGTGGGGGAGGGCAACGGCGCCAAGGAGCGCTCCTTCAAGACCGTGACGCAGTACTCGATGGGGCCGATCGAGGAGATCGGCCTGCTGAAGATGGACTTCCTCGGATTGCGAAACCTCGACGTGCTCGAGAACGCCGTCGACATCATCGAGCGCTCGGGTGGTCAGCGCATCGACCTCGAGTCGCTGCCGCTCGACGATCGCAAGACCTACGAGATGCTCGCGCGCGGCGACTCGGTCGGCGTCTTCCAGCTCGAGTCCGAGGGCATGCGCGAGGCGCTGAAGAAGGTACAGCCGACCGAGTTCCAGGACATCATCGCGCTGGTCGCGCTCTACCGCCCGGGCCCGATGCGGTTCATCCCCGACTACGCGCGCGGCAAGCGCGACCCGCAGTCGGTGCGCTACGTCGACGAGCGTCTGCAGGCGATCACCGAGTCGACGTACGGCATCGCGCTCTACCAGGAGCAGCTGATGCGGATCGCGCGCGACATCGCCGGCTTCCCCGGGCCCAAGGCGGACACCCTGCGCTCGGCGATCGGCAAGAAGAAGCGCGACCTGATGGCGACCCTGAAGGAGGCGTTCGTCGCCGGCTGCAAGGACAACGGCACCTCCACTACCGTCGCGAACCAGCTCTGGTCGCTGATGGAGTCGGCCGCCGACTACTCGTTCAACCGCAGCCACGCCGCCTGTTACGCGCTGATCGCGTACCGCACCGCCTACCTGAAGGCCAACTACCCGGCCGAGTACATGGCGGCGGTGATCTCGAGCGTGATGTCGACCAAGGACAAGGTCCCGTTCTTCGTCTCGCGCTGCGAGGAGATGGGCATCCGCGTGCTGCCGCCGGACGTGAACGAGTCCGGCCACGACTTCGTCGTCTCGGGCGGCGAGATCAGATTCGGTCTCGACGCCGTCAAGAACGTCGGCTACTCGGCGGTCGAGAAAATCGCGGAGGCACGCGAGGCCGACGGCCCGTTCACCTCGATCTGGGACTTCTGCGCCCGAGTCGACTCACGTACCGTCAACAAGAAGGCGATCGAGAGCCTGATCAAGTGCGGCGCGCTCGACTCGACGGGCGCGACGCGCAAGGGGCAGCTTGCCGTTCTCGGCCAGGCACAGGGAGCGGGGCAGAAGCTGCAGGAGGACGCGCAATCGGGCCAGGGATCGATCTTCGATCTCGACGACGCCAAGGCCCGCGGCCCGCGGCCATCGATGCACGCGCCGGTGCCCGCGGAGGAGTTCGAGCGCGGGGAGTTGCTTCGACTGGAGAAGGAGACGCTGGGGCTGTTCGTCTCCAGCCATCCGCTCGCCGACGTGCGCGAGGCGCTGAGAGCGCGAGTGGATTGCCCGCTGGCCGACCTGGCGCAGAAGCCCGACGGCACCTGGGTCACGGTCGGCGGGCTCATCACCGAGGCGAAGAAGATCCGCACCAAGTCGGGCGAGCCGATGATGTTCGCGACGCTCGACGACCTCGGCGGCCAGGTGGAGATGCTGATCTTCAACTCGGCCTACGCCGGCGCGGAGTCGAAGGCGAGCGTCGACAAGCGCGTGATCGTGCGCGGCCGCGTCGACCACAAGGACCGTGGCGAGACGAAGCTGATCGTGCAGGAGATCGAGGAGTTCGAGCCCTCGCCGGAGGAGGTCAGCGCAGCGCAGGCCGCGGCTCCCGCCGCCATTCCGGGCGCACCGACGGCGCCGGCCGTGCGCCTCAACGGCGGCGAGCCCCTGGTCCTGAAGGTCGATGCCCGCAGCTGTGCCGACTCGCTGATCGGCGACCTGAAATCCCTGCTCGAGCACTTCCCCGGCGACACCGAGGTGCTGCTGCAGATGGAGACCAGCACAGGTGTTCGACGGCTGCGGTTCGGGCACGGCTGCCGTGTCAGCCCGACGCACGGGCTGCGTGCGGAACTGAACGACCTCCTGGGGCCCGACGCGCTGGTTGCCTAGGCCACGGCGACCTCTTTGTCAAGGGGCGACAGCCGTGTTTGCCGTGGGTACACTTTCCACATGCCGACCAGGGCAGAGACCAACGAGGCGACCGAATGCCGCCGGTGCTGCGCGTTCTGCGACAAGGTGATCGAGCCGCGCGGCTGCGTCGAGATGAACTGCCCGTTCCTCTACACCTACGAGGACGAGAAGTCGGGCCGTAGCTACATGGGATGCCTGCAGAAGGTGTTCGGTGTCGAGATCGACGTCGACATGTTCAACAAGGCAGAGCGCACGCGCCAGGGCTTCGGTGGTGTGAAGGCGATGCGCAAGCCACTGGCGACCTGCCCCATGAGCGCCGAGCGCTCCTACGAGGGTTCGGGCGCCGCATTCGACTGCGTCAACCCGCGCTTCTTCGACGCCAGCGACGAGGGCCCCGGCAGCTATCGCGCCTTCGACCTGCGCGGCGTGCTGGATCAGGCTTAGCCTTCGCCCTCCGGGCGCAAGCGCTTCGCGATATCGATCTGACCCTTGTCCGGGCCGTGGCCGTCGGGACCGGGGACCTCGAGCAGCACCGGCAGGCCCTGGAAGCGCGGCTCGGCGAGGAAGACACGTATTCCTTCCTCCCCGAGCTCGCCCTCGCCGAGGTTGGCGTGGCGGTCGCGGTTGGATCCGAGCGACATCTTGGAGTCGTTCAGGTGCAGGCAGCGCAGGCGCTCGAGCCCGAAGGTGCGCTTGCATTCGTCCACGACCTCCGACAGGGCCTTCGGGTCGCGCACCTCGTGGCCGGAGGCCAGCAGGTGGCAGGAGTCCAGGCAGACGCCGAGGCGGGCACCACCGCCGGCGTTGTCTATCACCGCACCGAGCTCTTCGATCGTGCGCCCGACCGTGAAGCCGGCTCCGGCCGTGTTCTCCAGCAACAGCGGGCAGCGCTCGCTCTCAGACAGGACGTTCTTGAAGGCAGTGCCGATCATCTTCAGCGTCTTGGCGGGCGAGGCGCGCCCCTTGCCCGTGCCCGGGTGAACCACCACGCCGCCCGCGCCGATGCCGTCGCCGACCCGCAGCGCGTGGGCCAGGGAGATGGCCGACTTGCGCCGGACCTCGGCGTCGTCGCTGGCGCAGTTGATGAGGTAGACCGCGTGAATGAAGATCGATTCGACCGGGCTGTCGGCGAGGCGCTCGTGAAAGGCCTCGAAGTCCGCCTCCGCGTATTTGGTCGGGCGCCACATGCGTGGGCTCTGGTTGAAGATCTGCATGCTCTCGCAGCCCATCGCCTCCGCGCGCTCGAGCGCCCGTACGAGGCCGCCGGACGAGGAAATGTGGCCGCCGATTAGCATCGGGTAGGAATGGCTGGCATGAGAGTTCGTTTCGCCCCGAGCCCGACCGGCTACCTGCACGTCGGAGGCGCGCGCACGGCACTGTACAACTGGCTGCTGGCACGCAAGTCGGCTGACAGCGTGTTCGTGCTGCGGATCGAGGACACCGACCTCGAGCGCTCCACCGACGAGGCGATCGAGCAGATCCTGGACTCGCTGCGCTGGCTCGGGCTGGGCTGGGACGAGGGCCCCCTGCGCCAGACCGAGCGCTCCGAGCGCTACGCCGAGCGGCTCGCCGCCCTGGTCGCGAGCGGAGACGCCTACTGGGACGTTGCCACCGGCGACGATGTGAAGAAGGCCAAGGAGGCGACCGGCGGCGCAGGCTACCGGGGCACGCCGGTGGCCGAGGGAACCGAGGGCGCGGCCCTGCGCCTGCGGGTCCCCGACGAGGGCGAGACGGTCGTGGACGACGTGATCAAGGGCACGACGCGGTTCGAGAACCGGCTCCTGGACGACTTCGTGATCGCGCGCTCGGACGGCAGCCCGCTCTACAACTTCGCGGTCGCCGTCGACGACCTCGAGATGGGAATCACCCACGTCGTGCGCGGCGACGACCATCTTTCGAATACTCCACGTCAACTGCTGGTGCTGAAGGCCCTCGGCGGCGAGCCGCCGACGTATGCGCATCTGCCCCTCCTGCACGGGCCAGACGGCAAGCCGCTATCGAAACGTCACGGCGCCGTCTCCGTTCAGGAATTCGAGAGCAGTGGCTTCCTCCCCGAGGCGGTGCGTAACTATCTCGCGCTGCTGGGCTGGGGATACGACGCCACGACGACCTTCTTCAGCACCGCCGAGCTGGTCGACAAGTTCAGCCTCGAGCGCGTGTCCCGCTCACCCGCGGTCTTCGACGAGCAGAAGCTGCGCTGGATGAACGGGCAGTACCTGCGCGAGATGGACAGTGCCGAGCTTGCCGAGCGCCTGCGCGAGTACCTGCGCGCCAACGATCGTCCGGGTGCCGATGATCCAAGGCTGGAGCGCGCGACCCTCGCCGTGCGCGAGAAGATCTCGACCCTGGACGAGTTCGACAATCTGGTCGGCTTCGCATTCAGGCCGCTGGAGCTGGACGAGAAGTCGTGGAACAAGGTGATGGGCAAGGAGGGCGCCGGGCAGGCGCTGGTGAGGGCGCGCGAGGCTCTGGCGGCCGTGGAGCCCTTCGACGAGCCGGGTGTCGAGCGGGCGCTGCGAGCGGTGGTGGAGGGGCTCGGCACGAAGGCGGGGGCGGTGTTTCAGCCGCTGCGAGTGGCGATCACGGGGCGGACGGTGTCGGCCGGCGTGTTCGAGAGCGTCGTCCTGCTGGGGCGGGATGAGACGTTAACCCGCATCGATGCGGCGCTGGAGCGGCTGGGGGCGGCGACTCCCTAGCGGCACGAAGGTTCGAGCGGGCCCACGAGCCACGCAAAGATCGTGGCCCGGCAGGCCATGACCGATCAACTTTTCGTCCGGGCTGCCGATACGTGCTATGCCGATGTCTACCAGCAGCGCACGGAAGCCGCGCAAGGCGCAACCAGTGAGGACGGACGCTCCCGCGAAGGAGCAGTCTCCGTCGCAGGCCGCCCATGTTCATCATCACAACGAGGGACATGGACGCCGGCTGACGGCTGCTTTCGAGGCGCTGGAGGCGTTTCCAGCCCTCGCTGAGTCGCGCAGGCGCGTGCTCCGCCTAGTCAACCAGGATTCCGGTTCGGTGTCCGACATGGTGGCTGCCATCGAGGCCGACGTGGCGCTCGTGATCCCCGTCATGCGGCTCGCCAACAAGCATTCCGGCGGACGCGGCAAGGTGCGCACGGTCCCCGAGGCGATCGAGGTGCTGACCCCGGCCGGCGTTGAAGCGCTGATCGGCGGCACCAAGACCTTCGACTTCTTCGAGCGCACCCCGGTGTGGGACCTCGCACCCGACCGCTTCCGCCTGCACGCGGTGGCGACGCAGCGTGCCGCGGACGGCCTTGCCTCGCGGCTCGAGTTTCCCGACCGCGACGAGCTGCTGATCAGTTCGTTGCTGCACGACATCGGCAAGCTCGTGCTGGTGCAGGCCTACCCAGGCTTCCCGAAGCAGGTGCACCAGAACGCGCGCACGCCCGAGCAGCGACTGCACGCCGAGCGCCGCGAGCTAGGCATCGACCACGCTCTGGTCGGTGGCGTGCTGGCCCGTCGTTGGGGCCTGCCACAGCCCCTGGCTGCGGCGATCGAGCATCACCACTCCGAGGACGCGAACGGTGAGGCAGGCCTGGTCCGGCTCGCCGACATGCTTGCCCACTACGCCCAGGGGCAGCCGATTGCCCCCGACCAGTTGCTGGCGGTTGCCCGCCGTGTCGGCTTCAGCCCGCAGGACCTGCGCGAGGTGCTCTACGAGCTTCCCGGCCCCCCGCCGGACCGCCGCCGCGCCAGCACGCCCTGCCCGCTCTCGACGCGTGAGTTGGAGGTGCTGCGACGCCTCGCCGAGGGCAAGGTCTACAAGCAGATCGCGCTCGAGCTGGAGCTCTCGACCAGCACCGTCAGGACCCACCTTCACAACGTCTACGGCAAGCTGGACGCCGTCGACCGCGCGCAGGCCGTGCTGATCGCCTCCGAGCGCGGCTGGCTGTAGAACAGCCGGATTTCGCCGAGTCGCGAAATCCGGAGCGCTGACGCCGCCAGGCTCCTAAAATGAGGGGCATGCCGGAGAGCCAGCTCCAGGAAAAGCAGTTCGACCTCCTGTACCAGGAGCTGCGCCGTGTCGGCGATCAGCTCGAGGCGATCGAGCGTCGCCTACAGATGCTGGACGCGCTCGCGCCCGCGATGATGGAGATCTCGCGCCTGTCGCGCTCGCTGGAGTCCCTGGCCTACGCCGCGCTCGGCCGCGAGGGCCCGACGGTCCGCCGCCGCAGACGCCCGTAGCGGTCCGCCACCGCGCACGCGATCGCAATCCCGATCGAATCGATCAGGACGTCGACCGGCGTGCCGTTGCGCTCCTCGATGAACGTCTGGTGCCACTCGTCGGTGCCGGCGTAGACAAGGCTGACCGCGGCGGCGATAGCGAGATGGGCAGTGGGCGACCAGGTTGGGCGCAGGCTGCGCGCCGTACGCCACGTCGCGAGCGTCAGAAGCGCGTACTCGGTCACGTGCGCGAGCTTTCGTAGCAGCACCTCCCAGAGCGCCTTGTCCTCTCCGTCGCCGGCTTGCCCGGAGAGAAAGAAGATCAGGGTCATGACGGCGAGCGGCGGCAGCAGCAGCGATGCAAGTCGCCAGGGGCCCACGGGGGAGCCGTTGGGCGCCGGGTTAGACTCTGTGCGAGAGGGGGAGTCGGCCGGTTTGATCACCATCACAACCAAGTCACGCTACGCGATCCAGGCGCTGTCAGAGTTGGCGCGCCTCGGCGCGCTGCCCGGCGGCAAGCCGGTGCCGATCGCGGAGCTGGCCAGGCGCCGCGACATCCCGCTCCAGTTCCTCGAGCAGCTGTTCGCGACGCTGCGGCGCGCGGGACTGCTGCAGAGCCAGCGTGGGGTGAAGGGTGGCTACACGTTCGTGAGCGACCCCGGCGAGGTGACGGTGCTCGACATCGTGCAGCTGCTCGACGGCGAGTTCGAACCCGATGAGGCGTCCGACCCGGCCGGAGTCTGGACGGCCGCGGTTGCCGCGTTACGGGAGACGCTCGGACGCACCACGATCGCCGAAGTCGTGCAGCGCGAATCGCAGGCCGCGGGCGCGCAGATGTACCACATCTGACGCGCTTCGCTTTAGGCTGAGGAATCGGCGTGAGCGTCTTGCTCGGATAGACCGGCGGCCTCGAGGGCTCTCGCTGGTTCGGGGAAGGACTTCACCGACAGGATGACGCCGTCGCGAATCGTCCACCACCAGCCGTTTCGGACCACGAGGTCAACGCTGCCACCCCTCGGAAGGGCCCGCGTCCTGATGAAGGTCACCACCTGATCGCCGCCTTCGAAGAACTGTTCGGGCTCCCAGATGAAAGCATCGAACGTGGCTAGGTAGTCCTCGACGAACTCCGTCACGCGCTCGCGCCCCCGACGCGTGCCGGGATCGGGTCCCAGCTGGGTCGTCAGTTCGAAATCCTGGTGCATATCGCGAAACGCCGTGTCCCAGTCGCGACAATTGAGGGCCTGGTAGACGCTCCGCACGATCTCCACGTTCTGCTCAGAAATACGCCCTCACCTGCCCTCAGAATGGGCGATTTCATCCGCCACGTGTGACGGCTGCCAAGTCGTTATGGCCTCTCCTGCGACATCGCCCGCTTAGTTTCCCGCACCCTCAGAGTCGGACTGAGTGTCTTGGTCCGATAGCAACCTAGGGTTCGAGGGTTTCGGCAACTCCCCGAACAGGTGGTCTCAGGCGCGCCCTTCGTATCGGGTCAGGCGGGAGACGGCCTGGAGAATGAATACCGCGCAGACTCCGATCACGGGCCAGTCCCAGGTGCTGAAGCCTTCGTCCACCCCTTCGCCGATGGTGATGGCAACGATGAGAGTGAAGGCGCCGATCGTTCCCCAGTTACGAACGCGCGAATGCGACCTGGCCATGCCCTCCCTCCTCGGTTGATTCAATCGAACGCTCTATATCCGCCCGGCGGTTGGGGCACAACCGCGACATCGTCTACTCGGACAGCCCGGCGGCTTCGAGGGCTTGCGCTCGTGTCGTGAACACCTCGCACCGAACCGGGTTGCCGTCTAGCATCGTCCAAAGATGGGCGATCCGCATCTCTAACCTGGCGTCGCTGTCGTTGGGCCGAAGCTGCATGAGCAGAAATACCAAGACCCGGTCGCCCAGATCCTGGACTTCCTCCGGGTGGACGGCCACCGCATCGAATGCAGCCCAGATCTCATCGAAGAACCCTCGAACCTCCTCGTGACCGCGGTATGTCCCAGCTATGGGGTTCTGATCCGGCGTTTTCAGCTCGAAGTCCGGAGGCGCATCCCGGAATGCCGCATCCCAGTCACCGCGGCTGACCGCGTCATAGACCTCCCGGAGTCTCGCCACCGTCTCTTGCGACATCGCCCGCCCAGTATCTCGCACCGTCAGGAGTCGGCGTGAACGTTCTGCTCCGACAGGCCGGAGCGTGACCACCGACGTCCCCTTGGCGCCCGAAGTCGGGCTGGCGCTGGGCGCGCTTGTTGGCTGGCTCTCGCGCCGAGGTCGCGTCTAGAGACCGGACCCGGCCACGGCTTCGAGGGCCTAGCGCTCGAGTCCGGCGGCTTCCAGGGCTTCCGTGTGCGAGCGGTAGACGGTGCAGCGCGTGAGCTTTCCCGAGCTGGCTTCCCATACCCATCCCGTCGGGGAGTCAGCGATTGCACCGTCGACCGTGCGAGCGTAGACGCGACCGAGCACGACGAGCTTTTCGCCGGCCGGTCGAAAGCTCTGAGGAACCAACCGAAGCTCGGCCCAGACGCGTGCGATGTCGTCGAAGTACCGGCACATGCCGGTGTGGCCGTTGTAGTTGGGCTCGTCGGTCAGCTCTGCAGTCGCGACTGGCCGGAAGTCGAAGTCGGTGTCGATCAGTGCGAGCACCGCGTCCAGATCGCGAACCGAGAAGGCTTCGTACAAAGCCTCCACAAGCTCTCGCGCACCAGCCTCTTTCCTCTCCCGCGCCACCGTCCGCGCAGTATCCCGCGTGTAGAGCGCTTCAGGACTCGAGCCCGGCAGCCTGGCGAGCCTTGGCCTGATTGCGAAAGAGCGTCGCGCGGACGATCTTGTCCCCTGCGATCTCGACGACCCACTGTGCCGGAGCATCGACGAGCAGTCCGGCCTTGGTGCGGGTGACGATCCGGCCCTCGACCAGCACGCCCTTCTCGACGGCTTCGAAGCGAAGCGACACGGCTCGCATCTCGTCCCAGACTCGCTCGATGTCGCGAAGGTAGCTCTTCATGCCGTTGACTCCGATGTAGGGATCGTTGCGCCCGACGAGCTTTGCGGTGTCCGGTGCGACGTACTCGACCCCGGGATCCATCAGCGGCCGCATCGCTTCGGCATCCCTGGCGGCGAACGCCTGGAACAGCCTCTGTACCAACTCGATCCTTGGCTCAGCCATGCGTGCTCCTCGCTAGGTCCCCGACCACGGCATCCTAAGCTGGTGCGCCGCCGGCCTGTATGAATAGCCGCCGCCATGGGTAGTACCGAAGCGCTATAGCCTGTCGAAGGCCGGCACGACCCACGCGAGCCGGTAGTGGGGTGATTTCCTCGACGCAGACAGAAACAGCGGAGAGCTCCCGGCGCGCGCTCCTCGCCAAGGCGGGACTGCTCGCAGGCGGGGTCGGGGCGGTGCTCTTGCACGGGTCCGAGCGGGCGCTCGCCCAGAGCGTGGCCGAGACGATGGAGATAGTTCCTCCGGCCGGCGATTCGGCCCTCAGGCTGGTGCCCTCGGGCCCCGTTCCGCCGTCCGTGTCGGTGGGAGGCGCGCTCAACCTCGACAACACCGCCTCAACGGGCGCCGGCGCCGTCCTCTATTCCAACCAGGGCTCGGGCGCGCTGGGGCGGCTGCTGGTTGTGAATCAGGCTAATCCCGCCAATCCGATGGCAGCCGTGCGGATTCAGAACGCCGGCATCGCGACCACGGTTTCGATCTTCCACGACCCGGCCGGCGGTGCAGGGGACTCGACCGCCGAGGCGCTCGACGTCGTCTCGACCAACCCGCTCGACACCACGGTGGGGGTGAAGGGGCAGGAGGAAGGCAAGGGCACGGTCAAGATCACGCACGTCAAGCCCGCGGGGGACGATGCCGACGCCTCTGCTCTCTCGATCGCGCTGCTGGGCGCGGGCACCGCAAGCCAGGGCATCTTCATAGGCAACGACAGTGGCAACCCCACCACGGGTCCGCTGCTGCACATCCGAAACGGCGGCGTCGGCAACGAGCGCCTGGTTCTGACGCCAGACGGCCGCGTGGACCTGCCGGTTCAGGGCCCCGCCGGTGGCGTGCTGATCGGATCCGATGCCAACCTCTATCGGTCCGCGCCAGCCGTGCTCGCCACGGACGGCACGGTCAAGGCGGGCGTCGTTCAGGGCGACGGCCTGCTGCTGGACGTCCAGGACACCAACCCGGCCGCCCCCGTCGACGACCAGCAGGCCCGCCTGTACGTCAAGGGCGGCAGGCTCGTGATTCAGTGGAACAACGACGGAGACGTGCTCTACACGTCGGTCCGCCTCGACCGGGCCGGTCGGACCGTGGTCACGACGGGCCGGAGCGCGCCCTAGACTCCAGCTGTGCCCGAGACGTACACGCTCGAGCTGACGCTCGAGGAGATGGCCTTCCTGCGGCTGCTGCTCACGAACGCAACCGTGCAGCCCGCCGAGCTAAAGAAGCTCTGCGGAGAGGTGCAGGGCAAGATCGAGCAGCAGATCGGGCCGCTGCCGCCTCCCGGTCAGTAGCCGCAACCACGGCGCTATTCACGGGGGTTCCAATAGGCCACCAAGCCGAAGGCCCGAAGTCGGCGGCCTCCCAGCACGCAACTCCGGGCCCTGACTTTCGTACTACTGCCGCGCCGGCCGCGTGGGGCATCGACCAGCGCTCGCTTTCCCCCTCCCGGCTTTTCGAGCCATCCAGGCACCGGCAAGAATTGCGCCTCTCCTACCTGTCCCGGCTGAAGGAGATGTGCCAGTCATTCTGGCGGACCGAGAATCAAGCGGTCATAAAGATTTGACCCGTGTGCATCAAGAAAGCGGCAGCCTTCCGCCAAATTGAACGAAAGCACAGCCTTCGCTACTCCAGCTTGGACTTGATCTGGTTGATCAGGTCCTCCAAGCGCCCGAAGTCGCCGGTGAGACGCTTGATCGCCGCCTTTGCTTCCTTCTCGTTGCGAGCGCCCGCGACATCACGCAGGTCGAACTCGACGATGGTGACGGCGTCGGTGAGGAACTGGTGCTCGCTCAGGACCTGCTGCGGTGGCGTCACCGGCATCAGCTTGTCCGACTCGTCCTGAACCTCGTCAGCCATCGCGGTCACGTTGCTGCGGAAGTTCTTGCTGCCCGCCTGGTCGGCCGGCGGTAGGTCGTCGCGAAACCCGAGCACCTTCTCGGCGACCGGTACCGCCGTGTCCTTGTACTGCCCGCCCGAGGCGACGTCGAGGGTCTTTACGGGCCCCCGGTCGGGGGCCTTGTCGTCGCCTCCGCCGCACCCTGCGGCGAGCAGGATCGCCGCCAGCCCGATTGTGAGCGCCTTTTTCACGGCCGCCAGCATACGCTGATTCGGGCACGCAGCAGCCATGCGGGGTATGAGACCGGCGCGTGAGACCGGCGCATGAGATTCACCTACACGGGTAAGCTGGGCAGGTCGCTCTATAAAGGGGAAAGCAGCGGCCTACCGGCCCCGACGGCCGGTTCTGGGGAAAGTCGACCACGTCAGGAGAGATACGTGCGGAAACTCATTGCCCTGGCTTTAGCGATTGCAGCGAGCCTGATCGTCGCAGCAGTCGCGTTCGCCGCCGTCACCACGACCTTCAAGGTCACGGCGACGCCGTCGAAGGCCAGCACGAAGAAGAAGGAGCGGGCGATCGCGCTCGGTGTCGACATCGGCATCGTCGATCCGGCCGTGAATCAGCCGCCGCCGCTGAAGAAGGTGGTGATCCGGTTCAACTCCGGGGGCAAGTTCAACGGCGCCAAGTTCCCGAAGTGCAGCTTCGCGAAGCTGCAGGCTAAGGGCGAGAAGGGATGCCCCAGGGGCTCGAAGGTGGGCAGTGGCCACGCCACCGCCTCGGCCAAGCCGATCATCGACTTGGTGAACGCCAAGATGACGATCTTCAACGGCCAGCCGAAGGGCGGCAAGCCGACGGTCCTGCTCTACAACATTCCCGACATCAGCTCACCAATCACTCTGCAGGGAACGCTCGAGAAGAAGAGCGCCTCGTCTTGCGCCGATGGCAAGGGCAAGTGCGACTACACGCTCACGTTCGAGGTGCCAAACCTGCCGACGCTGCCGAACGCTCCGCCCGCCTCGGTCCTGACCGTCAAGACCAAGACCGGCGGCAACATCTTCGTCAAGAAGAAGAAGAAGGTCGGCGGCAAGACCAAGAGGGTGAAGATTCCCTACATCGGCGCGCCCAGCAAGTGCAACGGCACCTGGGTGGCCGAGGGCAGCTTCACCTACACCGACGGTCAGAGCAGCCAGGTCTCTTCGACGGCCTCCTGTAAGAAGTAGCCGGCTCGTCGTCCGGCCGCCGCGTCAAGGGTTATCGTGACGCGGTGGCCGGGCGCGACGGCATTGCGAGCAATCCCGCCGAACTGGTGGGGGGGACGCCGATGGTCCGCCTCGGGCGGCTGGACGGCGACCTCGACATCGAGCTGTACGGCAAGCTCGAGGCCTACAACCCGGCCGGATCGGTCAAGGACCGCATCGGCATCGCGATGATCGAGGCGGCGGAGGCCGAGGGGAAGATCGAGCCCGGCGTCACGACGGTGATCGAGCCGACGTCGGGCAACACCGGCATCGCGCTCGCGTTCGTCTGCGCGGCCAAGGGCTACAAGCTGATCCTCACCCTGCCGCAGGGGATGAGCCGGGAGCGAGAGACGCTGCTGCGGCTGTACGGGGCGGAGGTGATCGTGACCGAGTCGATGGGAGGCATGCACGAGGCGGTCGACGCCGCGCTGGAGCTGGCGCGTACCACCCCGGATCCGTTCATCCCGCAGCAGTTCGAGAACCCGGCCAACCCGGAGGTCCACCGCCGCACCACTGCCGAGGAGATCTGGAACGACCTCGACGGCGAGGTCGACGTGTTCGTCGCCGGCGTGGGAACCGGGGGCACGATCACGGGGGTGGGCGAGGTGCTCAAGGAGCGCCGGCCCGGTGTCCGCATCGTGGCCGTCGAGCCCGCGAACTCGCCGGTGCTGTCCGGGGGCAAGCCCGGCCCACACAGGATCCAGGGCATCGGCGCCGGCTTCGTGCCCAGGATCCTCAACCGCGACGTGATCGACGAGGTCGTCACCGTCACCGACGAGGACGCGATCGAGACGGCACGCGCGCTCGCCAGGCGGGAGGGAGTCTCGGCCGGAATCTCGGCAGGGGCGGCGACCTGGGCCTCGCTGGAGGTCGGCCGCAGGCCGGAGATGAAGGGCAAGCGGATCGTGACGGTGATCTGCGACGCCGGCGAGCGCTACATCTCCACGCCCTTCTTCGCTCCCTGAGCCCGCCGGGCGCGCCTGGCGGTCGCGTACCCTTGTAGCCATGGCGTCCGCGTCCTCGAGCGTAGATTCAGAGCTGCTTTCCGGCTCCTCTGTGCTGGTCGTGGGCGCGGGGGCGCTGGGCTCGCCCGTCTGTGCCTATCTCGTCGCCGCAGGGGTCGGCCGGCTCGGGGTCGTGGACCCGGGTACCGTGGAGCTGGAGGCGCTTGGGCGCCAGTTCCTGCACTACGCCCCCGACCGCGGACAGGGAAAGGCCGACAACGCGGCCGCCAAGCTCGGGTTCCTCAACCCCGAGGTGCAGGTGGAGGCTTATCCGGCGCGGCTCGACGGCTCCAACGCCGCGGCGTTGGTCGCCGGTCAGGACGTGGTGGTGGACTGCTCCAACGACCTCGAGACGGCCCTGGCCGCCAGTGACGCCTGCGTCACGGTCGGCGTACCGTTCGTGAGCGCGGGGGCCGATGCGGCCGGGGGATGGGTGGCCATGCTGCGGCCCGGCCAGGGCGCCTGCCTTCGCTGCCTCGACCTACCTGCCACATCGCCGCCGTCGGACGAGGCCACCCGTGGCCCGCTGGCCGGCCTCGTCGGCTCGCTGCAGGCTTTGAGCGTGCTCGAATTATTGGCCGCGGGCCAGGAGACGGCGACCGGGCGCATGCTGTTGGTGGAGGACCACGGCGCCTGGGTGCGGGAGATCGGCGCTGCGCGCCGCCCCGACTGCCCGGCCTGCGCGGCAGCCTCCTCCGTGAAGGCGGCCGGCTGATGCTCGGTCTCGGGATGATCTCCCGTGTCCTGCGCGAGGTCAGCGAGGACCTGACGGCCGTGCGCGATCGCGACCCGGCGGCGCGCACCGTCGGCACGTTCGAGATCCTGACCAGCTACGCGGGAGTGCACGCGATTCTCAGCCATCGTGTCTCGCATGTGCTGCACGAGGCCGGCGTGCCGTTCGTTCCACGGTCGATCTCGAGCGTGACCAGGGTCCTGACCGGGATCGAGATCCACCCGGCGGCCAGCATTGGACACGACTTCTTCATCGACCACGGGAATGGCGTGGTGATCGGCGAGACCGCCGACGTCGGCGATCGCGTGACGCTGTATCAGGGCGTGACGCTGGGAGGCACCGGGTTCGCGCGCGGCAAGCGCCACCCGACGATCCAGGACAACGTCACGATCGGCTCCGGCGCCAAGCTGCTCGGCCCGATAACCGTCGGGCACGGCGCGAAGATCGGCGCCAACAGCGTCGTCATCCACGACGTGCCGCCGAACTCGACCGTGGTCGGCAATCCCGGCCACCCGGTGCGGGTGGACGGCCGCCTGCCCGACGAGGGGCCGGACACGGACTGGATCCACCTGCCGGACCCGGTCGCAGACGCGCTCAAGGGCTTGGCCGAGCGCATCACCGAGCTGGAGAAGATCGTCGCCGACGTCACCGGCAGGGAGAGCAGGCAGGCCGAGGTGCGGCCGCTGCGGCGCGGCGAAGGGCACGACCCGGCCGGTGGCTGAGGCAACCACCCGAGCGCCGTCGGGTCGCAGCGAGCAGGCCGAGCGCCTGCTGGAAGGGCTGAACCCGCCGCAGCGCGAGGCGGTCGCGCACGGCGAGGGACCGTTGCTGGTGCTCGCAGGCGCCGGGTCGGGCAAGACCCGCGTGCTGACACACCGGGTCGCGCACCTGGTGGCGACCGGACGCGCGAAGCCGTCCGAGATCCTCGCCATCACCTTCACCAACAAGGCGGCCGGCGAGATGCGCGAGCGCGTCGAGGGCCTTGTCGGCCGCATGGTGCGCGTGATGTGGGTGATGACCTTTCACTCCGCCTGCGCCCGCATCATGCGCGCGGAGGCGGAGCGGCTCGGCTACACGAGCCGCTTCTCGATCTATGACGAGGCCGACTCCGTGCGCCTCATAAAGCGCTGCCTCGACGAGCTGTCGATCGACCCCAAGCGCTTCGCGCCGCGAGCGATCAAGGCCCAGATATCGCGTGCCAAGAACCAGCTTCAGGACGCCGCCGCCTATCGCGAGCAGGTCGGTTCCTTCTTTCAGCAGACGGCCGCCGACGTCTACGATCTCTACGAGCGGCGCATGCACGAGATGAACGCGCTCGACTTCGACGACCTGCTGTTCCGCACGGTCAACGTGCTGGAGCTGTTCCCCGACGTGCTGGAACGCTACCGGAGGCAGTTCCGCTGGATCCTCGTCGACGAGTACCAGGACACCAACCACGCGCAGTACCGGTTGCTTCAGCTGCTTGCCGGCGAGAGCCGCAACGTCTGCGTCGTCGGCGACGACGACCAGTCGATCTACAGCTTCCGCGGAGCCGACGTCAACAACATCCTCGACTTCGAGAAGGACTTTCCCGGCACCGCGGTCGTCAAGCTGGAGCAGAACTACCGCTCGACACAGACGATCCTGTCGGCCGCCAACGCCGTCGTCGGCAACAACCAGGGCCGTAAGCCGAAGCAGCTCTGGACCGACATCGGTGAGGGGGAGCCCGTCCACGTGCGCGAGCTGGACGACGAGCACGCCGAGGCGCGCTTCGTCGCCTCCGAGATCGAGCAGCTCGCCGACGACGGAATAGCCCGCAACGAGATCGCGGTCTTCTACCGCACCAACGCTCAGAGCCGCGTGCTGGAGGACACGCTGGTGCGTTACGGCATCGGCTACCAGGTGATCGGCGGCACCAAGTTCTACGAGCGCGCGGAGATCAAGGATGCGCTCGCCTACCTGACGCTGCTCGTCAATCCGCAGGACACCGTCTCGTTCTCGCGCATTGTCAACTCCCCCAAGCGCGGCATCGGCCAGACCAGCCAGGCGCGCGTGGTCTCGTACGCGAACACGGTCGGCATGTCGGTCTGGGACGTGGCCGTGATGCCCGAGGACGTGCCGGGGCTCGGCTCCGCGGCGGTCAAGGCCGTGGACTCCTTCATGTCGGTGATGGAGCGGCTGCGCGAGCTGGCCGAGCGCACGACCGTCGGCGACCTCCTGGAGGCGCTGCTGTCCGAGACGGGATATGTCGAGGCGCTGGAGGCCGAGCGCACGATCGAGGCGCAGGGCCGGATCGAGAACATCCAGGAGCTGGTCGGCGTGGGGCGCGAGTTCGACGCCAACTGGGAGGGAGAGCATGGCCTGGCGGGGCTGGCCGAGTTCCTGCAGCAGCTGTCGCTCTACTCGGAGCAGGACGGGCTGCGCGACGACGAGGGCGTCGTGACACTGATGACGCTTCACAACGCCAAGGGACTCGAGTACCCGGGCGTGTTCATGATCGGCTGCGAGGAGGGCGTGTTCCCGCACTCGCGCTCGATCGAGGAGGGCAACATCGAGGAGGAGCGGCGGCTCTGCTACGTCGGCATCACCCGCGCGCGCCAGCGCCTCTACATGACGTTCGCACGCACGCGCTCGCTGTACGGAGCACGCTCGTTCAACACCTCGTCGCGGTTCCTGGACGAGCTGCCGCTCGAGCTGACCGACTCCGAGGCCGCCGAGGAGATGACGTCGTGGTCGGACTCGACAACAGCACCCGCCCCGGCGCCGATGGCCTTCAGCCTCGGCGACGACGTCGTCCACGCCACCTTCGGCGAGGGCGTGGTAACGGGCATCGAGGAGGGCGGCGTGGTGGTCGTCCGCTTCGCCGCCAGCGGCTCCGAGCGCAAGCTGATGGCTGACTACGCGCCGCTGCGGCGAAAGTAGCCAGTAAGGCGCCCAGGGCCAATCCTCGTCCAGGCTCCCCTGAGGGCAGCCGCGGACCCGTCTACGATCCATCCGATGTCCAAGATCATCGACGGCAAGGCGATCGCGGCCCGCGTGCGGGCCGAGGTGAAGGACGAGGTGCAGCTCCTTCGCGACCGTGGCGAGCCGGCGCCCGCGCTTGCCACGGTGCTCGTGGGCGACGACGAGGCCTCCCACATATACGTGGCCGGCAAGCACCGGGCCTGCGAGGAGGTCGGCATCCGCTCGATCGGGCACGAGCTCCCCACAAGCACGGCTAGCGACGAGTTGCTCGACCTCGTGCAGGAGCTGAACCGCGACCCCGACGTCCAGGGCATCCTGGTGCAGCTACCGCTTCCCTCCCAGATAGACGCGGCGGAGATCATCAGCGCCATCGACCCGCTCAAGGACGTCGACGGCCTGACGCCGACCAACGCCGGTCTGCTCGCACAGGGCAGACCGGCTCTCGTGTCGGCGACGCCGAGTGGCGTGATGGAGCTGCTGCACGCGAGCGACACGCCGCTCGAGGGGGCCGAGGCGGTCGTCGTCGGCCGCAGTGACCTCGTGGGCAAGCCGCTGGCATCGCTGTTGCTTGCGGCCAACGCCACCGTGACCGTTTGCCATTCGCGCACTCGCGACCTCGGCGAGGTCTGCC
Source organism: Solirubrobacterales bacterium (assembly GCA_038330145.1). Classification (GTDB taxonomy): domain Bacteria; phylum Actinomycetota; class Thermoleophilia; order Solirubrobacterales; family JBBDJG01; genus JBBQNR01. The sequence continues at coordinate 121,921 of JBBQNR010000001.1, forward strand.
GGCGCGCCGACGTGCTCGTCGCGGCCGTTGGCCGCGCACGCTTGATCGGGGCCGCAATGGTGAAGCAGGGCGCGACGGTGATCGATGTCGGCATGAACCGAACGGAACAGGGATTGGCCGGTGACGTCGACTTCGACGCCGTCAAGGACAGGGCAAGGGCGATCACGCCCGTGCCTGGCGGCGTCGGGCCGATGACGATCGCGATGCTGTTGAAGAACACCCTCAGGGCCGCCGCATTGCAATCGGGCGCGAGAACGCCGGCATGACCACCAGAACCAGGAGGTAATTTCAATGGACGTGAGCAAAGTCAAGGGCGGGCAACTGATCGCCGCGATCGGCGGGCTGGTGCTGCTGATCGCCCTGCTGTTCCTGAACTGGTACGGCGTCGGCTCCGAGGTGGTGACTCCGTTCGGAAACGTCTCGGTCGGCGCCGACTTCGGCGCCTGGGACGGCCAGGGCTTCTTCGGCACGATCGCCAATCTGATCATCCTCGCGGCAGGCGTTGCCGCGGTTGCGCTGGCGCTGCTGACCGCCGGATCCCGCACCGTCGCGCTGCCGATCGCCGGGAGCGCCATCACCGCCGGCCTTGGAGTCGCGGCGGTGGTGCTGATCCTCGCGCGCATGGTGCTTCAGCCCGGCCCGAACGAGATCGTCCAGGTCAAGTTCGGCATCTTCGTCGCGCTTGTCGGCGCATTGCTGGTCGCGTTCGGCGGATGGCAGAGCATGCAGGAGGAGGGCACCTCGTTCGGCGACGCGGCCGACCAGCTGCAGGGCAAGCAGACGCGAACAGCGGCGCCAGCCGCGCCATTCGGCGCGCCGTCCACGCGCGAGCCGCAGCCACCGCTGGAGTCGCAAGGCAGCGCGCCGCCACCTCCGCCGGCACCTCCGCCGGCACCTCCGGGTGGCGTGGGCGGCGGCTCGGCCTGACGCTTTCGAGTCGCCGCATAACTGCTTGCACCGACGAGTCCGTTCTCCCGCACCACCAGACCAATGGCAGGCGCGGTTCGTTAGGCTTGCGCCGTCCGTTGACACTCATGGCCCTTTCGCAAGGAAGGGCCGTCTTCATAGGAGGGGCAAGGTGCCCGAAGGCACAGTCAAGTGGTTCAGTAACGAGAAGGGGTTCGGATTCATCGAGCGGGAGGAGGGCGACGACGTGTTCGTGCACTTCTCACAGATCGACTCGGACGGGTACAAAAGCCTCGAGCAGGGGCAGAAGGTGACGTTCGAGATCACCGAGGGTCCCAAGGGGCTCCAGGCAGCCAGCGTGAAGGTGGTCTGAGCAGCGCTCAGCACTTGACAGCAGCCGGAGGCCACGACGGACATAGGCCTCCGGGCAGCCCCCCGGGACGTAAGATCTAGCCCGTGATCGACCGGGATCAGGTCCTATACGTGGCGCGCCTCGCACGTCTTCGCCTCGACGAGGAGGAGATCGGGCGCATGTCGCGCGAGCTTTCGAGCGTGCTGGACCACATCGAGAAGATCTCGGAGCTGGACCTCGACGGCGTCGAGCCGACGACTCACGTGGTGCAGCTCGAGAACGTGATGCGGCCCGACGAGCCGCGTGAAAGCTGGCCGCGCGAGCGGATCCTGGAGGACGCGCCCGACGTAGCGCAGGGCGGCTTCCGAGTACCAACGCCCGGCTAGGGCTGCATCTCGTGGAGGATCTCTTCAAGGCCAGCGCCGCTCAGACGATCGAGCGTCTGCGGCAGGGCGAGCTACAGCCACAGGAGGTGTTCGACGCCTACCGTGAGCGAATCGAGCGTGTCGACGACCGGCTGGGCGCCTTTTTGTGGGTCGCGCCTGGTGCGGCCGAGCCGCTGGCCGGCGATGCGCCGCTGGCCGGTCTGCCGATCGCCGTCAAGGACATCTTCTGCACCGAAAGCGTGCCCACGACTGCGGGCTCCCGCATCCTCGACGGATACCGCCCCCCGTACACGGCAACGGCGGTCCGCAAGCTCGCCGCCGCCGGCTCGCCGATGCTCGGCAAGACCAACATGGATGAGTTCGCGATGGGCTCCTCGAATGAGAACTCGGGCTATGGCCCGGTGAGGAACCCCTGGGACCCAGACCGGGTGCCGGGTGGCTCGAGCGGCGGGTCGGCCGCCGCCGTGGCCAACGGGACTGTGCCATGGGCGATCGGCACCGACACCGGCGGGTCCATCCGCCAGCCGGCCTCGCTGTGCGGGATCGTGGGCATGAAGCCCACCTACGGCTCGATTCCGCGCTACGGGATGATCGCCTTCGCCTCGTCACTTGACCAGGCCGGACCGCTCACCCGCGACGTGACCGATGCGGCGCTGCTGCT
>JBBQNR010000002.1:0-108514 GCA_038330145.1 Solirubrobacterales bacterium
CGCCGAGCTCTACATCGAGCGCCGAGGTGCGCGCTCGATCGTGGGCAACATCTACAAGGGCAGGGTCGACAACGCCCTGCCCGGGCTCGAGGCGGCCTTCGTGGACATCGGCCTCGAGAAGAACGGCTTCCTGCACGTCGACGAGATCGTGGCGCCGGAGCTCCAGAAGCAGCGCGGCCGCGGTCGTGGCCACAGGGGAGGCCCACGCATCGCCGATCTTTTGAAGTCGGGTCAGGAGGTCGTCGTGCAGGCGACCAAGGACCCGCTCGGCACGAAGGGCGCACGGCTTTCGATGGAGATATCGATCCCCGGCCGCTACCTCGTGTACGTACCCAACGGGGAGGGCCTCGGGGTGTCGAGACGCCTGCCGGACGCCGAGCGCGAGCGGCTGCGCAAGCTGGCCTCGAAGCTGAAGGTCGAGGAGGGGGGACTGATAATCCGAACCTCCGCGCACGGTGCGCGCAAGAGCGACATGGAGCACGAGCTGGAGTACCTGTACGCCCTGCACGAGGTGCTCGAGAAGCGGGTCAAGACCTCACCGACGCCCTCGATGGTGTTCCAGGAGGCCGACCTGCCGGTGCGGATCGTGCGCGACGTCTTCTCGAAGGAGTTCGAGCGCGCGATCATCGACAACGAGAAGCAGCACCATCGCGTCAAGCGCTTCTTCGAGCGCACCGCGCCCGAGCTGGCCGAACGAGTTGAGCTGTATCAGGGGGAGGAGCAGCTGTTCGAGCGCTTCGGGGTCGAGGACGTATTCCGATCCACCCTCGAGCGCAGGGTCGACCTGCCCGCCGGCGGCTACCTGATGATCGACAAGGCCGAGGCCCTGACGGTGATCGACATCAACACCGGCAGCTACACCGGCCGCGGCCGCGGCAGCCTCGAGGACACGATCACGAAGGTCAACCTCCAGGCCGTGGACGAGGTCGTGCGCCAGCTGAGGCTGCGCGACATCGGCGGCATCATCGTCATCGACTTCATCGACATGGCGTCCGCGCGCAACCGCGACCAGGTGCTGAAGGCGCTGCGGAAGGCGTTCGAAGAGGACCGCACGCGCACCTACGTGGTCGAGATCTCACCGCTCGGCCTGGTCGAGATGACGAGGCAGAACGTGACCGAGGGAGTGCGCGAGATCATGACCAAGCCCTGCCCGACGTGCAGCGGCGAGGGCGTCGTGCTGTCCGAGGAGACGATCGCGATCGACGTCGAGCGCAGGCTGCGCGAGCTGGAGTCCAAGGCCGATGCGTTCCTGGTCCAGGTGCACCCGCGCGTGGCGGCGATCCTGATCGGCGGTGGCGGCAAGCCGCTTCAGGAGCTGGAGCAGGCCACCAGCAAGCACTTCCACTTCGAGGGCAGCGAGAAGATCCCCCTCAACACCTTCCGCATCACGGCCGAGGGCACGCGCGAAGAGATCGAGCACCGCGCGCTGCCGTTCAGAGCCGGGGAGGAGGTGCTGATCGAGATCGAGGAACCGCACATGTACAACGTCGACGACGCGATCGCGAAGATCGACGGCTACGTGATCTCGATCTCCGGCGGCGGGCCCTTCGTGGGCGAGCGCAAGCTGGTGCGAATCAACGAGGTCAAGCGCACGGCGGCATACGCAAGCCTGCTGACGGACAACGGTGGTGCGCCGGAGATGGAGGACGATCAGCCCGACGAGATCCCGGAGGCCCCCGTGGTCCACACCAGCGAGGCGGCCGTGGAGCACGCCGCGGCGGCCGAGCTCGAGACAGAGGCTGTGGAGAAGCCTGCGGCGGCCTCGCGCAGCCGATCACGTGGCTCGCGCAGCCGCTCGGGCGGCCCTCGCAGGGACTCGACCGCGCCGGCCAAGGACTCGGCGGCGCCCGCAAAGGAGTCTGAGGCGCCGGCCAAGGACTCGGCCGCGGCGGAGTCCAAGAGCGAAGTACAATCCGACGGCGCCACGGGCAAACGCCGTCGGGGCCGCAGAGGCGGCCGGCGGCGTTCTTCACGTTCGAAGGGCTCCGGCTCGGGCGCCAAGCAGACCTGAGCAGGCAGACCTGAAGGCACCGGAATCGGGACGGAATGGCCAACGACTACGCGATCATCGAGATGGGCGGCAAGCAGTACCGGGTCGAAAAGGGCGACTCGGTCGTCGTCGATCGCGTCAACGCCGAGCAGGGCGCCAAGGTCAGTCCTCGCGCGGTCGCCTTCGCGGGTGGCGAGAAGACCGTGCTGGAAGGGCCCGAGCTCGATAAGGTCAAGGTCGAGGCCGTGGTGGCCGAGCACCTCAAGGGCGAGAAGATCAGGGTCTTCAAGTACCGGCCGAAGAAGCGCTATCGCAAGACTCAGGGCCATCGCTCGCTCCTGACGCGGCTGGAGATCGCCGATATCAAGCTGGTCTCGCGCAAGCCCGCCGCCTCGGCCGAGGACAAGGACGGCGAGGGTGCTGCTAAAAAGAAGGAGGCGGGCCCACCGGCCAAGAAGCCGGTCGCGCGCAGGCCGGCGGCCCGCAAGGCGCCGGCGAAGAAGAAGCCCGACTCAGAGGAAAGCTGACAGATGGCACACAAAAAGGGACTTGGATCCAGCCGTAACGGCCGCGACTCGGTGTCGAAGCGGCTGGGCGTGAAGATCTTCGCGGGCCAGAAGGTCAGCGGCGGCGAGATCATCGTGCGCCAGCGCGGCACGCGCTTTCGCCCCGGGCCCGGCACGGGCATCGGGGGCGACGACACGATCTTCGCCACCCGCGAGGGCGTCGTCGAGTTCAAGACCGGCCGCGCCGGCCGCGTCATCTCGATCAAGTGAAAAGGCCGGTTTTCGCTTAGACGCGAAAACCGGGAGCAGCGTGGGTTCGGGAGGCGCGAAAACCGGGAGCAGCGCGAGTTCGGGGTAGAGGGAATCCATGCTTTACGACCGAGCCACGATCCACGTAGAGGCCGGAGGCGGCGGCAACGGCTGCATCAGCTTCCGGCGCGAGGCGCACGTGCCCAAGGGCGGCCCGGACGGGGGTGACGGCGGTCGCGGGGGCGACGTCGTCGTGATTGCGGATCAGGGCCTGCGGGATCTGTCGTCCTTTCGCACTCGCCGCCACTTCCGTGCCGGCCGCGGAGCTCACGGCCAGGGTTCCCAGAAGCATGGCTCTGGAGGCGAGGACCTCGAGCTGCTGGTGGCGCTCGGCACCGTGATCGAGAACGCCGAGACGGACGCCCATTACGACCTGACGGCGCACGGGCAGCGGGTGACGGTTGCCCAGGGCGGCGCCGGGGGCTCCGGAAACCGCCGCTTCGCGACCTCCACCCGCCAGGCGCCTCGCTTCGCCGAGCGCGGCATGCCCGGCGAGCAGGCGGATCTGGAGCTGCGGCTGCGGCTGCTCGCCGACGTCGGCCTGGTCGGCGCACCCAACGCCGGCAAGTCCTCGCTTCTCGCAAGGCTCACGCGCGCGCGGCCGAAGGTCGCCGATTACCCGTTCACGACGCTGGAGCCGGTGCTGGGCACGATCGAGGACGACGAGGGGCGCCAGCTGGTGCTCGCGGACATCCCCGGCCTGATCGAGGGAGCCAGCGAGGGCGCGGGCCTCGGGCACGAGTTCTTGGCGCACGTCGAGCGCACCAGCCTGCTGCTGCACCTCGTCGACGTGGCGCCGGTCGACGGCAGCTCGCCCGAGCAGGCGTTCGAGACCGTGCGGGCGGAGCTGGAGAGCCACGGCGGCGGCTTGGCCACGAAACCGTTCGCCCTCGTGCTGAGCAAGATCGATTTGCTTCCCGAGCATGAGGTGGACGAGGTGCTGGCGCGCTGGAGATCGCTGCTCGATCACCGCGCCAACGTGCGGCGGCGCGAGGACGGCACGCCGGTCGTGCTCGCCGTCTCTAGCGCGACCGGGCGGGGGCTCGAGACGTTGCGCCAGTCGGCATTCGATCTTGCCGGCCGGACGGCCGCAGCGCCGGCGGCCGAGACTGAACATGGCGAGCAAATCGCCGAGTACGCTGTCTATCGGCCGGCCGATCAGTCCGGCTACAGCGTCGAGCGCAGCGGCGAGCGCGAGTACACGGTGTCGGGCCCTGCGGTCGAGCGCCTCGTCCATCGCCACGATCTCGACAACCGGGAGGCACTCGCCTACATCGAGGAGCGTTTGAAGGCCATGGGTGTGATCAAAGAGCTCGAGTCCCAGGGCTTCGAGCCCGGCGAGGAAGTGCGCGTGGGCGACATCGCCTTCGTGCTCTACCCCGGCGTCACCGCTCCGGATTGAGGTTGTCGTGGGTGTGACCATCGTCAAGCTTGGCTCGACGCTCGTCGCCGACGACGAGGGCAGGGTCCGCATCGACGTGGTGCGCGAATGCTGCCGCCAGATAGCCGCCCTGCACGACGAGGGGAACGAGGTCGTGCTCGTGACCTCGGGCGCCATCGCCCAGGGCATGCGGCTGATGGGGATGGCCGTGCGCCCGAGCGCCATGGAGCAGCTGCAGGCGGCGTCGGCGGTCGGCCAGGGGCCGCTCTACGACATCTACGCGGACCTGCTGACAGACAACGGCGTTCGCAGCGCGCAAGTGCTGCTGACGTTCTACGACATGTCGGCGCGCACGCAGTATCTGAACGCACGACGCACGCTCGGAACGCTGCTCGATTGGGGCGTCGTGCCCGTCATCAACGAGAACGACACCACCGCGACCGACGAGATCAGCTTCGGCGACAACGACATGCTGGCCGCCCAGGTCGCGATCCTGCTCTCCGCCGACCTGCTCGTCGTGCTGTCGGACGTCGACGCCCTCTACACCCGCGACCCCAGCCGCCACCCCGACGCCGAGCCGGTCGCCGAGGTGCGGGACCTGGCGGAGCTGCGGCAGTACGAGATCGGAATGTCGAGCAGTCATCTCGGCTCCGGCGGCATGCACAGCAAGGTGCTGGCGGCCGAGATGGCGACCGAGGCGGGAATCACGGTCGTGATCTGCAACGGGACGCGCCCCAACACGCTGCTGAACGCCGTCTCCGGCGCGGGGGAGGGCACCCGCTTTCACCCGCGGCAGCGCACCGCCTCGAGCTTCAAGCTGTGGCTGAAGTACGCCAAGTCGAGTCGCGGACGCCTGCTCGTCGACGAGGGCGCCGAGCGGGCGCTGCGCGAGCAGGGCACGAGCCTGCTCCCAGTTGGCGTGGTCGAGGTCGAGGGCGAATTCGAGGCCGGCGACGCTGTCGACGTGGCTGCGGCGGACGACGGCCGCAGTCCGGTCGGCAAGGGCATCACCAACTACTCGGCGCAGGAGCTGCGCCGCATCAAGGGACTCAAGTCGGCGCAGGTCCGCGAGCTGCTGCCGCGGGCCAGCGAGGAGGCCGTGCACCGCGACTATTTTGTGCTGGCGTAGAAGACGGGGCCGCGGCATCAATCATCTGATGGCGGGCCGCTACCCTTAGACGATGGCGACTCGCACCGAGACTGTCGAGGAGCTCTGCTCGCGGTCAAAGCTGGCGGCGCGCAGGCTTGCGACGCTGGACACCGCCACCAAGGATGCGGCGCTGGCGGCGATCGCCGACGCGCTGGAGACGCGAGCCGACGAGATTCTGGAGGCCAACTCCGGCGACCTCGATGACGGCCGGGCAGCGGGTCTCGAAGCGGCGCTGATCGACCGGCTTGCGCTCGACCACAGCCGCATCGCGGCGATGGCCGCGGGCGTGCGCGACATCATCGCGCTGCCCGACCCCGTGGGCGAGCAGATCGAGGCGCGCACGCTGCCGAACGGCCTCGATTTGCGCAAGGTGAGCGTGCCGCTGGGAGTGGTCGCGATCATCTACGAGGCACGCCCGAACGTGACCGTCGACGCCGCGGCGCTTGCGATCAAGTCCGGCAACGCCGTCGTGCTGCGCGGCTCCTCGACCGCCGAGCGCTCCAACGCGGTGCTGGCGCGCATCGTCGCGGAGGCCGGCGAGGGCGCCGGACTGCCGGAGGGATCCGTGCAGCTACTCGGCGGCGGCGATCGGAACGACCTCCTGGAGCTGGTGCAGCTCGAGGGGCTGGTCGACCTCGCGATCCCCCGTGGCGGCGAGACCCTCAAGGATTTCTTGAAGCAGAACGCGACCGTGCCGGTCATCTATGCCGCGGCCGGCAACTGCCACGTCTACGTCGATGCTGCCGCAGATCCCGAGATGGCGCAGCGCGTGGCGTTCAACGCCAAGGTGCAGCGGCCGGGCGTCTGCAACTCGTCGGAGACGCTGCTCGTTCACGCCGAGGCGGCGCCCGCTGTGCTGCCCGGCCTTTTGAAGCAGCTTCAGGACGCGGGCGTCGAGCTTCGCACCGATGGCCGAGCGCGCTCGATCGCCGGGTCGCTGGGCGACACGCTGGGCGAGGCGACCGAGGACGACTGGGCAACCGAGTACCTCGGTATGACGATGGCCGTGCGCGTCGTCGACAGCCTCGACGAGGCGATCGAGCACGTCAACCGCTACGGCACCGGGCACTCCGAGGCGATCGTCACCGGCGATGAGCAGGCCGGAGAGCGCTTTCTCCAAGAGGTCGACGCGGCCTGCGTGTACGTCAACGCCTCGACACGCTTCACCGATGGTGGCGTGTTCGGCATGGGCGCCGAGATGGGCAACTCGACGCAGAAGCTGCACGCGCGTGGCCCGATCGGGCTGCGCGAGCTGACGACGTTCAAGTACGTCGTCCACGGCACCGGGCAGATCCGGGAATAGCGCGAATAGCCGTTCGAAAAACAGCTCCAGGGGGGTTCGCGCCCTGCGCATAGGGATATTCGGAGGAACGTTCAATCCTCCTCACCTCGGCCACCTGATCTGCGCTCAGGAGGCGCGCTGGCAGCTCGAGCTGGAGAGGGTCGTGCTGATGCCGGTATCCGAGCCGCCGCACAGGCAGATCGCGCAGGATCCGGGTGCCGAGGATCGCCACGAGCTCTGCCGGCTGGCCGTCGAGTCCGACGAGTACCTCGACGTCTCGCGTGAGGAGATCGAGCGGCCGGGGCCCAGCTACACCGTCGACACGCTCGCTTCATGGCACGAGCGCTCGCCCGGCGACGAGCTGTTCCTCATCCTCGGTGCCGACCAGGCGCAGAAGCTGCCGCAGTGGAGAGAGCCCGAGCGGGTGCTGCAGCTCGCCACCCCAGCCGTCGCCGAGCGCCCGCCGACGAGCAGCGAGCAGGTGACGGCTGCGGTCGAGGGACTTTCCGGCGCCGAGCGGATCCGATTCTTCTCGATGCCGGCGATCGAGATCTCCTCGAGCATGGTGCGCGAGCGTGTTGCGGCCGGGCGGCCGATCCGATATCTGGTCCCGCAGGCCGTGGCGGACCGGATCGTCACGGCGCGGCTCTACCGGCAGGGGGTGACGGCGTGAGCGAGGCCGAGACCCAGCTCGGCTCCGAGCAGCTTGCGAGGCAGATCGCCGAGACTGCGCTCGACAGGAAGGCGCAGGAGGTGGTCGTGCTCGACATGCGGGGCGTCGTCAGCTACACGGACTTCTTCGTCATCGCCACCGGCAACACCGAGCGGCAGACGCGCGCGATCGCGGACGCGATCCATCAGCGGCTCAAGGACTCCGGCGATGAGCGGCTGCTTCCCGAGCGGGTCGAAGGCCAGACCGAGGGACGATGGATCCTGATGGACTACCTCGACTGCGTGGTCCACATCTTCACCGCGCCCGCGCGCGACTACTACCGCCTCGAGACCCTCTGGGGCGAGGTGCCGGCGCTCGAAGTCGGCTAGCCCGCCCGGTTGCCGGCCCCCCCGGCGGCCTAAGGTTTCCTGAGGTCTGCATCACGAGCTTGGACGGTGGCAGCGTTTTCACTGCGAGCTGGGCGGGGCCCGTTGAGTAGGGATCGCCCCCGGGTCGTGTGGGGATCACCCCACTAGTGATTTCACCTCTTGCCGACTACAAGCGTTGTAGCCGGGCGCCGGCCCTGTACCGGACCCCCCGCTAGAGGGCGGGACAGTGCAGAGAAGGCGCCCGCGCTCTAGGTGCCGGCCCCGCTTGCGCGGGGTCGGTGCCAGATGCTGGGCCTGCCGGGCAGGTGTTTCCCGGCTTGTGGGCCCTGGACTAAGATGGAGCCCGACCCCGGGGCTATAGCTCAGTTGGGAGAGCGTCTGGCTGGCAGCCAGAAGGTCGCCGGTTCGAGCCCGGCTAGCTCCACCTAGTGGTGGTGATGCGCGTGCGCGGCGGCGCGAACGCTGCTGCGACGAACGCCGATCAGCTTTCCCTTCGCCCGCAGGCTGGCCGTCACCTTCATGCCACGCAGGATCAGGCTGCTGCTGACGCGGATGCGGCAGGTCAGATTGCCATCCTTGGGAGTTCTCATGCGGCACCAGCCGATGCGACGCTTGCCGATTTTGACGGTTATGCGCACGACGCCGGCACGGTAGGCGCGCAGGCTCACCACGAGCAGCCGCCCGTGGCGGGCCACGCGCGCGGGGCCGAGCGGGTTCGTCTTCCTGTCGAAGGCACGAACGGGATAGCCGCCCGGCGGGTCTGGGGGATAGCCACCAAGGGGATCTGCCGAAGGCGCCGGCTCGGGCACGGGTGCCGGCAGGATCTTGATCGTGACCTCGTCGGCCGCGCTCGAGGGAGTGCTGGCCCGCACCGTCACCGAGCCGCTCGGCGGCACCACCTCGGGTGCGACGTAGAGGCCGGCCGGGCTGACGGTGCCCGAGTCGGCGTCGCCCCCGGGCGTGCCGTCCACGCTCCAGCTCGGATCCGCGTTCTCCCACAGCACGGTGGCCAGTAGCTCCACGCTGGTTCCGGCCACGATCGTCTTCGGAGCCCTCGAGATCTGGACGCTTGGCGGCGGATGCCCGGCACTGAGCGAAACGACGGCCCTGACCGGGTTGAGGGGGAACGCGCTCGTCGAATCGCGGGCCGAGTACTCGAAGTCGTCTGATCCGGTGTAGCCCGGGTTCGGTGTGTATACGAGCTGCGACTCGGTGAACGTCGAGCCCACGGTCTTGTTGATGGTGCCGTGCTTGGGCGCCGATTCGATGCGGAACCGGCGTGCGCCGGGGCTGCCGACCGTAGCTGCGGAGAGCTGGATCGTGGTTGGCTGGCCGAACGTCGCGGCCGGAGGCGCAACGGGCTCAGCGAGATAGCCGGGGATCGTCGAAGCGCTGGCGGCGAAGCCGTCGCCGTTGTTGGATTCGTTGGACTCGATCACAACGTTCTGCGGGTCGATTCGGCTGCCCAGCCGGTAGACGCCCGGCCGCACGTCGGAGACATCCACCCACTGGAATGCAACGGTCTTGTAGTAGATGTCGCGCCAGCCCGCCGACACGCCCTGGTAGGTGCTGTCGGCCTGGGGCTCCCAGTTGCGGCAGAACGATGTCAGGGCCGCCGTGTAGACCTTCGCCGCGGGTCCGTTCCTCTCTCTGCGCTCACTGTCCTCGAGGCAGAAGCCAACCTTCATGGAAGGCGCCACCTGCGCGGTCTTGGCCTGGTTCCAGAGCGTGTACCGGGATATGTCCTTGAGATGCCAGTGGTCGTGCCCGTCCGCGTCCTCGTAGACGATCTGTGCTCCCCTGCTGGTGTCGTCGACGTAGGTGCCGCCGACAAGGCGGATGCGCTGCGCGACCGAGGTCATCTGGGTTCCGCTCGGCAGCGAGCCTCGCATCTCGAGCGCTCCCGAGCCCCTGTTGTGCACGTACCCGTTGAATCGCAGCAGCAAGTGGTTGTCCCCGCTGCCGTAGTCGTAGATCTGAAGGATCGGCCCCTCCGGCGGGTCGGACACGAGGTCCGGCAGCACCCTGGTGAGCGGTGCGGCCGGCGCGCTCGACAGAGGCCCCGCCGATGTCGCGATCACGGCTGCGAGAAGCATCAGGGAGCCGAAAAGCAGCCCGATACCGGGGCCCGGCCTGTGCCAGACCCCGGCTCGAGGGACTGTCCCGGCGCGGCGGCAGAATCCGCCACGGCGCCACGGGGACGCTTTAAAAATGGAGGCGATGATGGCTCGGTGCCTCACCGCGCTTGGCTTCCGCCAACCGCGTCTTCACGGTTTCGACGAGGGTGCCCTCGATACGCAGGCCGATCGCTGTCGCTGCCGGATGCACGGACACCACGCGGGCCAGCGGCAGGGGACCGGAAGCACTGAGTCGGTTCACTTAGAGACACCCTCCTTGGTGCGAGCCCCCAACGCCCTCCGTGGCGTGAGTACCGAACTCGCGGTGCAGCGAAATCCCGGGCATCGTGACACGGCTCTCGCCGCCCGCGCAACAGTTTCTTCGAGAAGCGGCTGCCCGCGTTCAGTGCGGACGCACGACTCGCAGCGTGGTTCTCATGCCGAGCTCGGCATGACCCGAGAGCGAGCACCAGAACCGGTAGCGCCCGCGCGAAAGGCGCAGCTCCAGCTCCGAAACCTCGCCGGGAGAGGTGACTCGCCAGCGCGCGGTGGGCCGCGACGTGCCGGAAATGCGCCGCAGCCGAAGATCGTGATCGTCCTCACCGCGATTGAGCAACTGAATCACGGCCATGCCTCGCACGACTCTCGTGCGTGACAGCGTCAGGCTGTACTCCTTGCCCGAGACGAGCAGGCGCGCCGGCGGGCGAGCGGAGCCGGCATCCGGCGCCGCGGCTGCGGCAGCAGCCGGACTGCTCGCCAGCGCGAGCGCCAGCAGCAGACGCGCGATGGTCACTTCAACAGCGCGGCGCGCTTGAAGCGGGCGGCCTCGGGAATCACCGCGGCCGCGTCGGCGCCGAACCACTGCTCGAGCAGCCCGCAGTAGAGCGAGCGGAAGTCGAAGCTGGCCCGCAGGTTGCCATCCTCGTCGAGCTTGTCCAGGTCGGGGAACTCGCCCACCATCGAGCCGCGCGAGCGATTGCCGATCAGGAAGCCGATGCCGGCGGCGCCGTGATCGGTTCCCTTGGAGGCGTTCTCCTCGCCGCGGCGGCCGAACTCCGACCACACCTGCACCAGTACGCGGTCGGCGATCCCGCGTGCCTCGAGATCGCGCTGAAAGGCGAGCAGCGTCTCCGAGGCGCCCTTGAGTCCCTCCTCGAGGTCCTTGGGCTGCTCGTCGTGGGTGTCGTAGCCGCCGGGGCCGGTGACGGCGACGCAGCGAAGCGGCAGGCCGGCGCCGATCATGCTCGCCAGCGCCGCCATGCTCTGCGGGAAGTCGCCGGCGCCTTCCGTCGGGTAGGCGACCGGGGCCGCGACGTTGTCGCCACCGAAGGGCTCGAGCTGGCGCCGAAGCGTCGATGCCTGCACGGCGATGCCACCGGCCTGCCGCATGCCGGCATCGCTGCTGCCGGCGTGGCGGGAGCCGAGCGCCGCCAGCGATTCGTGCATCCAGCCCTCTACTTCGCCCCAGACCCCGTGTGCGCCGAGGTCGAACGTTCCCTGCCCGCTGACCGTGGCAACCGGCACCCGTACCGGCGCCAGCGCGGGCGCCAGCCGGCCGTCGAAGCAGAGGCCCTGGAGCGGGTTGGAGGTGTTGCCGAGGCGATCCAGGTAGCGGCCCATCCAGCCCGTTCGGAGCTGGCGGTCGAGTGCGCCGACCTCCCAGAAGTGGCGCGAGTTGAAGTGCGATTGGTCCGGGTGGTCGTAGCCGATCCCCGGCATCACGGTCACCTTGCCCTCGCCGTGCAGGGTGGAGAGTCCGGCCGCGGCCGGGTGCCAGCGCAGGCGAGCGTCCTCGGCGAACGCGGTTCCGTCGGCCTCGCCGAGCGCCAGCGTCGGCCGCAGCTTGCGATAGGTGGGATCACCGGTCGGCGCCAGCACCGACACGGAGTCGATGCCGCCGGAGAGGAACACCGAGACCAGGATCGGCTGCGCCGGCCCGGCCGCCGCCTCGGCCACGCCCTCTTCGAAGGCGGCCAGGCTCAGCCTCGAGGCTCCGTAGACCGACAGCGCGACCCCGGCCGATGCGATCAGGAAGCCTCGCCGCGAGAGACCGCTGCCCGCTGGCAGCGGCACGCGTGGGTCTGGGTCGGGCAGCGCCCTCGCGGTGGAGGAGGCCGCCCGGCGCAACAGCTCGGTGCGAGAGAAGTCGTCGCAGCAGCGGTGGGACATCAGCAGGTCTGGAGGTCGGGGGAGGTGGCGACCATCACGCGCAGCGCGTTCTGGGTCAGGTACGGGTACTGCTCCTGCTTCCACTTGCGGTTGGCGCCGGTCTGGCAGCGCTTGGCGAACGACTCCAGCGACGAGCGCGTCGCCGGTGAGATCGTCGGGCCGCCCCAGAAGTCGAGCGCGCGCTGGACGGCCGCGCTCGGCTGCTCGTCCAGCGGCAGCGTGTCCTTGCCCTCCTCCAGCGCCCGCTCCCTCGACGCCCAGACGGCAGCCATCCAGCGCCCGCGCCAGGTCGAGGTGTCGAGCCAGCGATCCTCCTGCCAGCCCGCCACGTCGGGTGGGTAGAAGAGCTGCTGGCCGGCGAGGTCGGCGAGCCAGACCCAGGCCTCGGTGTCGATGCCGCGCCCCATTCCGCGCAGCAGCCCCGCGATGTAGACGATCGGCGGCTTCACCATGTGCGGGCCGCGGTAGAAGAGGGGGTGGCGCAGGATCGCCTCGACGACGGGCCGCACGTCGTAGTCGCGCGCCAGATAGAGGCGCTCGAGCGCGCGCTGGGTGCGTCGCGGCGGCGCTACCGGGATGAAGTAGGACCACAGCTTGGTGACGAAGAAGGAGGCGTGGCTGCGGTGCTCCAGGCAGAGCTTGCAGGAGTCGCGCCAGTCGAAGCGGCCGCGCTTGCCGAAGATGCGCTTGACCCCGTGGTCGTGGTCGTCGGCCTCGAAGCGAAAGTTGTTGGGCCCGACGTCGTCGTCCCAGTCGTTCTGGAATCCGGTCAGCGCGCGCGCCTGCTCGCGCACGTCGTGCTC
The DNA here is from genome assembly GCA_038330145.1 of Solirubrobacterales bacterium. GTDB lineage: Bacteria > Actinomycetota > Thermoleophilia > Solirubrobacterales > JBBDJG01 > JBBQNR01. The sequence goes on from JBBQNR010000002.1 coordinate 12,749, forward strand.
GCTGTAGCCACGGCCGACCCCGATCGTGAACAGCTCCATCAGCTCGCGCCCGTAGTTCTCGTTCGGGGAGTCCTTGGTGCTGCCGGAGCCGGAGAGCCAGAGCAGCATCGCCGGATCGCGCGTGACCTCCAGCAGCAGTCGCTCGAACGACTTCAGCGCCAGCTTCCGGAACAGCTTGTTCTGGCGCATCATCAGCCGTGTCGAGCCGACCTCGTCATTGGAGGTCGCGAACCAGTCGTGCCAGACGAGCGTCATGCGCTCCACCAGAGGCCGGTTGGTCCGCACCATGCGGTCCAGCCACCAGAGCTGCTCGTGGCCGTAGGCGTCGGTCGGAGCCAGCGGCCTGCCGTCCTCGTCGTGGGGGCTCGGGCCGTTGAGGCGTTCGCGACCCGGCCGCGTCAGTGACAGCACCGCGCGGTTGAGGCCCCTGCGCGCAAGCTTCTCGGCCTCGCCACGCCGCGGCCCGTAGCCTGCCCGCCACAGCAGGCGCTCGGCCTGGGCGACCCCGAAGTGACCACGATAGACCGGCACCGGCGGGGTCCGCCGTCGCGATCGCCGCCGCTTGCGCCGGCTTCGCCGGCGGCGGGAGTCAATGGCTTCCTTGCCCACGTAGGAACTCTCGACCATGGCGGCTTTGGCGCCAAGCAATCTGGACGCATATTGAGCGCCGCCGCGCCGGTCCAGCGACCGGCCCCGATCGCCGCCGGCCCCGAGGCCGGTGCGGCTCGAACGTCTCCGCGGGCCTATGCGCGAGAATTGCCCCATGAAGCGTCCAGACGAGCGTTCCGACCGCTACGACCCGCACGCGATCGAGCGCAGGTGGCAGGCCGTGTGGGCCGATGAGGGCACCTGGCAGGTGCCGAACCCCGGCGAGCCCGGCTTCGACCCCGGGGCTCGCAAGAGCTACGTGCTGGAGATGCTGCCCTACCCCTCGGGCGAGCCCCACATGGGGCACCTCAAGAACTACACGATGGGTGACGTGCTGGCGCACTACCGGCGACGCAACGGCATGCTGGTCCTGCACCCGATGGGCTACGACGCCTTCGGCCTGCCGGCGGAGAACCACGCCATCAAGACCGGCGTGCATCCGGCGCAGTCGACCAACGCCTCGATCGAGGAGTTCCGGCGCCAGTTCGGGTCCTGGGGCATCTCCATCGATTGGCGGCGGGAGTTCGGCACGCACGAGCCGCGCTACTACCGCTGGACGCAATGGATCTTCGTCAAGCTCTACGAGCAGGGACTCGCCTACCGCAGGCTGGCGCCGGTCAAGTGGTGCCCGAAGGACCAGACCGTGCTCGCCAACGAGCAGGTGGTGGACGGATGCTGTGAGCGTTGTGGCACGCCGGTCGTGGTCAGGCAGCTCGAGCAGTGGTTCCTGAAGATCACCGACTACGCCGACCGGCTGCTGGAGGACTTCAAGCTGCTGGAGTCGTGGCCGGAGCGGGTGGTGACGATGCAGCGCAACTGGATCGGCCGCTCCGAGGGCGCCGAGGTGAGCTTCCGCTGTCCCGAGCCGGAGATCGAGTTCCCCGTCTTCACGACCAGGCCCGACACGCTCTTCGGCGCCACCTTCTTCGTGCTCGCGCCCGAGCATCCCGACCTCGAGCGGCTGGTGCAGGGCAGCGGCCACGAGCAGGAGGTGACCGAATACGTGCAGCGCGCGCTCAAGGAGTCGACCGAGGAGCGCGCCGACACCGAGCGTGAGAAGACCGGCGTCTTCACGGGCCGCCACGTCGTCAACCCGGTCAACGGCGAGAGCATTCCCGTCTACGTCTCCGACTACGTGCTGATGGAGTACGGCACCGGCGCGGTGATGGCCGTGCCGGCGCATGACCAGCGAGATTTCGAGTTCGCGCGCAAGTTCGGGCTCGAGATACGGCGTGTGATCGAGCCGGTACACGGCGAGATCTCGGAGGACGAGGCGTTCGTCGCCCACAGCGGCCAGGAGCGGCTGGTGAACTCGGGTCCGTTCACCGGCATGACGGCTCCCGAGGCGATCAAAGCCATAACCGAGTGGCTCGCGGAGCGCGGACTCGGCCGACCGGCGGTCAACTACCGGCTGCGCGACTGGCTGATCTCACGGCAGCGCTACTGGGGTACGCCGATACCGATCGTCTATTGCGACAAGTGCGGCATGGTGCCCGTGCCCGAGGACCAGCTGCCGGTGCTGCTGCCGGAGATCGAGGACTACGCGCCCAAGGGCAAGTCGCCGCTGGCCGCGAGCGAGGAGTTCGTCAACACGACCTGTCCGAGCTGCGGCGGGCCCGCGCGCCGCGAGACGGACACGATGGACACCTTCGTCGACTCGTCCTGGTACTTCCTGCGCTACTGCGATGCCAACAACGACTCGGCGCCGTGGGACAAGGGCGCCGTCGACCACTGGATGCCCGTCGACCAGTACATCGGCGGCGTGGAGCACGCGATCCTGCACCTGATGTACGCGCGCTTCTTCACCAAGGCGCTGGCGGACATGGGCATGCTCTCGTTCCTGGAGCCGTTCGCGAGCCTCTTCACCCAGGGGATGATCACCTACCAGGGCGCGAAGATGTCGAAGTCGAAGGGCAACGTGATCAGCCCCTCGGCCTACGTCGAGCGCTTCGGCGCCGACACCGCTCGCTGTTACATCCTGTTCCTCGGGCCGCCGGACCAGGACGCCAACTGGTCCGACGAGGGCGTCGGCGGAGTGCACCGCTTCCTCGGTCGCGTCTGGCGACTGGGGGAGGAGGTGGCCGAGCGCGCGGCCGGTCGCGGCGCCGAGCCGCCCGAGTCGTCGCAGCTGCAGGGCGCGCCGCTGGAGCTGGCGCGCAAGGCCAACTGGGCGATCGCGAAGGTGACCGACGACATCGAGCGCTTTCACTTCAACACGGCGCTGTCGGCGCTGATGGAGCTGGTCAACGACGCCTACCGGCTGAAGGAGGAGCTGTATGGCGACGAGACAGGCGAGCGCGCGCTGTCGTTCGCCACAGCGACAGTGGCGTCGCTGCTGTTTCAGTTCGCGCCCCACCTCGGAGCCGAGGTCTACGACCGCATCGCGGGCGCCCGAGTCTGGGAGACGCCCTGGCCCGAGGCCGATCCGCGCCTGCTGGAGCGCGACGTGATGGCGCTGGTGGTGCAGGTCAACGGCAAGGTCCGCGACCGCATCGAGGTCGAGAGCGGCACCGCCGAGGAGGAGCTCAAGCGCCTGGCGCTCGAGCGGCCGAATGTGCAGCGCCACCTCGACGGGAAGCAGGTGCTGAAAGAGGTCGTGGTGCCCGGGCGGCTGGTGAATTTCGTCGTGCGCTAGCCCGGCTGGGCCGTTTCACCAGGGCCGGAGGTGGTCAGCCCTTCACAGCTCCCATATTTTCTGTATACAGTTGCGCTGTGCGCGTTCGCCGTCTTTCAGAGGCGCATGTGGAGGAGCGGAACAGGCTGCGCTCGCACTTCCTATTGGATGCCGGGGACCTCGGCTCACGCAACCTTGCCGTGACATGGGTCGACGTCGCTCCGGGCGCCGAGCAGAAGTCGCATTCGCACGAGGACTCCGAGCAGGTCTACGTGGTCGTCGGAGGCAGCGGCCGCATGACCGTCGCCGGGGACGAGGAACGCGTGGGCCCGGGAGATCTGGTCTTTATCCCGCCGGCGACGGACCACTCGATCGTCAACGACGGCGACGAGCCGCTCGTCTATGTATCCGCCATGGCGCCCCCGGTGTCGATGGAGGAGCTCTACCGCGGCCAACTCGCCGCCGAGGTCGGCGAGTTCGACGACGACTAGCGGCTTTCTTGACTAGCTGAGCGCCCCGTGTTGCCGCTCGGCGCCTAGCGTCGGCGGCGATGGAGTCGGTCTCGAAGCAGCAGCTCGCCGTCTACGTCGCGGCGGCGATCGCGATCGCGCTGATCGGCGCGCGCTACTTGAGACAGTCGCCGGCGGCCGCGCCCGGCGGCGGTGCGGCCCGCCCGCCCGCCGCGCTGCGTGTCGACCGCTCTCCGTCGGGCGTGCAGGTCTACGTGACCGGCGCGGTTCGCCACCCGGGCGTCTACCGGCTGCCCGGTTGGGCGCGACTCGACCTGGCGCTTCGCCGTGCCGGTGGGGCGGCGCGTGGAGCCGACCTGCAGGCGGTCAATCTGGCCGCGAAGGTCTCCGACGGGCAGCAGGTGATCGTGCCGCGTCGGGCGGCCGGCGCAGCGGGGGGAGTGGCCATTGAGGGCGGCGCGGCGCCGGGATCGGGCCCCGTCAGCCTCAACACCGCGACGCTGGAGCAGCTCGACACGCTGGACGGCATCGGCCCCACCACGGCGCAGAAGATCCTCGACTGGCGAAAGCAGCACGGCGGTTTCGGCTCCGTAGACGACCTGAAGCAGATCAGTGGCATCGGCCCCAAGCGGTTCGATGCGCTGAAGGAAAAGGTGCGCATGTAGTTGGTCCGCGAGACGCTTGCGCGCCACCCTCGCCACGTCGCACTGACCGCTTTCGTCTGCGGCCTGCTGCTGTCGGCAGTGGGCGCCTGGGCAGCGATGGCGGCGCTCGCGTTTGCGGGCGTTGGTGCGTTCGCCCGCCGTGGAGCGCTGGTCGTGGCGGCGACCACGCTGGTGCTGGCCGGCGCCTGGGTCGGCGGCGAGCGGCGCGAGGCGATCGACCGCTCGCGCCTCGGCCCGTCGATGGGCGACCGCGTTCTTGCGCTGGGAAACCTGGTCAGGCGCGAGCGGCCGGTGCGCGGAGAGCTGCGGGCGCGGGTGCGGCTGGGCTCGCTCGGACCGCCTGGCGGTGGCCGCCGAGCGGTGGGGGAGGTGGTCCAGGTGCGGTTCCCGCGGGGGCTGCGTCTCCCGGCGATGGCGATCGGCGACGAGCTGGCGATCGAGGGTTCTCTGGAACCGCTGCGCTCACGGCCGGGCGCCGAGTTCGACTACGCGGCCTACCTGCGCCGCTCCGGCGTTCACGCGCTTCTTCGCGCCGATGCTGTAAACGCCACCGGCGGTCGGCGAGCGGGCCTGGCCGGCCTGGTCGATTCGCTTCGGCGTCGCGCGGAGGCCGGTGTCGAGGCGGGCCTGGAGCCTGGTTCCGCCGCCCTCGCGAGAGGCGTCGTGCTGGGCCAGGACGAGCTGATATCGGAGCGGGTGTCCGACGACTTCAAAGATTCCGGACTCGCTCATCTCTTGGCCGTCTCGGGTCAGAACGTGACGCTGCTGGCGATCCTCGCACTGCCGCTGCTGGCCGCCCTCGGCCTCGGGCGCGTCACTCGTCTGCTGGGAGTGATCGGGCTGATCGCCCTCTACGTCCCGCTCACCGGCGCCGGGCCCTCGATCATGCGCGCCGGCGCGATGGGTGTCGCCGGAGCGGTCGCCGCGCTGGCCGGACGACCGGCGTCACGCTGGTACGCGCTGCTGCTTGCGGCTGCGTTCACGCTCGTCATGGATCCGCGGGCGTGGCTGGACCCCGGCTGGCAGCTCAGCTTCGCGGCCGTGGCAGGAATCCTCGGCCTCGCAGCGCCACTGACCGCCGCGCTCGGACGCCTGCCACAGCCGCTCCCGGCCGCGCTCGCGGTGACGGTCGCCGCCACGCTGGCGACGGCGCCGCTGATGGCGCACCACTTCGGGCGCCTGTCGCTGGTGAGCCTGTTCGCCAACCTCATTGCGTTGCCGGCCGTTGCGCCGCTGATGTGGCTCGGGATGTTGTCGGCTGCGGCCGGGCAGGTCTCGCTCGAGGCCGCTGCTTTGCTCAACGGGCTGAACGGCTACTGCCTCGCCTACCTGAGCGCCGTGGCGCACTGGACCGCCGGCCTACCGCACGCGGCCATGGACGTCGACCTCGGGCTGCCAGCAATCGCCGGCATCTATGCCGGCCTCATGGCCTGCTGTGCGCTCACCGCCTGGTTGCGCAGGAAGGGCGGCGTGGATCGGATCGGTCCTCGGGCGCGCCATCCTCTGATCGCCGCGGCGGCTGTGATCGCGGCTTTGTTCGCGACCGCGCTGGCGCCCGGGGCGGCCCCGGCTCCTCTCAATCTGTTCAGGGTCACCTTCCTCGACGTCGGCCAGGGTGACGCAACGCTGCTCCAGGCGCCCGGCGACGTCGCGGTGCTGGTGGACGGCGGCCCGCCCGAGTCGGGCGTAGTGGGCAAGCTGCGCGCGGCGGGAGTTCGCTCGCTCGACCTCGTCGTGCTGACCCACGCCCAGAAAGACCACCAGGGCGGCCTCGAGCAGGTCGTCGAAGAGCTGCCCGTGGGTGTGCTGCTCGACGGCGGCGCCGGCGTGCGCGACTCGACGCACGACCGCATCGTCTCGGTTGCGCATCGGCGCGGCGCGCGCATCGTCGCGCCCAGGGCGGGAGAGGAGCTCCGCGCCGGCGCGCTGCGGCTGCGGATTCTGCATCCCTCGGGGGAGCAAGTCGATCCGGACGACGAGCCCAACGACCACGCCGTCGTCATGCTCGCCTCCTACCGCGGCACGGACGTGTTCCTGCCCGCGGATGCCGAGAGCAACGTCACCGCCGCGCTTCACCTGCCCGACGTGGAGGTGCTCAAGGTCGCCCACCACGGCAGCGAGGACGAGGGAATCACCTCGCTGCTGCGCCGGCTCGATCCCGAGCTGGCGGTGATAGAGGTAGGTGCCGACAACCGCTACGGGCATCCGCACCCGGCGACACTGTCGGCTCTCAGATCGCATGGTCCCCGACTGCTCAGGACGGACGTCAACGGCGATGTGCGGATCGAGCCGTCGAGTGTCGGACTCAGCGTCGAGACCGAGCACTAGACTCGCCTGATGGCCGACGAGCTCAAACCCGCATACCTGATCCACGGCGACGACGAGGCGAAGATCGACGCCTGGCGCAGACGCCTGCGCGCGAGGGCCCAGGCGGAGGCAGCTGAGGCGTCGCTCGAGGTTTTGCGCGGTGAGGAGCTGACCGCCGAGGCGACGGTGGCAGCGATCGGTGCGCTAACACTCGGCGCAGGCAGGCGCTACCTGTTGGCCGACGGTGTCCAGCGCTGGAAGGATCCACACGTCAAGCAGGTCGCCGCGGCGCTGGCGGACATTCCGCCCGACACCGTGATCGTCCTGCTGTCGTCGGGCGACGCGCCGGCCGCGCTCGTGAAGGCGGTCGAGAAGGCCGGCGGTGAGGTGCACGCGGGCGCGGCGCCGAAGGCGGCGGCCTATCCGGGCTGGGCGACCAAACGTGCGCAAGAGCTCGGCGTCGGGCTGGACCGAGAGGCCGCCCAGGCCCTCGTGGCGCAGGCGGCGCGAGACAAGAAAAACAAGATCAGACAGCACACGCTGGTTCGAGAGCTGGAGAAGCTAGCCGTGTTCGTAGGGGAGGGAGCCACGATCGACGTCGAGGCGGTCGAGGCCGTCACGACCTCAGCGATCGAGTCGCGGATCTTCGACCTTGCTGACGCGATCATCGAAGGAGACTCGTCGCGCGCCCTGCGTGTCGCCGAGGACCTGCGCGATCACGACGACGACATCATGCACATCCTGTTCGCCATGGTGCGGCAGGTGCGCAACTGCCGTCGCGCCTGGACCCTGCTGGCGGCGGGCACCTCCGCGCAGGACATCCAGGCGGACCTCGGCCAACTGCCCTGGATAGCCAAGCAAACCATCGCGCAGGCGCGGCGAGCCGATCCGGAGCGGGTGGAGCGCGCGCTCGATCTGCTTGCAGAATTGGACTGGCAGATCCGGGGTGGGGGCGACCTGGACGTCGAGAGCGCCCTCACGCTCACCGTCTCCGCTGCCGCCTCGGACCCGAGGGCGGTCGCCTGACGTTTTCGGTGCCGGCCGGGCCTACGGGCCGGTCAGGAGGCGCTGGCCCGCAGGCGCGCGGCGCGTGCCTTCTTGCGGGCTGCGTTGTTGCGGTGAAGCGCTCCGTGCTCGGCGGCCTTGTCGATCTTGGACACCAGGGCACGGAACTCGGAGTCGATCGCACCCGAGTCCTTGGACTCGACCGCCTGCTCGAGGCGGCGGAAGTACGTCTTCACGGTCGAGGTGCGGCGGCGGTTCTCGAGCCGCTCGCGCTCTGACCGGTTGTTTCGCTTTTCTTGAGAATGGATGTTGGCCATAGAACGCCTTCTGCGATGCGGCGGCGAAGTATAGCCGTGCCCCGCCGGATTCCCGGAAGGCCGCGGTGACGGCTCGCGAGGGCGAGGCGGGCCCCGGGCGCCGCCTGGCGCTCTCCACCGCGTTCTTCTCGTTCGCCACCGCGCTCTCGCGGATCGCGGGTCTGGTGCGGGAGGTCGTGGCCGCGAGCTACTTCGGCGTCAAGGGGCCGATGAGCGCCTTCACGATCGCCTTCCAGGTCCCGAACCTGATTCGCAGCCTGTTCGCGGACGCAGCGTTGCAGGCGGCGTTCGTGCCCGTATTCACCGAAGAGCTGGAGAAAGGAAGCCGGGCCGAGGCGTTCAGGGTGGCGTCGGCGTTGGTGTTCGTGATCGCGGTCGTGCTCGGCCTGCTGACGGCGTTGTTCGTTCTGCTCGCTCCCGTGGTGATGCCGCTCTTCGCACCCGGATTCGACCAGCAGCTCACCGACCTCACCGTCAATCTGGCGCGGTTGCTGTTCCCGATCGTGCTGCTTTTGGGGCTGACCGGCCTGGTGGTGGGGGTCCTCAACAGCTTCGACAACTTCGGTCCCGGTGCGATCTCGCCGCTGTTCTGGAACCTGGCGATCATCGCCACGCTGGTCGTGCTGACGCCCCAGTTTCACGGAGACGATCGCATCTACGCCTACGCGATCGGCGTCCTGATCGGCACCGTGGTGCAGCTGCTGCTGCCCCTGCCGTGGCTTCGCCGCACCGGCTTTCGCATCGTGCGCTCGTTCGACTGGCGCGACGCCCGCGTGATGCGCGTGCTGAAGCTGATGTTCCCCGTCACGCTCGGCCTCGGGCTGATCAACTTCAACCTCTCGGTCGACAGCATCTTTGCGACGCTGATCAGCGATGAGGCGCCGGCGGCTATTGACAAGGCGTTCCGCATCTACATGCTGCCGCAGGGTGTGTTCGCGGTCGCCGTTGCAACGGTGCTGTTCCCGACGCTGTCGCGCTTCGCGGTGCGTGAGGACTGGCGGGGGCTGCGCCTGGTGCTGGGGACCGGCACCCGCCAGCTGCTGCTGCTGCTGGTCCCGACCGCAGCGATGATGCTGGTCCTCAGCGACCCGATCACGCAGGTGATCTACCAACGCGGAGAGTTCGACGCCGCCCAGACCGATCTGGTCTCAGAGGCGCTCTTCTTCTTCGCGCTCTCGCTTCCGTTCGCCGGCATCAACCTGCTGCTGATCCGCGCCTACTTCAGCCTCCAGCGGCCCTGGGTACCGACCTGGATTGCGCTCGCCAACCTGGGCGTCAACGCCGGCCTCGACGCGCTCTTTTACAAACCGATCGGGATCGGCGGCATCCCGCTCGCGACCGCGGTCGTCTCGCTGCTCACGAGCGTGGGCCTGGCCGTAGTGCTGCGGCCGCGCCTGGGCGGCATAGACGGCCGTCGCACCGTGGACGCCGCCGGCCGGATATTGATCGCCTCGGGTGCACTCGTGCTGGCGGCGATCGGGACGCGAGAAGCGCTCGACGGCGTTGTCTCGAGCGGCTTCGGCGGGCAGCTGGCCCTGATGATCGCCGCCGGGGCCGCTGGCACGGCGGTCTACATCGCGGGCGTCTTCGCGCTGCGCGTGCACGAGGCGCGCGAGCTCTGGAATCTGGCCCGCGGTGGCCTGGCTCGCCTTCGCTAGTCACCAGGTAGGCGACCAGCCGGGAAGCGCCCCTATCCTTGACAGAACATCGAGTCGACTCGCCTAATGGCTCGCCGAACACTCACGATCCTCAGAGTCGGCTACGCCGCCTCCCATCATCAGATGAAAGCCACCATGAAGAACATCCGCAACTTCTCGATCATCGCCCACATCGATCACGGCAAGTCGACGCTGGCCGACCGCATCCTGGAGCTGACGCAGTCGGTCGAGCCGAACAAGATGCGCGACCAGCTGCTCGACTCGATGGACCTCGAGCGCGAGCGCGGGATCACGATCAAGGCCCAGGCCGTGAGGGTGCTCTACACGGCCCGCGACGGTGAGACCTACCAGCTGCACCTGATCGACACCCCCGGCCACGTCGACTTCTCGTACGAGGTGTCGCGCTCGCTGGCCGCCTGCGAGGGAGGTCTGCTGGTGGTCGACGCGGCACAGGGCGTCGAGGCTCAGACGCTGGCCAATACCTACCTGGCCGTCGATGCCGGCCTGGAGCTGGTTCCGGTCCTGAACAAGATCGACCTCGCCAGCGCCGAGCCGGAGCGGGTCAGCCACGAGATCGGTGAGCTGCTGGGCGACGTCCCCGGTGACATCCTCCGCATCTCGGCCAAGACGGGCGACGGCGTGGTCGACGTGCTGGAGGCGATCGTCAACACGATTCCGCCTCCCCGGGGGGACCGGGACAAGCCGGCGCGGGCGTTGATCTTCGACTCCGTCTTCGATCAGTACCGCGGCGTGGTCGCATACGTCCGGGTCGTCGACGGCGTCTTCCGCAAGGGCGAGGCCATCAAGGCGATGCAGCAGGGCACGCGCGCCGAGATCGACGAGATCGGTTTCCTCTCGCCCGACCTGGTGAAGACGAAGGGCCTGGAAGCCGGCGAGGTCGGCTACATCATCACCGGCATCAAGGACGTGGCGAAGCTGCGCGTCGGCGACACGCTGACGCTGGAGGCCAGCCCCGCCGAGGAGCCGCTGCCCGGCTACCGCGAGGTGCAGCCCGTCGTCTTCTGCGGCCTCTACCCGATCGACACGGACCGCTACGCCGACCTGCGCGACGCGCTCGAGAAGCTGGCGCTCAACGACGCCGCCCTCTCGTATGACCCGGAGACCTCGCGAGCGCTCGGCTTTGGGTTTCGCTGCGGCTTCCTGGGTCTGCTGCACATGGACATCGTGCGCGAGCGCCTGGAACGCGAGTATGGGCTCGAGCTGCTTGCGACGACCCCCAACGTCGAGTATCGCGTGTCGCTTCAAAACGGCGAGCAGGTGGCGGTGCACAGCCCGACGGACATGCCGGACCCGAACCTGATCCAGTCGGTGGAGGAGCCCTACATCCGCGCCACGATCATCTCGCCGCCCGACTTCGTCGGCCCGATCATGGATCTCTGCCAGGAGCGCCGCGGGGTGCATATCGACATGCACTACCTGTCCGAGCAGCGACTGCAGATGCGCTACGACCTGCCGCTGGCGGAGATCGTGCTCGACTTCTACGACCTGCTCAAGTCGCGCAGCCGCGGGTACGCATCACTCGACTACGAGATCCTCGGCTACCAGCCCTCCGATCTCGTCAAGCTCGACATCCTGCTCGCGGGCGACCCCGTCGACGCACTCTCGCTGGTCGTGCACAAGGACAAGGCCTATGCCTCGGGCAGGGCGATGGTAGAGCGGTTGCAGAAGAAGATCCCGCGCCAGCTCTTCGAGGTCCCGATCCAGGCCTCGATCGGCTCTCGCATCATCGCCCGCGAGACCGTCAAGCCGATGCGCAAGGACGTGATCGCCAAGTGCTACGGCGGCGACATCAGCCGCAAGCGCAAGCTGCTCGAGAAGCAGAAGTCGGGCAAGCGGCGCATGAAGCAGGTCGGCAAGATCGAGGTCCCGCAGGACGCCTTCCTGTCCGTATTGGAGCTGGACGGCAAGAAGTAATGCCCCGGAATACATAGCCGGCTTCGCCGGACACCTAAAGGCATGAGCATCGGCTGCGCGGCTGACGCCGCTACGCCGCCGCCTGTCACTTTTCCCCCGCTCCGGATAGGGTTTGCGCCGATGAGGGGATCCGCGAGAGCTGCGCTGTCTGGGGCGCTGTTAATGGCGCTGGCCTGGCCGGCGATGGCGCTTGCCAAGGACCGCGTCATCTCCACCGCTCGCACCGCCACCAACCTGAGCGCTTTCGGGCAGGGCCTGATCTGGTCCCGTACCGACATCGACGGCCGCAGCAGGCTCGTGCTGCGGGGGTTCGGGGCGCCGACCGACGTACCTGTCGCTCCCGCCTCGGGCCAGTTCGACCCCGACCTCGGGCGTGACGCCACCGGAGCGACGGTCGCGGTCTATACCCGCTGTGCCGGCGTCTCCGGAAGCAACTGCGACATCTACGAGTTCAACTTCGCGACCAGCCGTGAGCGCAAGCTGCCCGGCGCCTCGAGCTCGCGTTGCTCCGAGTTCGCTCCCTCGGTCTCGCAGGGAGCGGTCGCGTTCGCCCGCCGTGGTCCCAAGGGCTGCAAGGGCCTCTACGTCAAGGGGCGCAAGGGCACGCCGCTCAAGCTCGAATCCCGGGTGCCGGCCGACACCGACTTCCGCGAGGGCCGGGTCGCATACCTGCAGGTGACCGGCAAGCGCACCCAGATCAGGGTCTTCACTATCGCCCAGGGGAGCTCGCGCGACGTCATCACCAGCCTCCGCACGGAGGGGGAGCGCACGCGTGTGTCGTATCCGACCTTCGCCGGCAGCTACCTGTACTGGCTGTTCGAGGACCAGCGCCGCAAGCGGTTCAGCGTTGGACGCAGCCGGGCACGCGCGGCCAACCCGACGCTCGCCTTCTCCGAGCGCACCCTGCCGGGCAAGCCCGACTCGATCGCGCTCGACGGCCGTGAGCTCTTCTACACCAACGGTCGCGGTGTCTTCCAGGCCACCGACCCGCTGCCGAGCTTCAAGGCCGCGGGCTAGACTGCCGCCGCGATGGCGATCAAGGAGAGCCTGAAGGGCAGGACGCAAGCACCGTTCGAGTACGAGGTGGGGCGGGAGAAGATCCGCGAGTACGCGCGCGCGGTGGGCGAGGAGAACCCCGTTCACCACGACCCCGAGGCGGCTCGTGCAGCCGGTTTCTCGAACGTCGTCGCTCCGCCTATGTTCTGCGTCGTCTACTCGGCGGGCGCGATGGGCCCGGCGGTGCTCGATCCGGAGCTGGAGATCAACCTCATGATGATGGTCCACGGCTCGCAGCAGTTCGAGTGGTTCGAGCCGGTCGTCGCCGGCGACACGATCACGACCACGGCGACGCTCAAGGACCTCTACGACAAGAACGGCATGCAGTTCTACGTCTTCGAGTCCGAGTCGACGAACCAGCAAGGTAAGCCCGTCGTGAAGGGAACCTGGACCAACATAGTGAGGGCAGGCTGATGGCACAGACACCGGAAGGGCTCACGGCGCAGGCCGGGGCGGAGCTCCCTCCTCTCTCGGTCACGCCCGACAAGTACGTGCCGCATCGCTACGCGGGCGCGTCGGGAGACTTCAACCCGATTCACATCGACCCCGAGTTCGCCAAGGCGGTTGGTCTGCCCGGCAACATCCTGCACGGGCTCTACTCGATGGCGCAGGTCGCGCGCGCCGCCACGGCCGGCGCCGGGGGAGACCCGCGCTCGCTGAAGCGGCTGTCGGTTCAGTTCCGCGGCATGGGCCGCCCGGAGGTGGAGATCCGCGTCACCGGCTCCGTGCGCGAGGCCGCCGGCAAGCGCGCGATCGTCGACGTGGTCGCCGAGCAGGAGGGCAACCGGATCATCCGCAACGCCGAGGCGGAGCTGGAGCTCCAGGCCTAGAGAAGGTTCGACGCCTCGAGCGTGCGGCGAACGCCCTGCTCGAGCTCCGTCGGCTGCCAGCCCAGCTCGCGCTGCGCCTTGCTCGAGTCCGGCGCGGCGTTCCAGAGGAAGAAGTGAAGCTGTCCCGTTGACAGCAGTGGCGGGCGCCGGATCACCTTCGACAGCGCCTCGCCGCCGACGGCCAGCGTGCGGGCGAGCGCCGCTGGCAGGGTGGGAGGGACCCTGCCGCGGCCGGCAACCCTGACGACCGTCTGCGCGAGCTCCCGCAGCGTAACGTGGCGGTCGCAGAGGATGTAGCGCTCGCCGTCGCGGCCCTGATCGGCAGCGAGCAGATGTCCGCTCGCGACACCGTCGATGAAGGCGACGCCCAGGCCGCCCGGCGGCAGCGCCGGCAGCCGCTTGCGCACCAGCGGGGCGAACAGGTCCTTGTCGACGGAGACCGTCGGCGACGGCCCCGGCCCGTAGACACCGGACGGGTTCACGATCACGACCTCGAGACCGTCGCGAGCCTCCAGCGCGAGCTGCTCGGCACGCTGCTTGGAGCGCTCGTAGACGGTTCCCTTCGGGTAGTCGGCGACCTGGGACTCGTCGAAGCGGGCGCCCCGATCGGCGTGGAAGACGTCCTCGGTGCTGGTATGGACCAGCCGCCGCACGCCGGCCTCACGAGCCGCTCTCGCCACCGTCTGGGTTCCCTGAGCGTTGACGCGGTCGAACAGCGATTGGTCGGCCAGCCACTGCTCCGGGATGCCCATCGCGTTGAAGACCAACTCGCAGCCCGCGACGGCGCTCGCCACCGAAGCCGGATCGGTCACGTCCCCCTGCACGGTCTCGACTCCTGGCGGCAGCAGCGACCGTGCGCGGGCCTGGTCGCGAACCAGGGCCCGCACCTCGTCGCCGCGCTCGGCCAGCGCTCGCGCGACGGCGTTTCCCACCTTGCCGGTGGCGCCTGTGACCAGCACCTTCACGGCCGCCAATCTATCCGCCTCCTAAAATCAATGGGGCGATGTTGACCGAACGCCAGCAGCTCCTGCTCAGCAAGGTGATCGAGGGCCACGTCGAGCTCGGCCGCCCGGTCGGCTCACGCTGGCTCTCGGAGCAGCCCGAGATCGGCTGGAGCTCCTCCACGATTCGCTACGAGCTCTCGGCGCTGGAGGAGGGTGGATTCCTCAATCATCCGCACACGTCGGCGGGTCGTGTCCCGACCGATTCCGGCTACCGCTATTACGTCGACCGGCTGCTGCGCGAGGGGTCGCAGGGCCTTGCGCCGCGCCGGACCGAGTTCTCGCTCGAGCTCACCAGCATGCGCCGAGAGGTCGACGACGCCATGCGCGCGACCACGGAGACCCTCTCGCGGGTGACCGACCTCGTGGCCGCCGTCTCCGCTCCTCCACTCCACACGGCGACGATCAAGCACGTGGAGGTGCTGCTGCTTCAGCCGCGTGTCGCCCTTGCCGTCGTCATCAGCTCCAGCGGAGCCGTCACCAAGCGGGCGTTCACGTTCGACGACCCGGTGGACGCCGGCCTTGCCGACTGGGCGGCCAGCTACCTCAACGAGCGCCTGACCGGGATGGAGCTGGGGGCGCTGATGCTGCGCTCCAGGCTCGAGGACCCGGAGCTCTCGCAGCAGGAGCGAAGCTTCCTCGAGGCGCTCTCGCCTGTCTTCTCCGATCTTGCGGAGACCAGCGAGCAGACGCTCTACATAGACGGCGCCGCGCGCCTGCTTGCCGGCGACCGCTTCGGCGACCTGTCGGCCGTCAACGACCTGATGCGAATGCTGGAGCGGCGCGTGACGATGCTGGCTGTTCTTCGGTCCGCGCTCGGTGCGTCGACCCTGTACCTGCGGATCGGGGGCGAGAACGAGGAACCCGAGCTACGCGCGGCGAGCGTGGTGGCCGCCAACTACGGCCTCGGGCACCGCACGCTCGGCACCGTGAGCGTGATCGGCCCCGTGCGAATGAACTATCCGCAGGCGATCCAGTCGGTGCGCTCGGCCGCCCGGGCTCTGAGCACGTTTGTAGAAGAGGTATATGAGTAAGGACTACTACGAGGTGCTCGGCGTCCAGCGCGGCGCGAGCGAGGCGGAGATCAAGAAGGCGTTCCGCGGCCTTGCGCGAGAGCTTCACCCGGACGTCAACAAGCACGACGCCGATGCGGAGGAGCGCTTCAAGGAGGCGGCCGCCGCATACGAGGTGCTGAGCGACGGTGAGAAGCGCGCCGTCTACGACCGCTTCGGCCACGAGGGGCTGCGCTCCGGCGGCTTCGAGCCCAACGTCGGGGACTTCTCGGGCCTGGGCGACATCTTCGAGGCGCTGCTCGGTGGCGGCGACGCCTTCTCGTCCATCTTCGGCGACCGTCGCTCCGCAACCGCGCGCGGCGAGGACATCGCCGTCGAGGTCGACATCACGCTCGAGGACGTCGCGCATGGCGTCACGCGCGAGGTCGAGGTCGATGCGCTCGCACGCTGCTCGGACTGCAACGGCAACGGCGCCGAGCCGGGTACGCCGATCGTGAGCTGCTCGCGCTGCCAGGGGACCGGCCAGCTGCAGTTCGTTTCCCGCACCCCGTTCGGTCAGCTCGTTCGCAACCAGGTCTGCGACCACTGCCACGGCGAGGGCCGCGTCGCGGAGCAGCCCTGCGCCACCTGCGACGGCGCCGGCCGCGCACGGGAGCGGCGCACGGTCCCGATCGACGTGCCGGCCGGCATCGGCGATGGGCAGCGCATCCGCATCGGTGGTGCCGGCCATGCGGGGACGCGCGGCGCGCCCAACGGCGACCTCTACGTGCTCGTCACAGTGCTCCCCGACCCGCGCTTCGAGCGGCGGGGAGACGACCTCATCACCAAGGTCGACGTGCCCTTCACCGATGCGGCGCTGGGAGCGACGGTGCATGCGCCGACGCTGGAGGGGGACGAGGAGTTGAAGCTCGAGCAGGGCACGCAGCCGTCGACGGTCATGCGTCTGCGTGGCCGCGGGCTGCCCTCGCTGCGCGGTCGTGGACGGGGAGACCTGCACGTGATCGTTAGCGTGATGGTGCCGCGCAACCTCAGCGACGAGCAGCGAGAGATGCTGGAGCGCTTTGCCGTCTCTGCCAACGGTGAGAACTATCCCGAGCCCGAGCAGCGGTCCGGGCTGTTCGACCGCATCCGCCACGCCTTCGGCGGTTGATCCGACTCGCCCTACGCTGCCGCAGCGGTGAGGCTGAGGCGGTGCTGGCAGAGCTGCTGGAGCTGGCCCCGGGAGGAGTCGAGGAGGTGAACGAGCCGGACGGCCGCGCCGGCGTGGTCGAGTACGCGATCTATGGCGCGCCCGGCGAGTTGCCCGAGCTCGGTGAGCTACAGGCCGTCGCGGGAGACGCGCTCGTCGAGGTCCGCAGCGAGCCGCTGGCCGACAACTGGGAGCAACGTTGGAAGCGCTTTTACCAGCCACTGCTGGTGGCGGGCCGGGTCTACGTCAGGCCTCCGTGGGAGCGGCCGGCCGAGCGCGGCGGCGTCGCGGAGGTGGTGATCGATCCCGGCCGCGCGTTCGGCACGGGCACTCATGCGACCACCGCCATGTGCCTCGAGCTGCTGGTCGGCGCGGCGCCGCGCGCCCCGCGGCTATTGCAACGGCTGGTCGGGCGACGGCGCTCGTTCTGCGACCTCGGCTGCGGCTCGGGAGTGCTCTCGATCGCTGCCGCCAGGCTCGGCTTCGAGCCGGTGCTGGGCGTCGACTTCGAGCGAGCGGCAGTCGAGGAAAGCGACCGCAACGCAAGGCTCAACCACCTCCAGCTCGAGCTTCGCCGGGTCGACCTGCGCCGGGAGCCGGCGCCGGTGGCCGACCTGTCGGCCGCCAACCTCACCACCGGGCTGCTGAAGGAGGTGGCGCAGCTCTGGGCCGAGGCGGGAACACGCCCGGGCTCGCTGATCGCCTCCGGGTTCCTCGCGCACGAGGCCGGGCAGGTGACGGAGGCGATGGGCGCCGCCGGGCTGCGCCCGCGAGGCTCTCTGGAGCGTGGCGAGTGGGGCGCGATGCTGCTCGTCGCGTAGCTCCCAGCTAGTCTTGATCGGGTGACGATCACGGAGCAGGTCCAATCGGACATGGCGGAGGCGGCAAAGGCGCGTGACCAGCGTCGCCTGCAGACGCTGCGGCTCGTGCTCGACTCGCTCAGGAAAGCCGCCAAGGAGGAGCGCGACGAGCTCGACGAGCAGGCCGAGATCGCGGTGCTGAAGCGGGAGCGAAAGCGCCGCGTGGAGGCTGCGGAGGCGTTCCGTGGCGCCGGGCGAGAGGAGTCGGCCGACGCCGAGCAGGCCGAGGCGGCGTTGATCGACGTCTATCTGCCGGAGCAGATCTCCGACGGCGACCTGGCTGCGATCGTCAGCGACGCCGTCGCGGAGACCGGCGCCCAGTCGCCGGCCGAGATCGGCAAGGTGATGTCGGCGGTGATGCCGAAGGTAGGAGGGCGGGCCGACGGCAAGCGCGTCAGCGAACTGGTCCGCCAGAAGCTCGGAGCGTGATGGGGAGCCTGCGGGCATAGCCGTGCGCGAGCAGCTGACGCTCGATCCGGCGGTGGCGGCCGAGCTGGCCGGGTCCGAGGACGTGGTGTTGAAGGCGCTGGAAGGTCACCTCGGCTGCGACGTCTTCCTGCGCGGCAACGTGCTGACGCTGGACGGCGACGAGCGCGAGGTGGGAGTCGGACGTGAGGTGATACGCGAGCTGTCCGAGCTGATCGCCCGCGGGCACGAGATCGCTCCCGGCACGATCGAGGCGGTCACGTCGGCCCTCGACCAGCACGAGAGTCCGTCCACGATCCTCGGCGACGTCGTCTGGACGCACCGCGGCAACCGCGTTGCGCCCAAGACCGTGAACCAGAAGCGCTACGTCGACTCGATCCGCAACAACACGATCACCTTCGGGATCGGGCCCGCGGGCACGGGCAAGACCTACCTCGCCATGGCGATGGCGACGGCGGAGCTGTCGCGCCGCCAGGTCAACCGCATCATCCTGACGCGCCCGGCCGTCGAGGCCGGCGAGCGCCTCGGCTTTCTTCCCGGAACGATGATGGAGAAGGTCGACCCCTACCTGCGCCCGCTGTTCGACGCGCTCTACGACATGATGGAGGCCGAGCGTGTCAACGCGCACATCGAGCGCGGCGTGATCGAGGTGGCGCCGCTGGCGTTCATGCGCGGTCGCACGCTGAACGACGCATTCATCATCCTCGACGAGGCGCAGAACACGACACCGGAGCAGATGAAGATGTTCCTGACACGGCTCGGCTTCAACTCGACGATGGTCGTCACGGGCGACATCACTCAGATCGACCTCGAGTCGAACCAGCGCTCCGGCCTGGTGGTCGTGCGCGACATCCTCGGCGACGTCGGCGACATCGACTTCATCACCTTCGGCGGCGAGGACGTCGTGCGGCACAAGCTGGTGCAGCAGATAGTCGAGGCCTATTCGGAGCAGGGGCAGAGCCAGGCGCCCGATCTGCGCTCGGCCCGCTCTCGCAAGAGTTAGTGCCCCATCTGGTAATCCAGGCCCGCTTTTGGCCTAGTCCAGGCCGTTGAACCGGCACGAGATCGAGTGCCCGCCGCAACTGCTGCCGGCGGCGGAGGCGGCGCTGCGCGCCTCCGGCATCGCGGACGGCCACGTCAGCGTCGTGCTGGTGGACGAGCAGCGGATCAGGGAGCTGAACCGCGCGCACAGGGGGCTCGACGAGCCGACCGACGTGCTGTCGTTCCCGGTCGACGAGCGAGCGCCGACGCCGGGCCCGCGCGAGCTGGGCGACGTCGTGATCTGCCCGCAGCAGACGGAGGACCTCGAAGAGGCCGTCGTGCACGGCATCCTTCACCTTGCCGGGCACGACCACGAGACCGACGGGGGAGAGATGCTGGCGCTTCAGGAAAGCGCGCTGGCGGAGCTGCGGCGATGACCCGCTCGGGCTTCGTCGCGGTCGCCGGTCGCCCCAATGCCGGCAAGTCGACACTCGTCAACTCGATCGTGGGTCAGAAGGTGGCCGTCATCTCGGACAAGCCGCAGACGACCCGCCGCGCCATTCGCGGCGTCGTCAACGGCGAGCACGAGGGCGAGCGCTGGCAGCTCGTGCTCGTCGATCTTCCCGGAGTGCAGCGCCCGCGTGACGCGCTCACCGAGCGCATGCAGCGTCGCGTCGAGCGCGAGCTGAGTGACTGTGACGCGGCGCTGTTCGTGCTCAATGGCGCGGAGCGGATCGGCGGCGGCGACCGCTTTATCGCCTCGGCGCTGGGCAGATCGCCAGTGCCCGTCGTGGCGGCCGTCAACAAGATCGACCTGCTCGACACCGCTGCCACGGCGCACGCGTTGTCCGGTACAGCCGACCTTGAGCGGGAGGGAGTCGACCTGCGTGAGATCTTCCCGGTATCGGCCAAGACCGGCCGCGGCGTTCCCGACCTGGTGCGCTCGCTCGTCTCGACGTTGCCGCAGGGGCCGCTGCTCTATCCCGACGACGTGCGCTCCGACCAGCCGCTCGAGACCGCGCTGGCAGAGCTGGTTCGCGAGCAGGCGCTGGCCCGCACACGCGAGGAGGTGCCGCACTCGATCGAGGTCCAGGTGCAGGAGATCGAGGCGGGCGACGATCTGACCCGCGTCAGGGCGGTGATCTGGGTCGAGACCGAGTCGCAGAAGGGAATCCTGGTCGGAAAGAACGGCATCATGGTGCGCGAGATCGGGACCGGAGCGCGCAAGGAGATGGAGCGAATGCTGGGCCGGCGCGTGTTCCTGGACCTGACCGTTCGAGTGCGTCGCGGCTGGCGCCGGGACGAGGGGTTGCTCGACCGGCTCGGCATCGAGGGGTAGCGCCTGCAGGCGATCTCCCGCCGGCCGGGCGGACCAGCCCCCGGGAGGGCCACGGTCACCCCCGTAGAATTCGCTGCAATGGAAGTCGATTCGGTGATCGATGGGGCGGGGATCGCGTTCGGTGACGACGGCCTGATCCCATGCGTGGTGCAGGACTGGTCGACCGGCGAGGTGCTGACGGTCGCCTACATGAACCGCGAGGCGCTCGGGCGCACGCTCGAGAGCGGTGAGACCAACTTCTGGAGCCGCTCGCGGCAGGAGCTTTGGCACAAGGGCGAGACCTCCGGCAACGTGCAGCGGGTCCGGTCGCTGCGCTACGACTGCGACGCCGACGCCCTGCTGGCCCTGGTCGACCCGGCCGGCCCGGCCTGCCACACCGGAGAGAGGACCTGCTTCCACCGCTCGATCGGCGAGGCCCGCGTTGCCGTGCACGAGGCGCTCCCCACGCTTGGCCGAACGCTGGCCGAGCGCCACCGCGAGCTGCCCGACGGCAGCTACACCGCCGAGTTGCTGCTCTCGGGGCCGGCGGCGATCGGCGACAAGGTGACGGAGGAGGCGGAGGAGGTCGTGCGTGCCGCTCTCACCGAGACCGACCAGCGCGTGAAGGAGGAGGCGGCCGACGTGCTGTACCACCTCGGCGTGCTGCTGGAGGCGAGAGGCCTGTCGTTCGCGAGCGCGCTCGACGAGCTGACCGAGCGAATGCAATCCTCGCCGAGTCGCTGATGGCGCTTGCAACCAGATCACGGCTGCCGCTGCGCCCGAGTCTCGAGCAGGCACGCGAGCTGGCGCGCGACCACAACGTGATCCCGCTTCGCCACACTTTCATCGACGACTGCGAGACGCCGGTATCGGCGTTCCTGAAGCTGAGAGGACGCGGGCCGGCGTTCCTGCTCGAGTCCGCCGAGCAGGGACAGCGCTTCGGCCGCTTCTCGTTCCTGGGCTTTCGCCCACGCGCGATCCTGCGCTACGAGCACGGCCGCACAACGCTCCAGGAACAGGGCGAGTCACGCGAGCTGAGCGCGGCCGACCCGTTCGCCGCCGTGGCGGACTACCTCTCCACATATCGCGTGGCGCCGGTGGATGACCTGCCGCCGTTCGCGGGTGGGGCGGTCGGCATCTTCGGATACGACCTCGTGCGCACTGTCGAGCGCCTGCCGGAGCCCAACCCCGACGACATCGGCGCTCCGGACATGGCGCTGATGGTCTCCGACGCGTTGATCGTGTTCGACCACCTTCGCCATCAGGTCACGATCATGGTGAACGCGTTCGTCGGCTCGGACAACGACGTCGACTCCGCCTACGAGCGGGCGGCTGAGCTGATCGAGCGCGCGCGCAGCCTGCTCGCTGAGCCGGTGCCGCGCTTCGACCCAGCCGACGCCGCGACCGCCGAGCGGGGCTTCGACCGCGACACTTTCAGCGCCAACATGACGCGAGCGCAATTCGAGCAGTCGGTCGAGCGCTCGCGTGACTACATCCACCAGGGCGACGCCTTCCAGATCGTTCCATCCCAGCGCTGGTCTGGTACCTGCCCTGTCGAGCCCTTCTCGGTCTATCGCGGCCTGCGCAACGTCAACCCGTCGCCGTACATGTACTTCCTCGAGTTCGACGACTTCGCGATCGCCGGCGCGTCGCCGGAGCCGTTGGTGAAGGTGAGCGGAAGCCGCGTGGAGAGCCGGCCGATCGCCGGCACGCGCCCGCGCGCAGCGACGCCGGAGGAGGACATCGAGCGTGCCCAGGAGTTGCTGGAGGACGAGAAGGAGCGCGCCGAGCACGTGATGCTGGTGGATCTCGGCCGCAACGACCTCGGTTCCGTCTGCGAGTACGGAAGCGTGAAGGTCGAGGAGCTGATGGGGATCGAGACCTACTCCCACGTCATGCACATCGTCTCCTCGGTGACGGGCACGCTGCGGCCCGAGTTCGACGCCATGGACGCGCTGCGCGCCTGCCTGCCCGCCGGCACCCTGTCGGGCGCGCCCAAGATCCGGGCGATGGAGATCATCGACGAGCTGGAACCGACCAAGCGTGGGTTCTACGGCGGCGCGGTCGGATACCTGAGCTACTCGGGCGACCTCGACACCTGCATCCACATCCGCACCGTCGTGTTCAGGGACGGCGTCGCGCACGTGCAGGCCGGCGCCGGCATCGTGGCCGACTCGGACCCCGCATACGAGTACCGGGAGACGATCTCGAAGGCGGCAGCCGTCTTCGACGCCATCGAGCTCGCCGTCGAGCAGCGGGATTGGCCTTAGGGTGGTGCGCTAGGCATGAAGGTGCTGGTGCTCGACAACTACGACAGCTTCACCTACAACCTGGTCCAGTACCTGGGTGAGCTGGGCGCGGACCCCGAGGTGGTGCGCAATGACGCCGCGGCGGTCGACGAGCTGCTCGAGCGAGCCCCGGACCGGCTCGTGATCTCACCCGGGCCATGCCGGCCGGCCGACGCGGGTGTGTCCGTCGAGGCTGCGCGACGCTTCGCCGAGGCGAACATCCCGGTGCTGGGCGTTTGCCTGGGGCATCAGGCGCTGGCCGAGGCGTTCGGCGGCACTGTCGTGATCGGCGACCCGGTGCACGGAAAGGTGGCGGAGGTTCGGCACGACGGCAAGTCGATCTTCCGGGGCGTGCAGAACCCTCTCGTGGCCGGGCGCTATCACTCGCTGATCGTGGACCCGGACGTCCCCGACGAGCTCGAGGTGTCGGCCCAGTCAGGGGATGTGGTGATGGGGATCCGCCACCGCGAGCTGCCGGCGGAAGGAGTGCAGTTCCATCCCGAGTCGGTGCTGACCGAGACCGGCAAGCAGATGCTGCGCAACTTCCTCGAGCCACGATGACCAACCCCGCGGTCGCGGAGGCCATAGACCTGGTCGCCTCCGGCACCGACCTCAGTGCCGAGCAGGCGCAGACGGTTCTGAGGGAGATCATGAATGACGCCGTCGGGGAGGCTCAGACCGCCGCCTTCCTGATCGGGCTGCGGACCAAGGGCGAGACGGTGGACGAGCTGACCGGCCTGGCGCGAACGATGCGTGAGCTCTCGCTCAAGGTGGTCGTCCCGGGCGACGACCTGCTGGACACGGCCGGCACCGGCGGAGGAACGCCGACCTTCAACGTCTCGACGACGGCGGCCTTCGTCGCGGCCGGCGCGGGCTGCCGCGTCGCCAAGCACGGCAACCGCTCCGCCACCAGCCTCTGCGGCTCGGCCGACCTGCTGGAGGCGCTCGGCGCTCGCATCGACCTCGAACCCGCAGCGGTCGCGGACTGCATAGCCGAGGTCGGATTCGGATTCATGTTCGCGCCTCGCCATCACGAGGCCACGCGCCACGTCGTGCCGGTGCGCAAGGCGCTCGGGGTGCGCACCATCTTCAACTTCCTCGGGCCGCTCACCAACCCGGCCGGCGCCACGCGCCAGCTGATCGGCATCTCCGACCCCGCCTATCTGGAGCTGATGGCGGGAGCGCTGGTGCAGCTCGGTTGCCGGCATGCGCTCGTGGTATCAAGCGAGGATGGGATGGACGAGATCAGCATCACCGCCGAGACGCGCGCGGTGGAGGTTTCCCCGGACGGGCTCAACTACTTCATGATCTCGCCGGAGCAGGCGGGGCTCGAGCGCGCGGAGCCCGACGCGCTGGTCGGGGGGGACCCCGAATGCAACGCGGACATCACGCGAGCGGTGCTCGACGGAGCGTCCGGCCCACGGCGCTCGCTGACGGTGCTGAACGCCGGCGCGGCGCTGATGGTGGGCGGCCGGGCATCCAGCCTCGAGGACGGGGTTCGGCTCGCCGAGCAGACGATCGACTCCGGCGCGGCGCGCGAGGCGATGGAGCGCTTCGTGGCCAGGACGCAGGAGCTCTCGGCGCACAGGGTTTGAGCGCGCTCGAGCCCATAACCCGGGCCGTACGAGAGGACCTGGAGCGCCGCAAGCGTGAGGTCCCGCAGGCTCAGCTCGAGCAGGCGATCTCCAGCCACCCCGAGGGCCGGCCGTTCAGCGAGGCGCTCGCCGCCCCCGGCATATCCCTGATCGCCGAGTACAAGCGACGCTCTCCCTCGGCCGGGGAGCTTCCACTCGCATCCACGCCTGTGGCCGATGTCGTGCGTGCCTACGAACGGGGAACCGCCGCGGCGCTCTCGATCCTCACCGACGGGCCCAGCTTCGGCGGCTCACTCGACGACCTGCGTGAGGCGCGCGCGGCCACGGACCTGCCGATACTTCGCAAGGACTTCACCGTCGACCCATACCAGCTCTACGAGGCCGTGGCCGCCGGCGCCGATGCGGTGCTGCTGGTCGTGGCGGTGCTGGAACCGGAGGAGCTGCAGCGTCTCTATGCCGAGGCGAGCGAGCTCGACCTCGACTGCCTGGTCGAGGTTCACGACGTCGAGGAGCTGGAGCGGGCGCTGGAGATCGAGGCCGACGTGATCGGCATCAACAACAGGAACCTGTCGGATTTCTCGGTCGACGTCTCGCGGACGTTCGAGCTGCTCACCGACGTACCGGCCGGCAAGACGGTCGTCTCCGAGAGCGGCATCGGATCCCGCGCCCAGGTCGAGGAGCTGGAGCGGATCGGCGTCGATGCGGTGCTGGTCGGGGAGCTGCTGATGAGGTCCAGCGACCCGGAGCAGGCCTGCCGCGAGCTGACGCGCGGCGAGGAGCCCACCCAGGTCTAGCGCCCTGCAGCTCTTATCAGGCCCTTGCGTACTCCTTAGGGTGTTTTCACAAGGGGCGGCTACAAACTAGACGCATGCAGCGACCGTCTTTCTTCTCACGCGTGCAGGATCTGCTCGCCAAGCCCTTCGGCGCGGCGCTATTCGGTGCGCTGATCGTGCTGATCGTAGGCGCGATCGCCGTCGAGGCGGGCTGGATCGGCAAGGAGCAGCGCACGGTCGTCAACCAGAGCGCCGTCACGACGCCGACCGCGAACGATGGCGGGGCGCTGACCGTCAACCAGATCTACAAGAAGGACGGCCCCGGGGTGGTCTTCATCCGGTCCCAGATCGAGACTCAGGTCGAATCGCCCTTCGGCCTTCCTCAGCGCCAGAGCGGCGAGGCAACGGGCTCGGGCTTCGTGGTCGACAAGCAGGGCCACATCGCCACCAATGCCCACGTCGTCGAGGGCGCAAGCAAGATCACCGTCGGCTTCGGGGAGTCGCGCGTCGTAAACGCCAAGCTGGTCGGCAAGGACACCAGCAACGACGTCGCGCTGCTGAAGGTGAACGTCGACCAGAACACGCTCGACCCGCTCACGCTCGGCGACTCGACCAAGGCGCAGGTGGGTGACCCTGTGGTTGCGATCGGCAACCCATTCGGCCTCGACCGCACGGTCACGACCGGCATCGTGAGCGCGCTCGCGCGCCAGATCAAGGCCCCCAACGGCTTCACGATCCAGAACGTGATCCAGACCGACGCCGCCATCAACCCCGGCAACTCCGGCGGCCCGCTGATCGACGGACAGGGACGGGTGCTGGGCATCAACTCCCAGATCGCGACGACCGGCGGCGGCAACGTGGGCATCGGCTTCGCCGTGCCCGTCAACACGGCCAAGGACATCATCAACCAGCTCAAGAAGAGCGGCAAGGTGGAGCGAGCCTTTCTCGGAGTGACGGGGTTGACGATCAGCCCGCAGCTCGCCGACAGCCTCAACCTTCCGGCGAACAAGGGAGTGCTGGTGCAGGACGCGACCGGCCCCGCCAAGAGCGCGGGTGTCAAGGGCGGCGACACACCGGTGACGATCAACGGGGAGCAGCTGCAGCTCGGCGGCGACGTGATCGTCCAGATCGACGACAAGCAGGTTGAATCCATGACCGATGTCGTTAGCAAGGTCGACAGCAAGAAGCCTGGAGACGAAGTGACTTTGAAGCTGCTGCGAGGATCGAAGGGCAGAACGGTGAAGGTGAAGCTGGGCAAGCGCCCGGACAACATCAACGCCAACAAGGGCGGCCAGAGCAGCCCCAACGGGCAGGGCTCGCCCACCCCGATCCCGTAGCCGGACCGGCGAAGGGAACCCCCTCCTCCCTTCGTCCCCTCCTTCAGGACCCGGAGCCGGCACCGGCCGGCTCCGGGGCCAGGCCGTACACTCAATTTCATGCCTACGCAGGTGAAGATCTGTGGCATCACCACCCTCGCCGACGCCGAGCTGGCGGCGGGCCACGGCGCCTGGGCGGTGGGCCTCAATTTCGCTCCGGAGAGCCCGCGTCGCTGCGATCCCGAGGTTGCGGCCGAGATCGCATCGGCGCTCACGCGCCGCACCGAGGTCGTCGGCGTGTTCGTAAACGCCGTGCTGGACGATCTGGTCGCCACCGCGCAGTCGGTCGGACTGACGATGCTCCAGCTGCATGGCGAGGAGGGTCCGTCCTACTGTGCGGAGGCGCGGCGGCGCAGCGGTCTGCCGGTGATCAAGGTTGCCCGCGTGCGGGACTCGGCGGCGGTGCGGGCCCTGTCGGCATACAGGACCGATTTCCACATGCTCGACGCCCACGTCGAGGGGGAGCGCGGCGGCACGGGGCAGACATTTGACTGGTCGCTGGCGGCCACGCATCGCGGCAAGCCGCCCCTGATCCTCTCCGGTGGCCTCACCCCCGACAATGTTCAGGAGGCGATCGCGATCGTGCGGCCGCTCGCCGTCGATGTCGCGAGCGGCGTCGAGGCCTCACCGGGACACAAGGACCCCGAGCGGTTGAGCCAGTTCTTCGAGGCGGTCCGGGCCGCGACGCCGGCCACCGTCTGATGGCCACCCCGGAGCTGGAGCGGCGCTTCGGCCGCTACGGGGGTCGCTACGTCCCCGAGACGCTGATGCCGGCGCTCGAGCAGCTCGAGCAGGCATGGAACGATGCTCGCTCGGATCAGCAATTCGGGCACCAGCTCGACCTGTTGCTGCACCGCTACGCCGGCCGGCCAACGCCGCTCTACGAGGCGACGCGCCTGTCGGAGCGAGTCGGCGCTCGAGTCTTTCTCAAGCGTGAGGACCTCCTTCACACCGGCGCTCACAAGATCAACAATGCGCTCGGCCAGGCATTGCTCGCCCGGCGCATGGGCAAGCGCCGTGTGATCGCGGAGACCGGCGCCGGGCAGCACGGTGTAGCGACCGCGACCGCGTGCGCACTGCTCGGGCTCGACTGCGTCGTCTACATGGGAACCGAGGACATGAGGCGCCAGCGGCCGAACGTGGAGCGCATGGAGTTGCTCGGAGCCACCGTGGAGCCGGTGGAGACCGGAGCCAGAACGCTCAAGGAGGCCGTCAGCGCCGCCATCCGGGACTGGGTCGCGAACGTGGACAGCACTCACTACGTGATCGGCTCGGCCGTCGGCCCAGCGCCCTATCCGCTGCTGGTGCGCGACCTTCAGCGTGTGATCGGCGACGAGGCGCGCGCCCAGATCCTGGACCAGGCGGGCCGGCTGCCCGACCGCGTCGTCGCCTGCGTCGGCGGTGGAAGCAACGCCATCGGCACCTTCCACCCGTTTGTGCCCGACGACGAGGTCGAATTGGTTGGAGTCGAGGCTGGGGGCGAGGGGCTGGAGAGCGGACGCCACGGCGCGTCGCTTGCCGCCGGCAGCGCCGGCGTGCTGCACGGCGCGCTGTCGTCGGTGTTGCAGGACGCCGACGGCCAGATCGTCGAGGCGCACTCGGTCTCCGCCGGGCTCGACTATCCCGGCGTCGGACCCGAGCACGCTCATCTGCGCGACACCGGTCGCGTCCACTACGAGTCGGTGACCGACGAACAGGCGCTGGCCGCCTTCCGCGAGCTTGCACGCCTCGAGGGCATCATCCCAGCGCTCGAGCCGGCACACGCGATCGCGTGGGTTCTAGTCAACCCCGGGCGCGAGGGCTCGATCACCCTGGTCACCCTCAGCGGACGCGGCGACAAGGACCTGGCAGAGGTGCTCGGAAAGGCCGGTTGATCGCACGGGTGAGCGCAACAGCCGGCGCCGAGCGGATAGCAGGCGCCTTTGCTTCCGCCCCGGGCAGGGCGGCGCTGATGCCCTACATGATGGGCGGCTTCCCCGAGCTGCCGGCATCGCTGCTCATCGGCCAGGAGCTCGCCGGTGCCGGCGCGGACCTGATCGAGCTCGGCATTCCCTTCTCCGATCCGCTCGCGGACGGCCCGGCTATCCAGGCGGCGGGCGAGCGCGCGCTGGAGGGGGGCGCGACCTTCGAGCGCGTGCTGGAGCAGGTCGCCGCGCCGCTGGCGCCGGCTGTCCCGCTGGTAGTGATGTGTTACGTCAACCCGTTGCTGAAACGGGGCTTCGACCAGGTCGCCGGCCGTCTTGCCGAGCTAGGCGTCGCGGGCCTGATCGTGCCGGACCTGCCCGCCGAGGAGGCCGGCGAGCTGCGCGCGGCATGCGACATCCACGGCGTGGCGCTGGTGCCGCTGGTAGCGCCGACCACCCCTCCGCGGGCGGTCGAGCGGATCGCCGCGCTCGCGCGAGGCTTCGTCTACGTCGTCTCGGTGACCGGGGTGACCGGCGAGCGCTCGAGCCTGCCGCCAGAGTTATCGGCCGTGGTCGAGCGGGTGCGAAGCGCCGCGACGGTACCGGTCGCTGTGGGATTCGGCGTCGGAACATCGGAGCAGGTCGCCCAGGTGGGCGAGATCGCCGACGGCGTGATAGTCGGGAGCCGGCTGGTGCGAGCGATCGCCGATGCCTCCGGACTGGCGCAGGGCATCGACGATGCGCGCCAGTTCATGCACGCCGCCGGCCAGGCCCTCACCCGGTGACGCTTCGCGTTCCCGGCGAACGATCCTCACGCAGTGACGCTTCCGTTCCCGGCGAACGTTCCGAGCAGCGCCACGAGAGCGTCTCGGCCTTCACGTGATCGGCTGTCGTATCGTATGGCGGCTGTTCGCGACCACCGCCCGTTCAGGACACCGACCAGGAGCGCCGAGATGATCGTCTACCTTGCCGCCGTCATCGGAGCATGCATCTTCGTCGTGCTCTGGGCGACGGGCCTGAACGCGGACGTCGCCGGGCTGATCGCCCTGGCGATCCTGGGAGCCGGGATCCTGGGACACATGGCCACGTCGGCGGGCACAGACGAGGAACGCACCTAGTGGGCCTTCTCGGAACGTTCACCAGGTGAAACGGTTTGAGAGGGGCCTCTAGCTTCCTGGCCGTGCGCGCGTCGGCTCGCCATTCGCCGGCGAACCTTTCGACTGAGGCCGTTACCCGAAGAAGGTCCGCGCCAGCCTCAGGTACGAGAGGTCGATGCGCTTCAGCCCCGTGACCTCGCTGAGCGGCACGCTCGTGATCTCCTGACCGTGCAGGGCCACCATGCGCCCGAAATCGCCGCTCTCGACCAGCTCGGCCGCCTTGACGCCATAGCGCGTTGCCAGCACGCGGTCGGAGGCCGTCGGTGTGCCCCCGCGCTGGACGTGGCCGAGCGTCGTGACCCTCGTCTCGAAGCCGGTGCGGGACTCGATCTCCTCTCCCAGCGCGAGGCCGATGCCACCGAGCCTCGGATAGCCGTACTGGTCGGTCACCTCCGAGGTGCGTATCTGCCGCTTCTCGCCTGACTGGAAGGCAAGCTGGGCGCCCTCCGCGACGACCACGATCGAGAAGTCCTTGCCCCGCTCGTGGCGCAGGTTGATGGACTCGCAGATCTCCTCCACGGTCAGCTCGAGCTCGGGGATCACGATCGCGTCGGCGCCGCCGGCAATGCCGCTGAAGACGGCGATCCAACCGGTATTGCGACCCATCACCTCGATCACCATCACCCGGTCGTGTGACTGGGCCGTGGTGTGCAGGCGGTCGATCGCGTCGCTCGCAACCTGGACCGCGGTGGCAAAGCCGAAGGTGAAGTCGGTGCAGGGCACGTCATTGTCGATCGTCTTGGGAACGCCGACCATCGGCAGGCCAACCTCGTCGTTGAGCCGCCGGGTGATGGACATCGTGTGCTCGCCGCCGATCGCGACCACGGCGTCGAATTCGTCCTCGTGAAAGGTGGCCTTAACGAGCTCGACGCCGTCCGTATGCCGGAAGGGGTCGTAGCTCGAGGTCGAGAGGATCGTTCCGCCCAGCGGCAGGATGCCCGACACCGTGCGCATGTTGAGCGGCTCGTACATCCGCTCCGCCAGGCCGAGATAGCCCCTTCGCAGCCCCAGCACCTGGTGGCCTCCGTTGAGGCAGCGCCGAGTCACCGCCCGGATCACGGCGTTCAGGCCAGGGCAGTCGCCGCCGGCTGTGAGCACGCCGACCTTCACCTCGGCGGACTATATAGCCGTCCCCGGGGGGCTCTGAGAGCCACAAAGAAATGCCCGCTGTGCCTCGGAGCTGGCCGGCTCGCGACGGGCGGGCCCTGCGCAGGCGGCTGCCGCGGTCTGCACGGCGCATTAGAATCGCGCCTCCCCGGCCTGCCCCTGATTTGACGAGAGCCCCCATCACAGCCGCGATCGTGGCCGTCGCGCTGGCGGTCGCCGGTTGCGGCGGAGACCAGAGCCGCGGCGGCGAGATCTCCGGCGACACGCTCACGGTCTACTCGAGCATGCCGTTACAGGGGCCGTACGCCGCTCATTCGAAGGCGATCATCAACGGTGAGAAGCTTGCCCTGAAGCAGGTCGGTGGCAAGGCCGGGTCCTTCAAGGTCAACTTCGCCGCGCGCGACGACGCGAAGGCGGGCGGCTCCGAGACGCCGAGGTGGAGCCCCGATCGCACCGCCGACAACGCCACCAAGGCGGCGCAGGACTCGCGCACGCTCGGCTACGTCGGCGAGTTCGACTCCGGGGCGACGGCGATCTCGATCCCGATCACCAACGAGGCGAGCTTCGTACAGGTGAGCCCGGCGGCGACCGCGGTCGGCCTCACCAAGCTGGTGCCCGGGGCGGACAAGGGCGAGCCCGACAAGTACTACCCCTCGGGCGAGAGGACCTTCGCGCGGGTGATCCCGGCCGACGACGTGCAGGCATCGGCGGGTGCCGCGTGGGCGAAGCGCCTGGGCGTGCGCAAGGTCTTCGTGGTCGACGACAAGAGCGTCGGCGGCGAGGGCCTCGTGAACCAGTTCTCGGACGCGGTCGAGCGACTCGGCGGAGGCATGCGGGTCGTGGGTCAGAAGGGGATGGACCCGCGCGCAAGCGAGTACCGCGCCTTCGTCCGCGAAATCGCCAAGGCGGATCCCGACCTCGTCTACTTCAGCGGCGGCGCGGAGAGCAACGCGGTGCGCTTCTGGCGCGACCTGCGCGGCGAGCTGCCCGATGTGCGCGCGATGGCATCCGGCCGGCTGCTGACGCCGGACTTCTACGGCAGGCTCGGCACGACTGCCGGCGAGACATACATCACGTCGCCGGCACAGGACCCGCGCCAGCTCCCGGCCGAGGGGCAGCGCTTCCTGCGCGAATATCGGACCGAGTTCGGCGGGCGCCCGGACCCCTACGCCGCCTACGGCCACGCCTCGATGGCCCTGCTGCTCGACGCCATCCGGCGCGCGGGCGACAAGGCCGGCAAACGCAGCGAGATCGTCAACCGGGTCTTCGACACGAAGGGCTTCCGCAGCGTGATCGGGACGTTCTCGATCGACGACAACGGGGACACGAGCCTGGTGAAGGTTGCCGGTTACCGCCTGCGGGGCGGAAGGCCCCTATTCGTCGAGGGCCTGCAGGGCGAGGCGCGAGGGTAGCCCCCGCCGGCGGGGGCGCGGCGCGAGGTGGCGCTGAGGCTCAGCCGACCTGAAGCTGGACGCCGGTCGGCTGCTCCCCGCGCACGACGCCGGCGCGGCGAGCCTCCTCGGCGACGAATCCGGCCACCGCCGTGACGACGTCGCGATTGAAGACGCTCGGGATGATGTAGTCCTCGGTCAGCTCGGAGTCGGGGATGACGTCGGCGATCGCGTGTGCGGCCACCAGCTTCATCTCCTCGGTGATCTTGACCGCCCGCGCGTCCAGCGCTCCGCGGAAGATGCCGGGGAAAGCAAGCACGTTGTTGATCTGGTTCGGGTAGTCCGAGCGTCCGGTGGCCACGATGCGTACGTATGGAGCGGCCTCCTCCGGCATCACCTCGGGCTCGGGGTTGGCCATCGCGAACACCATCGCGTCGTCGTTCATCCTGCGCAGCGCCTCCGGGCGGATCACCCGCGCTCCCGAAAGGCCGATGAAGAGGTCCGCTCCGTCGAGCACGTCCTCGGGGCCGCCGGAGCGCTTGGCGAAGTTCGAGTTCTCGGCATACCAGCGCTTGAGCGGGTGCATCTCGTCCCAGTCGTCGCGCTCGGTGTGGATCATGCCGTGCGTGTCGCAGCCGACGATCTCGCCGACGCCGGCGCGCAGCAGCATGCGCGTGACCGCGATCCCCGCCGCGCCGAGGCCGACCATGCCGACGCGCATGTCCTCCAAGCGCTTGCCCGTGATCTTGAGAGCGTTGAAGAGCGCCGCCATCACGACCACCGCGGTGCCGTGCTGGTCGTCGTGGAAGACCGGGATGTCGAGGTCCTCGTTGAGGCGGTCCTCGATCTCGAAGCAGCGCGGAGACGAGATGTCCTCGAGGTTGATGCCGCCGAAGACCGGCGCTATGGCGCGCACCGTGGCGACGATCTCGTCGGGGTCGGTGGTGTCGAGGCAGATCGGGAACGCGTCGACGTCGGCGAACTCCTTGAAAAGCATCGCCTTGCCCTCCATCACCGGCAGGGCCGCCCTGGGGCCGATGTCGCCGAGACCCAGCACAGCCGTGCCGTCGGTCACGACGGCGACGTAGTTCTGCTTGATCGTGTAGCGAAACGCCTTCTCCGGGTCCTCGTTGATGGCGAGGCAGACCCGCGCCACACCCGGCGTGTAGGCCATCGAAAGGTCGTCCCGTGTCTCCAGGCGGTGCTTGTTTCGCTGGCTGATCTTGCCGCCCAGGTGAAGCCGGAAGGTGCGGTCCTGGACCTCCAGCAGCTCGACGCCCTGAATCGCCTTGACCGCGTTCATGATGTCGTCCCAGTGCTCGCGGTCGCGAGCGTCGACGGCGACGTCTCGCAGCAGCCAGTTGTCGTGGGTCTCGACGATGTCGATCGCCCCGATCTGCCCGCCTGCGC
Source organism: Solirubrobacterales bacterium (assembly GCA_038330145.1). GTDB lineage: Bacteria > Actinomycetota > Thermoleophilia > Solirubrobacterales > JBBDJG01 > JBBQNR01. The sequence continues at coordinate 46,043 of JBBQNR010000002.1, forward strand.
GACCGATCGCCGAAGTGACCTCGCCGAGCACGCCCGGTGAGTTCTCGAGCTTGAGTCGAAGGGTGAGGCTGTAAGAGGCGCTGGGAGTAAGCGGCATCGCTTGCCGGGCTCCTCGTCGGTTTGGAAAGCGCAAAGTCCCGCACATCATACTTTCGCGCACGTTGCGCAGTTCGCGCTCGCTTTCATGCGACACGATGTATGCGCCCCCGGACCGGCCCGACTCCACCATCACCGGAGGGCCGCCGCCGCAACTGCATCGCCTCATATCCTTGGGGCACTATGGCCACTCGCGAGCTCTACCTGATCGACGGCAACAGCCTCGCCTACCGGGCGTTCTTCGCCCTGCCCGAGTCGATCGCGACCTCGGACGGTCGTCCGACGAACGCGATCTTCGGCTTCGCGAGCATGCTGGTGAAGATCCTGACCGAGCATGGGCCCAAGGCGACGGTGGTCGTGTGGGACGCGGGCATGTCCGGCCGCGAGCAGGAGTACGAGCCATACAAGTCCCAGCGCAAGCCGCGCCCCGACCTGCTGCGAGAGCAGTGGCCGCACCTCGAGCCGCTGGTCGAGGCCTTCGGCTACACCAACATCAGGGTCGATGGCTACGAGGCCGACGACGTGATCGCCAGCCTCGCCGAGCGGGCGAAGGAGGCCGACATCGACGTGATGGTGGTCACCGGCGACCGCGATGCCTACCAGCTTCCCGACGACGGCCGAGTGCGCGTGATGACGACCTCGCGCGGGATCACCGACACGCACGTCTACGACCGCGAGGGGGTGATAGAGCGTTACGGCGTGCCGCCGGAGCGTGTGCCGGACTTCATCGGGCTGAAGGGCGACACCTCGGACAACATCCCCGGCGTGCCCGGCATCGGCGACAAGACCGCCGCGCAGCTGCTTCAGAAGTACGGGACGCTCGAGGAGGTGCTGGCGCACGTCGACGAGATCTCCGGCAAGAAGCGCCAGGAGAACCTGCGCGAGAACAGCGATCTCGCGCGCATCTCGAAGCAGCTCGCCACCCTCAAGCGCGACATCGAGACCGGCCTCGACGTGACCGAGGTGGTGGCCGAGCCGGCGGACCGCTCACGGTTGCGTGACGTCTTCCGGGATTTCGAGCTTCGCGACCCGCTTCGGCGTCTGGAGGAGGCGCTGGGGACGGAGGACGCCGCTCCGCGGCCAAAGGGCGTCGAGCGTGTCGAGGTCAGGCACCGTGCCGGCGAGCTGTCGTCGCTGGCGGCCGGACCTGTAGCGGTCGCGCTGGCTGCCGACGGCCCGCGTCTGCGCTGGGCCGCGACGAGCGGCGGCGACGTGATGGTGGGCGAGGCCCCCGACCTGGATTCGTTCCTGCAGGGGTGGGGCGACCGCCCGCTGGTGGCACACGACTGGAAGCAGACGAGCCGGGCGGTAACGTCGGCGCTGACCTCGGAGACCGAGGGCCGCGTCGCTCCGGAGCTGCTCGCGCACGACGTCACGATCGCCGCCTATCTGCTCAACCCGGCCCGTCGCACGTACCCCCTGACCGAGCTTGCCGAGGAGGCGGGTCTCGAGATCGACGCCGGCGGCGAGGAGGACCCCCAGGCGGCTCTTGCGGCGGAGGGCGAGGAGGACCCCGTCGCGGCTCTTGCGGCGGAGGCCGCCACCGTTCATGCGCTTGCTGAGCTTCAGCGACCGCGGATCGAGGAGCTTGGTCTGAAGCCACTGTTCGAGCAGGTGGAGCTGCCGCTGGTCGAGGTCCTCTGCATGCTCGAGCGCGTGGGCGTGAAGCTCGACACCTACCGTCTGGCGGAGCTGGCGGCGGGCGTCGCGGACGAGATCGAAGCGCTCCAGCACGGGATCTGGGAGCTGGCGGGCGAGGAGTTCACGCTCGGCTCGCCGCAGCAACTGGCCCCGATCCTGTTCGAGAAGCTGGGACTTTCACGCAAGCGCCGTGGCAAGACCGGCTTCTCGACCGACGCTCGGGTGTTGCGGGCGATCCGGGACGAGCATCCGATTGTCCCCAAGATCGAGTCGTGGCGAGAGCTGTCCAAGCTGAAGAGCACCTACTTCGACGCGCTTCCGGGACTCATCTCTCCCGACACCGGCAGGCTGCACACGACGTTCAACCAGACGTCGACCACCACCGGCCGGCTGTCGAGCACCAACCCCAACCTGCAGAACATCCCGATCCGCACGGAGCTGGGGCGCAAGATCAGAGGCTGCTTCGTGGCCGAGCCTGAGTCTCTCCTGATATCGGCCGACTACTCGCAGGTGGAGCTGCGCATCCTCGCCCACGTCGCGGGCGAGGATGTGTTGAAGGAGATCTTCGAGCGCGGCGAGGACGTTCATGCGGCGACGGCCGCCGAGGTGCTGAAGCTGCCTCCGGATCAGATCGGCCCCGGTGAGCGCTCTCGGGCCAAGGCCGTCAACTTCGGCATCGTCTACGGGCTCAGCGCTCATGGCCTGTCGGAGCAGCTCCAGATCCCGCACGACGAGGCCGGCGAGTACATCGAGCGCTACCTGAGCCGCTTCCCCGCGGTGCAGAAGTTCATCGAGGTGACGATCGCGAGCGCGATCGAGGAGGGGCACGTCGAGACGCTGTTCGGCCGCCGGCGCCCGATACCCGAGCTGCGCTCGCGCAACTGGCAGACGCGCTCCCAGGGCGAGAGGCTGGCGGTCAACACCATCATTCAGGGCACCGCCGCGGACATAATGAAGGTCGCCATGGTCGCCAGCCACGACCGCCTGCGCGAGAGCGGCCTGAAGACGAGGCTGGTGCTGACGATCCACGACGAGCTGCTGTTCGAGGGGCCCGAGAGCGAGGTCGCGACCGCTTCGGAGATCGTGCGCGCGGAGATGGAGTCGGCCTACGAGCTGGACCCGCCGCTGAAGGTCGACCTTGGCGTGGGGGAGAACTGGCTGGACGCGAAGTGACGTCTTGCGCAGCAAACAGTCGCGACACCAGGCGATGGACCGGACGCTTCTAGCCGGCCTCGCCACGGTCGTGGTCGGGGGACTGATCGCCCTTCAGGCGCCGATCAACTCCGGCCTGGGCAAGGCAACCGGCACCTTCGCCGCGGCCGCGATCTCGTTCACGGTCGGCACGGTGCTGCTGGTCGGCATCGTGGTCGTAACGGGCGAGCTCGACAAGGTCTCCGGCGCCTTTCACGTCCCCGCCTACTACCTGGTCGGGGGCATTCTCGGCGCCTGTTACGTCACGACGGTCCTGCTCACGATCCGCACGCTGGGCGCGGGCGGAGTGACGGCCGCCACCGTGGCAGGCCAGCTATCGACGTCGGTGGTGCTGGACCGAGTCGGGTTCCTGGGACTGGAGGAGACCCCGATCTCGCTCATGCGAGTGATGGGAGTGCTGCTCCTGTTCGCCGGTACGTGGTTGGTGATCCAGGGGCGTTAGCGCGACGGGGACAGACGTCGGTCCGCCCGCCACCTGACCGCCAACCTGCGGCACTGGTGACGAGCGGACCTATCTCGATCAGGGCCTGTTCGCGCCCTGAGCGTCCACTAGCTTCAGGTTTTCCGTTCCAGGTCGGCGACCTCCTCGGCCTTGCGCTCCTCCTTCTCCTGGGCGCGGTCGAGCTGGTCCTTTGCCTCGCCCTTGCGCTCCTCGCGCGCACCCTGGCGGCGCAGCGAGGCGTCGTCGGTGAGGTCGCCGGCGGCCTTCTTGGCGCGGCCGGTGATCTTGTCCATGATGCTCATCTCGGTCCTTTCCGCGGTTTCCCTTGCAGCGTTGAGGGTTGCCGCGAGCGACCGGGCGCAAACGTGAGCGGGCGTGCCTATGCGGCTTCAGACAGCTCTGCCAGGGGCCGGCGAGCCGGTGTTTCCACCGCCTGCGCAAAGCTCGGGTGGGCGATGTTGAGGTAGTGATTGAAGGACCAGCGCACCAGCCGTTCGTTGCCGATCGCGCGGATGGCGGCGGCCAGGAGTGGGGGAGGCACGCGGGGCACGATGCGCTGCCCCAGCAGCATCGAGCGGAACTTCCATTCGTGGCGGGCGGAGAATGCGCCGTAGCGGCGCAGCGCGGAATCCCGAGAAGCCCTGCCCTCGAGAACGCCGCGGATCTCTCTTCCGCAGGCGATGCCGAAGTAGAAGGCGGTGCGGATTCCCTCGGCCGTCAGCGGCAGGCAGTGGCCGGCGGAGTCGCCGGCGAAGAAGATGCCATCGCCGGTGGCCGGCCGCAGCTTGTGCGGGATCCAGTTGCCCTGGTAGCGAACGGCGTCGCGCCGCAAGCGTTCGGCGAGGTCAACCGTCGGCTCCTTGACGTGGAAGCGCGGGTCGAAGGAGCCGACGCCGACTCTCATCTCGTCGTCCGCCGGAAAGCTCCAGCCGTATCCGGCCGGCACGATCGAGCGCTCGATCCAGATCTCGAGGTCGCGGCCGTTTCCGGGCGGATGCACCTCGAGCCCGCGCGAGAGCGGCGCGTCCGGAGGCTGGTAGCCGTCGACGTCGAGCACCCGGCGCCAGCCGAGCGCGTCGACGACCAACGGCGCCGACACGTCGCCGCGGTCAGTGCTGATCGTGATGGAGCCGGAACCGTTGGCGCCTGGCCGCCGTCCCTGGACGGTCGCGGTCTCGAATTGAGCGTCGTTCTGATCGTCCAGGAGGGAGCAGAGCTGCGGGTAGTCGAAGGTCGAGAAGCTGAACGGCAGGCGGTAGCGCGCCGTGTCCAGGGGGGTGTGGATGACCAGCTCCGAGAAGGTCTGCCGGACCGAGGGCTCCAGCTCGAGAGCCTCCAGCCATGCGGTCGGCGCAGCGCAGGCGGAGGTCTGCTTCTCCCCGACGTCGTAGCGGTCCAGCACCAGCACCCGAGCGGGCCGCCCGCCGATCCTCGCACTCGCCAGCTCCCGGGCCACGGCCAGCCCGGCGAAGCTCGCCCCACAGACCAGCACGTCGTAGTCTCCGGCGAGAGCCGTCCGCGCCGATCCTCGCTTTGTTCTCCTGCGTGGCACTGGAGGACCAGCTTAGTGGGGCATCGGGGTGGGAAGTCACCCTGCTGGCGCTATAGTTCCGCACGTGCCGCAGGTCGACACGCCCCCGCAGGCTGCGCCCGGGGTCGAGACTTTCAACGGCAGCGACCTCATGATCGAGGTCGATGGCCAGCTCGTCCCGAACTACGACGCGACCATCAAGCCCTTCGAGGAGGGAGATGTCGTCACGGGCAAAGTCGTGCGCATCGACAAGGACGAGGTCCTGGTCGACATCGGCTACAAGTCGGAGGGCGTCATACCCATCAGCGAGCTTTCGATCCGGCGCTCGGTCGATCCCTCCGAGGAGGTCGAGCTGGGCGAGGAGGTGGATGCGCTGGTCCTCACCAAGGAGGATCAGGACGGCCGCCTGCTGCTTTCGAAGAAGCGCGCCCGCTTCGAGCGCGCGTGGCGCAAGATCGAGGAGGCGGCGACAACCGGCGAGCCCGTCGAGGGCAAGGTGATCGAGGTCGTCAAGGGCGGTCTCATAATCGACCTCGGGGTACGCGGATTCCTGCCCGCCTCGCTGGTCGACATCCGCCGGGTGCAGAACCTCGACGAGTACCTCGGGCAGACCATCGAGTGCAAGGTGATCGAGCTCAACCGCAGCCGCAACAACGTCGTGCTCTCGCGGCGAGCGGTGCTGGAGGAGGAGCGCAAGGAGGCCCGCCAGCAGATCCTCGACCGGCTCCAGAAAGGCGAGGTCGTGGAGGGCACGATCTCCAACATCGTCGACTTCGGCGCCTTCGTCGACCTCGACGGCATCGACGGCCTGATCCACATCTCCGAGCTTTCGTGGGGCCACGTCAACCACCCGTCGGAGGTGCTCACGATCGGTCAGACCGTGAGCGTCAAGGTGCTCGACATCGACCGTGACCGCCAGCGCATCTCGCTTGGTCTCAAGCAGACCCAGGAGGACCCGTGGCAGCGGGTCGTCAGCACATACACCGTGGGCGACGTGCTCGAGGGCAAGGTGACAAAGGTGGTCGCCTTCGGAGCCTTCGTCGAGGTGATGGAGGGCGTCGAGGGCTTGGTCCACATCTCCGAGCTTGCACAGCACCACGTCGAGAACCCGCGTGAAATCGTCAACCCGGGCGACGTCGGCCGCGTCAAGATCCTCGAGATCGACGAGGAGCGCCGCCGCCTGTCGCTGAGCTTCAAGCGCGTCGAGGACCAGATACTGCCGATCCGCGACCGCATGGTTGCGCCGCCGGCGGAAGACGGAGGCGAGGCCGGTGACGCGCCGGAGCTGGGTCTTTCAGAGGACGTCTTCACGTCGGAGCCGGCCGAAGTCGAGGCCGCGCAGGTGGCTGCGCCGGAGCTTGAAACCGAGGCCCCCGTTGCGGCCGAGCCCGTGCCGGCGGAGGCCGAGCCTGCGCCAGCGGAGGCAGAGCCCGAGGCCGCGGAGGCAGAGCCCGAGGCCGCAGAGGCAGAGCCCGAGGCCGCAGAGACTGCGCCCGAGGCGCCGATCGACGCTGAGCCCGAGGCCGTGCCGGAGCCAGAAGCCCCGGCTGCGGAGGCTCCAGCGGAGGAGCAGCCCGCCGCGGACGCCGGCGGCGAGCAGCCGGAGACGGCGCAGGACGCGGACGCGGCCCCGGACGAGCCCGCAGACGAGCCCGCGCCCTAAGTGGCGCTCTTCGAAACGTTTCACCGCAAACGGCGGCCTCCGGAACCGCCATGCGGCGTCCTCGGTCGCCCACGTACTCACCGAGTACGCGGGCTTCCTGCGTCCTTGCCTGGCAGCCCCGGAACTGCGCCGTTTCCTGGCGAACGTTCCGGCGAACGCCACTAGCCCTAGTTGCTCTTCATTGGCCTGACCGGCGGTATCGGGGCGGGCAAGTCGGAAGCCCTCGCCGCATCCGAGCGGCTGGGCGCCGCGGTGCTGTCCACGGACGCGGTCGTGCACGAGCTGCTGGGCAGCGACGAGTTGCGCGAGGCGCTGTCCGAGCACTGGGGCGAGCGGGTGCTGGCAGCAAGCGGCGAGGTCGACCGCGCCGCGGTGGCGGAGATCGTGTTCGAGAGCCCGGAGGAGCTTCGCTGGCTGGAGTCGGTGGTGTTTCCCCGCGTCGGCGAGCGCGTCGTCGCCTGGCGGGCGGACCTCGAGGCGGCACCCGATCCGCCGCCGGCTGCCGTGGTGGAGGTGCCCCTGCTGTTCGAGGCCGGTATCGAAGGTATCTTCGACACAACGATTGCGGTGGTGAGCGCGGAGCAGACTCGCGCCCAGCGCGCCGAGGACCGCGGCCAGCCCGGCCTGGGCGGCCGCGAGGCGCGCCAGCTCACCCAAGAAGAGAAGGCCGAACGGGCGGATCACGTGGTGCGAAACGAGGGAACGCTGGAGGAGTTGGAGCAGTCGATGCGGGAGGTGCTGGGCTCGCTGACGCGCGGTGATACGCGTTGAGCGGCGCAAGCAGGCTCAGGAACTCGTCGGCTGAGCGCCGGGCAGGAAGGGGCGGCGAACGGCGGCGGCTCGGCAGGCGTCGCAGCGTCGGGCTGGTCGCATTGGCCATCGCCGTCGCAGTGGGAGTGGGGATCGCCCTCAGCAGCCCGATCGAGGACGCGATCAAGGAGCTGACGCTGCCGCTGCGCCACGACGACATCATCCGGCAGCAGGCGCGCGACAAGAACCTCGACCCGGCGCTGATCGCCGCCATCATCTACCGCGAGTCGAAGTTCCGAGACCAGACCTCCAAGGCCGGCGCCAAGGGGCTGATGCAGATCCTTCCCTCGACGGCCGAGTTCGTCGCCCGCAAGTCCGGGGGGACGGAGTTCACCAAGGGCGACCTCGGCGACCCGCAGATCAACATCTCCTACGGTTGCTGGTACTTTCGCTACCTGCTCGACCTCTACGACGGCAACGAGGTGGCGGCGATCGCCGCCTACAACGCCGGCCACGGGCGCGTCGACGACTGGGGCGGCGCCCAGCTCCGGGTGGAGGACATCCGCTTCCCCGAGACCAGGCAGTACACACGCGAGGTGCTGCAGAAGCGCGGCGAGTACGCCGACCACTATCGCGACGAGCTCGGCCTCTAGGCGGCGGCGTGGCCCCCGCGCGCGGATGGAAGGGCAGGACGGCGGTCATCTCGGCGGTCGCGCTGGGGCTGGCCACGCTGTGGGCGGACGATTCCTACGAGCTGATCTTCTGGCTCACGATCGCCGGCGGCGCCGTGCTGCTGGCCGACGTGCTGATCCAGCTTCGAAGACCGCGAAGACGCCGCAGCTAACAAAAACATCGAGCCGGCTTCGGCGGACACCTAAGGTCCTGAGAGTCCGCTGCGCCGCCTGACGGCTGTTACGCGGCCTCTAACATCAGATTGTGCCCCCGTTCAAGTTCAACCCCGCCTATAAGCCCGTCGCGGACCAGCCCCAGGCGATCAGCCGGCTGGCCGAGGGCCTCGATCGTGGCGATCGCTTCCAGACGCTGCTGGGGGTGACCGGCTCCGGTAAGACGGCGACGATGGGCTTCACGATCGAGCAGATCCAGAAGCCGACGCTCGTGCTTGCCCACAACAAGACCCTGGCGGCCCAGCTCTGCAGCGAGTTCCGGGAGTTCTTTCCCGACAACGCCGTGGAGTACTTCGTCTCCTACTACGACTACTACCAGCCTGAGGCCTATGTCCCGCAGCAGGACCTCTACATAGAGAAGGACTCCTCGATCAACGACGAGATCGACCGCCTGCGCCACTCGGCCACGGCGGCCCTGTTCGCGCGCAGGGACGTCATCATCGTGGCCTCGGTCTCCTGCATCTACGGCATCGGCTCCCCCGACCTCTACAAGGAGAAAATGCTGTTGCTGAGGGTGGGGGACTGGGTCGATCGTGACGCCACGCTGCGCCAGCTTGTGTCGATGCAGTACAGCCGCAACGACCAGAACCTGACTCGCGGCACGTTCAGGGTGCGCGGAGAGGTTCTGGAGGTCCATCCCTCCTACGCCGACAGCGCCTACCGCGTGCAGCTCTTCGGCGACGAGGTCGAGCGCATCCAGCACTTCGACCCGCTCACCGGCGAGATCCATCACGAGCTCAGCCACGTCGACGTCTGGCCCGCCACCCACTACGTGACCTCGCCCGACATCATCGAGCGCTCGCTGCACGAGATAAAGCACGAGATGGAGGAGCGCTGCGCCTGGCTCGAGGCCAACGGCAAGCCGCTCGAGTCGCACCGGCTGCGCCAGCGCACGCAGTACGACATGGAGATGCTGAAGGAGATGGGGTTCACCTCGGGGATCGAGAACTACTCGCGCATCCTCGACGGCCGTCCCGCCGGCTCGCCGCCGCACACGCTGATCGATTACTTCCCCGACGACTTCGTCTGCTTCATCGACGAGTCGCATCAGACGGTTCCGCAGGTGGGCGGCATGTACGAGGGCGACCGCTCCCGCAAGCAGACGCTGATCGACTTCGGCTTCCGGCTGCCGTCGGCGCTCGACAACCGGCCGCTGCGCTTCGACGAGTTCCTCAAGCGCGTTCCTCAAATCGTGTTCGCCTCGGCGACGCCGGGGCCGTACGAGCGTGAGCACTCGGAGCAGGTCGTTGAGCAGATCGTGCGCCCGACGGGGATCGTCGACCCGGAGGTCGAGGTGCGCGAGACCAAGCACCAGATCGACGACCTCATGAACGAGATCCGCGTGCGGGCGGAGGCCGACGAGCGCGTTCTGGTCACGACGCTGACCAAGAAGATGGCCGAAGACCTGACCGGCTATCTGCTCGAGTACGGCTTCCGGGTGCGCTACCTGCACTCGGAGATCGACACGCTGGAGCGGATCCAGATCATTCGCGACCTGCGGCTGGGCGAGTACGACGTTCTGGTGGGTGTGAACCTGCTGCGGGAGGGCCTGGACCTGCCGGAGGTCTCACTGATCGGAATCCTCGACGCCGACAAGGAGGGCTTCCTACGCGGAGAGACCAGCCTGATCCAGACCATCGGCCGGGCCGCCCGCAACGTCAACGGCCGGGTGCTGATGTACGCCGACCGCGAGACGGCATCGATGCGGGCCGCGATCGGGGAGACGGATCGTCGCCGAACCATCCAGCTCGCCTACAACGAGGAGCATGGCATCACGGCCGCGACGGTGAAGAAGGGCATATCCGACATGTCCGACTTCCTGTCGCTGGAGTCACAGGCCGTGCCGCGCTCGAAGAGGCGGCGCGCCGACCGCGACGAGGACGTGCGCACTCCCGAGGAGCTCGAGCGCCTGATCGTCGAGATCGAAGAGGAGATGCTCGCCGCCGCGGAGGACCTGCGCTTCGAGTACGCGGCGAAGCTGCGCGACGAGATCCGTGAGCTGCGCCGCGAGTACGAGCTGGCGGGCGGCAGCCGCACCGCCGGCGACACCAGCTCGACCTAGTGGCCCTTCTCAAAACGTTTCAGCGGGAACGGCGGCCTCCGGGGGCCGCCATGCGGCGTCCTCTGTCGACCCTGTACTGACCGGTACAGGGTCTCCCTGCGTCCTTGCCTGGCGGCCCCGGGCGCCTCGCCGTTGCCTGGCGAACGCTCCGAGAAGGCCCACCAGGAGCTCGAAGATCTACGCCGGCAGGCCCGACCCCGCCAGCAGCACCACCGCGGCAAGCGCGAGCAGGGTCACGCCGACGACCGGCACGGCACGCCGGCCACCCCGGGCCGTCTTCTCGTAGACCATCAGGGCGGTCAGGGCCGCCATCCACCACAGGCTCGCGACGCCGGCGGCGAACATCACCAGCATCAGGGCCCAACAGCAGCCGAGGCAGTAGACGCCATGGCCACGGCCGAGCCGGAATGCCCCACCGGCGCCGCGCTCATAATGAGTCAACAGATAGGAGCCGGGGTGCCGGCACTGCTTCAAGCAGGCATCCTTGAGGCTCGAGAACTGGAAGGCGCCTGCAAGCGCCAGCGCACCCCCCGCGATCAGCCACGGTCGCGCAGCCAGCCACGGCACGCTGTCGACGGTCGCGTGGATCCCGAGGTCACCCATGAACGCCAGCGCGCCGAACGCGCTCCACACCAGCGCGTATCCGCCCAGGAAGGCTGCCATCGCTGCCCGCGGGCGAGGCTGGCGCTGCGACGCGACCGCGAACAGGCGCACCAGCGGCAGCGACGACGGCAGCATCATGGCGGCGATCATCGACTGCCATGCGAGCAGGAACAGGATCAGCGCCAGCCCGTAGGGGAGGCCGGAGTGGATCAGGCGGTCGTGGTGGAGAGAGCCCGCCAGGCCGCCGGACTGCGCCGCGATCGCCAGCAGCCATGCCGCGGCTATGGCCAGCGGCACCGCGGCCGGGACGCCGCTCCAGCGAGTGCTCAGCGCTCGGGCGGCAGCGCTCACCCGGCGTGAACCATCTTCCAGTCGGCCTGGATCGCGTTCTTCTTCTCCCGCTCCCAGGTCATGCCGTACTTGGGCAGGTCGATCTTCTGGTGATCGGCGACCCCGACGTAGGCGGGTGAGCCAGGAACCGTGGAGAAGATCGAGTTCTGAAGCGTGGTCGTGGAGCCGTCGGGGCCGGTATAGGGGTGCATGTCCGCCGATATCGCGTCTCCGACCCTCAGCTTTCCGGCACCGTCGCTGATCTCGTGCGACATCGGTGCCCGCTCGACCGCGAGGCGCTCGCCCACGAGGCCGGCCAGGTCCGCCATCGGGCCGCCGAGCTCGCCCGTCATCATCGCCACGATCGCGTCGAACTGCTCGTCGGTGGCCTTGTCGTCGACGAGCAGCACCTGCTTCCAGTTGCCCGCCAGCACGTTGCCCGGTATGTAGACGGCCGCCGCGACCGCCAGGCCCGACACGTCGACCCCGCGGATCGTCCCCTTGTCGAAGGTGTACGCGACCACGCTCTCGCAGTCGCCGTTGTCCGGATCCTCACCGATCCAGCATGGACAGAGCACGTCGCAGGAGCAGACCTCCAGCAGCGTTCCCTCGAGGTCGTACCCGCTGCCCGTCGCCGTTGCTGCCATCTTCCGCCTCCCTCACTCGTGGAATGGTCCTCTGAGGCGGAAACCTACCGGCGGGAGGCCTCCGTATCCAGCCCCAAGCCGGGCTTTGGCAGCGGGGGTCCGGCAGCGGGGGTCCGGCAGCGGGGCTCCGGGCACCCTCCGGGCCGTACATACAATTGGATACATGGCCGCCGACGACCGCATCCGCATAAGCGGGGCACGTGAGCACAACCTCAAGGACATCTCCCTCGAGCTGCCGCGCGATGCCCTGATCGTCATGACCGGGCTTTCGGGCTCCGGAAAGTCGAGCCTTGCCTTCGACACCATCTATGCCGAGGGCCAGCGCCGCTACGTCGAGTCGCTCTCGGCCTACGCGCGCCAATTCCTGGGCCAGATGGACAAGCCGGACGTGGACTCGATCGAGGGCCTGTCGCCCGCGATCTCGATCGATCAGAAGACGACCTCCCGCAACCCGCGCTCGACCGTGGGAACCGTGACCGAGATCTACGACTACCTGCGGCTGCTCTGGGCCAGGGTGGGGCACCCCCACTGCTACAACTGCGGCAAGCCGATCGCCGGGCAGTCGGTCGAGCAGATCATCGACCACGTGATGATGCTGCCCGAGGGCACCCGCTTCATGGTCCTCGCTCCGGTTGTGCGCGGGCGCAAGGGCGAGTACAAGGATCTGCTGGAGGAGTTGCGAAGCGAGGGGTTCACCAGGGTCAAGATCGACGGCGAGGTGCGGCTGCTCGAGCAGGAGATCGAGCTCGACAAGAAACTCAAGCACGACATCGCGGTCGTCGTCGACCGGTTGATCATGAAGGCGGACGCCCGCCGACGCCTGGCGGACTCGGTCGAGACGGCGGTGGCCCTCGCGGAGGGCATCGTCGAGGTCGAGAAGGTGCCGGCGGCAGGCGAGCAGTCCGGCGAGCCGCCGAAGGGAGCAAAGACGAAGAAGCGCGGCACCGGTGCCACCGGCGCGCGCGACCAGGACACGATGGTCTTCTCGGAGAAGTTCGCCTGCCTCAGCTGCGGCACCTCGATGCCCGAGCTGGAGCCGCGCATCTTCTCCTTCAACTCGCCGCATGGCGCCTGCGCGCGATGCACCGGCCTGGGCTCGCAGATGGAGATTGACCCCGATCTGGTCGTCGACCCGACGCTGACGATCAACGAGGGGGCGATCCTGCCCTGGAACTCGAGCTCCGACTTCTACGAGCAGCTGACCGCGGCGATCGCCGACAAGTACGGCGTCGACCTCGACACCCCGTGGGAGGACCTGCCGGAGGAGGATCAGGACCGCTTCCTGGTCGGCGAGGACGGCGAGCGCGTGTACGTCAAGTACCGCAATCGCATGGGGCGGCGCCGTTCCTACATGGCACGGCTGGAGGGGGTGGTGCCGAACCTCGAGCGGAGATTCCGCGAGACGGACTCCGACTACATGCGCGAGAAGATCGAGGAGTACATGTCGGTGCGGCCCTGTCCCGCCTGTGGCGGCGCCCGGCTGCGTCCCGAGAGCCTTGCCGTCAAGGTGGCCGGTCTGAGCATCAACGAGTTCACTCACATGTCGGCACGGGACGCGATCGAGTTCCTGGACCGCATGGAACTGAGCGAGACGGAGCTTCAGATCGCCGAACGGGTGCTGAAGGAGATCCGCGAGCGACTCAACTTCCTCGACAGCGTCGGCGTCGGCTACCTGTCGCTGGACCGCGCCGCGGCAACGCTTTCCGGCGGGGAGGCCCAGCGCATCAGGCTCGCGACGCAGATCGGCTCCAGCCTGGTGGGGGTGCTCTACATCCTCGACGAGCCCTCGATCGGATTGCATCAGCGCGACAACGCCAAGCTGATCGGGACCCTCGAGCGGCTCCGCGATCTCGGCAACACGGTGATCGTGGTCGAGCACGACGAGGGAACGATGCGCGCCGCCGACCACCTCGTCGACCTCGGGCCGGGAGCCGGCGAGCACGGCGGGCAGATAGTCGCCTCGGGGCCGCCGAAGCAGGTCGAGCGCGTGAGCGAGTCGCTGACCGGTCAGTTCCTGCGTGGCAAGCGGCAGATCCCCGTGCCGGCGGAGCGTCGCGAGCCGCAGCCCGGGATCAAGGTGCTGGGAGCGTCACAGCACAACCTGAAGGGCATCGACGTCGAGTTCCCGATCGGGGTCTTTACCTGCGTGACCGGGGTGTCGGGATCAGGCAAGTCCACGCTCGTGAACGAGGTGCTGTTCCGGGCGGTGGGTAACCGTCTGCACCGGACGAAGCTGCGAGCCGGTGCCCACCGCAAGGTGGAGGGGGTCGACCGCGTCGACAAGATCATCAACATCGACCAGTCGCCGATCGGGCGCACTCCGCGCTCCAACCCGGCCACCTATACGGGAGTCTTCGACCACATTCGCCAGCTCTATGCGCGCACGCCCGAGTCGAGAGCACGTGGTTACAAGCCCGGCCGCTTCTCCTTCAACGTCAAGGGCGGGCGCTGCGAGGTGTGCCGCGGCGACGGGCAGATCAAGATCGAGATGCACTTCCTGCCGGACGTCTACGTCCCATGTGAGCAGTGTCACGGCAAGCGCTACAACCGCGAGACGCTGGACATTCGCTTCAAGGGGAAGACGATCGCAGACGTGCTGGAGATGTCGGTCGAGGAGGGGCTCGAGTTCTTCACCAACATCCCGAAGATCAAGCGCCGTCTTCAAACGCTTCACGACGTCGGCCTCGACTACATCCGCCTCGGTCAGGCGGCGACGACGCTATCGGGCGGGGAGGCGCAGCGGGTGAAGCTGTCCTCGGAGCTGTCCAAGGTCGCGACCGGCTCGACGCTCTACATACTGGACGAGCCGACGACAGGCCTTCACTTCGCGGACGTGCAACGCTTGCTGGAGGTGCTGGGCCGACTCGTCGACGCGGGCAACACGGTGGTCGTGATCGAGCACAACCTCGACGTCATCAAGACCGCGGACTGGGTCGTCGATCTCGGACCGGAAGGAGGCGACGAGGGAGGAGAGCTGGTCGCCGCCGGGACCCCGGAGCAGGTCGCACGGGTGAGGAAGTCGTACACGGGCAATTACCTGCGCGAGATCCTGGCGCCGCCAAGGCGGCGCGCCGCGCGCGAGCGCCCGGCCGCAGCGGCCGCCTGAACCCGCGCCCTTGAGACGACTGGGCGAGCTGGCGCTGGTCGCGGTCGCGGCCGTCTGGGGCCTGACGTTCGTGATGGTCCAGGACGCGATCGAGCATCTGGAGCCGATGGCGTTCCTGGCCTACCGCTTCCTGCCGGCGGCCGCGCTGGTGGCAATTGCTTTTTGGGGCCCGCTGCGCCGGCTCTCACGCGCGGGTTGGTTGTCAGGGCTTGCGATGGGCGTCTTCCTGACCGCCGGCTATGTCTTTCAGACCTACGGGCTGCAGCACACGACCGCGTCCAACGCCGGCTTCATCACCGGTTTGTTCGTAGTGCTGACGCCGCTGTTCGGGGCCCTTCTGTGGCGGCTCGATGTCGGTCGGACCACCTGGCTGGCGGCCGGCGTGTCGGCGGTCGGGCTGCTGCTGCTCTCCGGTGCCGGCGGCGACCTCAACCTGAAGGGCGACGGCGTGGTGTTTCTGTGCGCGTGCGCGTTCGCGGCTCACATCCTGGTGACGGCGAGGGCCGTCACGAACCACAACGTCGGTGCGCTGGTGGCAGTGCAGCTCGGGCTCTGTGGACTGTTCTGTCTCGTGGTGGCCGGCATCGCCGGCCAGCTCGAGGCTCCCCGCGGCTCCACCGTCTGGAGCGCCCTCGTCGTCACTTCGCTGATGGCGAGCGCACTGGGCTTCCTTGTCCAGAGCTACGCGCAGCAGCACGCCTCGCCGGCACGCACGGCGCTGATCCTGGCAGCCGAGCCGGCCTTCGCGGGCCTGTTCGGCTACCTGCTCCAGGACGAAAGGCTCTCGCTGCTCGCCTGGGCCGGCGCCGCGCTGATCATGGCGGCGATCGTGGCGGTTGACGTCGTGCCTCGCCTGCGGCCACCCCGGCCGCTGCCGGAGGGCTAGCTCGATCACTCCAGGATCCGCTTCGGGGGATCGGCGCCGAACCACCTGCGGTAGATCTCGGCGTAGGTCCCATCCTTCTTCAGCTTCCCGAGTGCCTCGTTCACGGCCCCTCGCAACGCGTCGCTGTGCTTGGCGAACGCGAAGCCGTACTGGTCCCCGGTCGGCATCACCTGCACGACGCTCAGCTGAGGACGCCGCTGCTGGGCATAGTTCAGGACCGCGAAGTCGTGGATGACGGCGTCGACCTGTCCTGCCTCCAGTGCCTGGTAAGCGTCGTCGATGAGGTCGAAGGTCCTCACCGTCTTCGCGTCCGTCTTGTCCCGTGCGTAGTCGGCGCCGCCGGTGCCGAGTTGTGC
Source organism: Solirubrobacterales bacterium (assembly GCA_038330145.1). Taxonomy (GTDB): domain Bacteria; phylum Actinomycetota; class Thermoleophilia; order Solirubrobacterales; family JBBDJG01; genus JBBQNR01. Next base: position 62,273 of record JBBQNR010000002.1, read on the forward strand.
CGCGACCACCCGGCCCTTCAGGTCGTCGACTGATCCGATCGCGCTTCCTTTCCTCACCATCAGCGACTGGTCGGCGGGCAGGTACGGGTCAGAGAAGGCGACCGTGCCCTTGCGATCGGCTGTGATCGGAACAGCGGATGCGACCATGTCGAACCGGTCCTGCGCGAGCTGGCGCAGGCTCGCCTCGAAGGACGTCTTCACGGATCTGACGTCCAGTCCGAGCTGCTTGCCCAGCTGCCTCACAACGTCGACGTCGAAGCCGACGTAGCGGCCCCCGCGCCTGAACTCGAACGGCTCGTACGGAATCTCGGATCCGACCGTGAGGGTGCCGGCCCTGATCGTCTCGATCTTTCCCCTTTGCACAGGCTCCGGGGCCCGGTTGTCGTCGCAGCCGGAGATCCAAAGCGCTGCAAGGATCAGCGCAGCAGGTGCGAGCAGTCGTCGCGACGTCGGGCCGGGCATGGCGATCATGGGTCTACGGTCGTCCTCTCACCGGCGCCCGACCATACATTCCGCCTGCGAACCGAGCGCGGGTCACTTGCGTAGACTCGCCGCAATGGCAGAGCCGAACGCCGGCGCGCCGGGAACACGGGAATCCGCCGACCAGACGGAGGTCCCATACCTCGATGCGCTGCTGGCCTACGCGGCGCGCAACCCGGGAAGGTTCCACGTCCCCGGACACAAGGGCGGCAGCGGCGCCGATCCAATGCTTCTCGACGCCATCGGCGCCAGGGCGCTCGCTCTGGACATTCCCGCCCTCACATACGGCATCGACGCGGGACCGGCCCCGACCCCGTTCCAGCAGGCGCAGCATCTGGCTGCGGATGCATGGGGCGCTCGCCGCAGCTGGTTCCTGATCAACGGCGCAAGCCAGGGCAACCACGCCGCCTGCCTCACGCTCGCGCAGCGCGGAGACCGCGTCGTGGTACAGCGAAACGTCCACTCGAGCACGGTCGACGGGCTGATCCTGTCCGGCCTGCGGCCGACATTCGCGGCGCCCGAGCTGGACCCGGAGCTCTCGATCGCGCATTGCCTGGAGCCCGAGTCCCTCGACCGTGCGCTCGATGCCACGGAGGGCGCCGCGGGTGCGGTGGTCGTGTCGCCGACCTACTTCGGAGCCGCCGCCGACGTGCGTGGTCTCGCGGCGGTGGCGCACCGGCACGATGTGCCTCTCGTCGTCGACGAGGCATGGGGAGCCCACCTGCACTTCCACGACGAACTGCCGGAGGACGCGCTCGCAGCCGGCGCCGATCTCGTCATCTCGAGCACGCACAAGATCGTCGGCAGCCTGACGCAGTCCGCGATGCTGCATCTGTCCCATGGATCGCTCGGTCTCGTGGACGAGCAGGTCGTCGACCGCGCGGTCACGCTGGTGGAGTCCACCAGCCCCAGCGCGCTGCTCTCCGGCTCACTGGACGCCGCCCGGCGCCACGCGGTGCTGCACGGAAAGGACCTCGTCGGCGAGACGATCACGGCGCTGCGCGACGTGCGCGATCAGATCCGCTCGATCCCCGGGCTGGACGTGCTCGACGAGCGGCTGGTGGGGCGGCCGGGTGTGCACGGGTACGACCCGCTGCGGCTGGCCGTCGACGTGCGGGGCACAGGCCTGAGCGGCTTCGAGATCGCGCGCATCCTGCGCGAGCAGGACGACGTCAACTTCGAGCTCGCCGCCGAGGCCGTCGTCGTCGCGGTGTTCGGGATGGGCGAGCCGGCGGCTGAGCACGGCCGGCGCCTGGTGAGGGCCTTCGAGGTGGCGGTGGAGAGCCTGGGGGATCGGCAACCCGGTCACCGCGCCGCCTTCGCGCCGCCGCCGCCCTGGGGTCCGCTCGAGATGACCCCTCGCGAGGCGTTTCTCGGCCGCCAGGAGGCCGTCCCGATAGCGCAGGCCGTGGGACGTATTGCGAGCGAGTCGCTGGCGGCCTATCCACCTGGGATACCCAACGTGCTGCCCGGCGAACGGCTGACGGCTGAGACGCTGGAGTACATCCGTGAGACGCTGCGACTGGGGGGAACACTGCGCGGAGCGAGCGACAGGACCCTGACCACGGCCCGAGTGGCGGTCGAAGGGAGCGACCAGCAGGTGGAGGAACGCCCAGCGTGAGTGAAAACCCGCGTTATGGCCCCGAGGACGCCTCGAGAGCGCCGCGCTACACCAGCATGCGCACCTTTGCCCGCTGTCCCCACGTCACCGACCCGGAGGGGGTGGACGTCGCCGTTGTCGGCATCCCCTTCGACACCGCGACCAGCTATCGCTCGGGCGCCCGCTTCGGTCCCGATGCGATCCGGGGCGCGTCAGCATTGCTGCGCCCCTACCACCCGCAGCTCGACGTCGACGTCTTCGAGCGGCTGTCGGTGGTGGACTGGGGCAGCCTCGACATCACGCCCGGCAATGCAGAGCGGTCGCTGGATCAGATCGCCGCCGCCCTCGGGCCGATGATCGAGGCGGGCGTGACGCCGCTCGCCCTCGGTGGCGACCACTCGATCGTGCTCGGCGAGCTGCGCGCCCAGCGGGCCATCCACGGCCCGGTGGCGCTCGTGCTACTGGATGCACACGCCGACACCTGGGACCGCTACTACGGCGAGCGTTACTTCCACGGCACCCCCTTCCGTCGCGCGGTCGAGGAGGGCCTTCTGCTGCCGGAGCGCTCGATCATGGCGGGCATGCGCGGGTCGCTGTACTCGGCCGGCGACCTCGCGGCGGCTCGTGACCTCGGCTTCGAGCTGGTGTCGGGCGATGAGCTGCGGCGCATGGCGCCGCAGAAGTACGGCGCGCGCGTGCGCGAGCGTGTCGGCGACGCGCCCGCGTTCTTCAGCTTCGACGTCGACGTGATCGACCCCGCCTTCGCGCCCGGCACGGGCACCCCCGAGGTCGCCGGCCTCAGCTCGCACGAGGCGCTTGCCCTGATCCGTTCGCTGGCGGGCATGCGATTCACCGGCTTCGACGTGGTGGAGGTCTCGCCTCCGTACGACGATCGGGGCGAGACGACCGCGCTGCTGGCCGCCAACGTCGCGTATGAGTTCCTGGCGCTGCTCGCGTTCAGCCGCCGCGGATGAGCCGGCCGCTGAACCGGCAGGCGAGGCTCTACCTGCAGAAGCGCCGCTACTACGAGCGTAACTCGCGCCTTGCGCGCAGACTGAGGCTGCACTGGCACTTCCTGCGGCGCGACTCCTACCTGCGACTGCCGGTGCACGGGAACCTGCTGGAGGCGCTCGACGAGGGCCGCGCAGAGGTCGGTCCTCACGTGCTGATCGAGCCCGGCTGCTGGTTCGCTCTCTATCCGGAGACGGCGCGGCTGGAAATCGGCGAGGGCTCGATCCTCAACCTGGGCTGCATGGTCGCCCCGACGCTGCGGATCACGATCGGCAAGCACTGCATGTTCGCCAACTACTGCTTCGTGGCCGACGCCGAGCACCGCTACGACGACCCGGAGCTTCCGGTCACCTGGCAGGGGATGCAGACGAAGGGCACGGTGACGATCGGCGACAACTGCTGGTTCGGCACCAACTGCGTAGTGACCGGAGGCGTCACGATCGGCGAGCGCACGGTCGTGGGAGCGAACTCGGTCGTGACGCGAGACCTGCCCTCGGGCGTCGTCGCAGCCGGTGCGCCGGCGAGGGTGATTCGCGAGATCGAATTCAGGAAGCGAGACGGCGACGGCATGAGGACCCGATAGGGGCCCTGCTCAGGGTCTAGCCGATCACCTGCACCATCACGGTGCGCTCCCGCGGCGTGTCGTCGAAGTCGATCAATACGAACTGTTGCCAGGTTCCCGTCTGAAGCTCGCCACCCTTGATCGGCGCGATCTCGGAGGGGCCGATCACCGCCGCGCGCAGGTGCGCGTGGGCATTGGTGTCTCCCGCCGTGCGGTTGTGGTGATAGTCGTGCCCGGCCGGCACCAGCTTCTCCATCAGCTCCTCGAGATCGAGCACACCGCCAGATTCGTACTCCATGAGGCTGATCGCGGCCGTGGAGTGGGCGACGAAGACGCTCACCAGGCCGTCCTCGATGCCCGCCATGTCGACGACCTCGAGCACGCCTCGGGTGATGTCGGTGATGTCGCCGTTACCCTCCGTGGAGACGCGGATCTGAGCGCTGTGAACGGCCATCGGGTGGACCCTAACCCACGGGGCGCCCGAGGCCGACAGCCCCGCGGCGCGGGGGAGGCCTTCGGCGCGAGCCCGAGGGCTCAGCCCATCGCGTCGGCGACGTCCCAGGCCTTGCCCGGCGCGATCACCTCGCGGAAGCGCTCGAGCTCGCCCGGGTCGATGCTGTAGCAGTGCTCGTCGGAGGGGAAGCTGCGTTCGCGGACCTCGCGTGCGAATGCGCTCACGCCCTCCACCATCGCGGGCTTGAGGTGTGCGTAGCGCTTGGCGAAACGCGGCGCGTGACCCTCATAGATCCCCAGCAGGTCGTGGAACACCAGCACCTGGCCGTCGGTCGCGGGGCCCGCGCCGATCCCGATCACCGGAACCTCCATTCGCTCCATGATCGTCTCGGTCACCGCTGCCGGGATCGCCTCGAAGACGATCGCAAAGCAGCCGGCGTTCTGGAGCGCGAGCGCGTCGTCTGCCACCTGCACCGCCTCGCGGGCGGTGCGTCCCTGGGCGCGATAGCCGCCCAGCGCCGTCGCGCTCTGCGGCGTCAGCCCGACGTGGCCCATCACCGGGATGCCGGCCGCCGCTATCGCGTGGGCGCGGCTGACGCTCTCGTGCTTGTCGGCGAGGCCCGCGCCGAGGCCGGCCATCTCGACCTTGACCGCGTCGCAGCCTGCCTCCTTGACGAAGCGGGAGGCCGACTTGATTGCCTGCTTGCGGGAGCTCTGATAGCTGCCGAAGGGAAGGTCGCCGACCAGGAGGGGCGTGCGCAGGCCGCGCCGGGCGGCGGCGGCGAGCATCAGCATCTCGTCCATCGAGACCGGCACCGTGGACTCGTAGCCGAGCACGACGTTGGCGGCCGAGTCGCCGACCAGCACCACGTCCACGCCGGCCTGCTCGGCGACCTGGGCGCTGGGAAAGTCGTAGGCGGTCACCATCACGATCGGCTCGCCGGAGTGCTTCATCTCGGCAAGCCGGCGTACGGTCACGGCCGGTCGCTCGCTGGGCGGAGTGTCTGGTGTTCGAGGAGGCGTGCTCATCCCGGCCTCAGACCACGCTAGCCGGATCGGCGTCGACGCGCACGACTTCGTTTCCGGCGTCGACGTGGACGACCCTGGGCTCGAGCGTGTCCAGCTCCATCTCGTGGTACAGCCCGTAGGACACGATGATCACCCGGTCCCCCCGCTGGACCAGGCGGGCCGCAGCGCCGTTCACCTGCACCTCGCCGGAGCCGGCCGGGCCCTCGATCACATACGTCTCGAAGCGTTCCCCGTTGTCGACGTCGAGCACGTGGACCAGCTCGTTCGGCAGCAGGTCCGCGTGCTTCATCAGGGCCGAGTCGATCGTGATGCTGCCCGCGTAGTGAAGGTCGCAGGCCGTCACGGTCGCGCGATGGATCTTGGACTTCAACATCTGCCTGTGCATGCGAGCTCAAACCCCCCTTGTCGTCGTGCGTCCCTGGGCGGTGCCGGCGGGCACGCTCACAATCGCGTTGTCGATCAGCCGCGTGCGCCCGACCCTGGCGGCGATCGCGATCAAGATTTCTTCTCCCTCCAGCCGCTCGAGCGGCGCCAGGTCACGCGCCGACACGACCTCGACGTACTCGGCCTCGACACCGGAGCGCTCCAGCTCCTCTCGCGCCAGCGTCGCGGCCGCGGCCGCGTCCAGCAGGCCGCCCGCGATCGCCTCCTGCGCCAGGGCGAGCCCGCGGCTGAGGCCAAGTGCGCTCTGCCTCTCGTCGTGGGACAAATGGGCGTTACGCGAGCTGAGCGCCAACCCGTCCGCGTCGCGGACCGTGGGGCAGACCTCGATCCTGACCGGGATGTCGAGATCCCGCACCAGGCGCCTGATCACCGCCGTCTGCTGGAAGTCCTTGGCGCCGAAGTAGGCGACGTCGGGGCCGCACATGTTGAGAAGCTTCGTGACCACCGTGGCCACGCCTCGGAAGTGCTCGGGTCCGCGCTGCTCCGGCGCCCCGCAGAGAGTCTCGCCGATGCCGGCCACCTCGACCGTGGTCGAGAACCCCTCGGGGTAGACCTCGTCGAACGACGGGGCGAACAGCACGTCTACTCGCTCCTGTCGAGCCAGCCCGGCGTCGCGCTCGAGGTCGCGCGGATAGCGCGCGAGGTCGTCGCCGTCTCCGAATTGACTGGGGTTCACGAACACGCTCACCACGACCAGGTCGCAATCCTGCCGGGCGCGCCGGATCAGGCTCAGGTGACCGTCGTGGAAGGCGCCCATGGTCGGCACCAGGCCGACGGTTCTGTCGCCCTCGCGTCGAGTGGCTTCGACGGCGTCGCGAAGTTGCGCGACCGTATGAATGATCCTCACGCGGTGTCTCCGTTCCAGTTCCCGGGTCGAGATACCAGACGGCGGTCTGCCTGTTCGCCCGCCTCGACCGGCCGCCGGGTCCATCCCTTACGGTGACGGCCCTGGCCCGAGCAGGCAGAGAAACTATAGCCAGCGGCACAGATCCGGCCGTCCGGGCGCCTTTGTGGGCGGCATGTCCAGGCCGGCCAGGCGCCCTTGCGCGAGACATCTACAGGCCTATGATGCGCCCCGTGCGCCGCGGCGCCCCGCTTCTATCCGTTCCGATTCCTAGCATCAGCCACCGTGGCTACCGTCGACGCCGACACCCGCCGCCAGCAGCTGGTCGATTTCTGGCATGAGCTGCAGGACTGCCAGAAGTGCCCGCTCGCCGAAGGCCGCACACAGGTTGTGTTCGGGACCGGCAACGCCGACTCGGACCTGATGTTCGTGGGCGAGGCTCCCGGGTTCCACGAGGACCGTCAGGGAAAGCCGTTCGTGGGCCAGGCGGGCAAGCTGCTCGACAAGCTGTTGGCCGAGATCGGGCTCGAGCGCAAGCAGTGCTTCATCGCCAACGTGCTCAAGTGCAGGCCACCGGGAAACCGCGACCCGCGCCCCGACGAGATCGACGCCTGCAAGGACCATCTCCTGAAGCAGATAGAGCTGATTCAGCCCAAGGTCATCTGCACGCTCGGCAACTTCGCGACCAAGCTGCTGACGGGTCGCCCGGACGGCATCACCAAGGTGCACGGCACTCCGCAGACCCACGAGATCGCCGGGCAGACGCTGTTCCTCTACCCGATCTTCCACCCCGCGGCGGCGCTCTACACGCCGGCCATGCTGGAGCAGCTGCGCGCCGATTTCGGCCGTATCCCGGAGTTGCTGAAAGCAAAGGCAGGAGGGACGACGCCTCCGAAGCTGGAGCGGCCGGTGCCTCCGGCGGTACCGGAGCCCACGCCTCCGCCGATCCCCGAGCCAACCCCGCCGCCGATCCCGGAGCCAACGCCTCCGCCGATCCCGGAGCCAACGCCTCCGCCGATTCCCGAGCCGACGCCTCCCCCGGAGCTGGTCGGAGCGATGGCCGGCGCGGCCGAGAGCCCGGACGACGAGCAACTGGGCCTGTTCTAGGTAGTCCGGGCGCCGATGATCCGGCGCCAGGGCGGATGCAGCGGCCGCGCCATAACCATCTAGGCTCGTTCCATGCCGGAGATCGAGCTCGACAGCGAGTCGGCCGAGCAGACCGAGCGCATAGCCGCATCGCTCGCCGAGGGACTGCAGACCGGCGACGTCGTGCTCGTGGCCGGCGACGTGGGAACCGGAAAGACGACCTTCGTCCGCGGCGCGTGCCGGGCGCTGGGCGTCTCCGGCACAGTCGCCAGCCCGTCGTTCGCGATCGGCAGGACCTATGACGGCAGTGTGGCCGTCTCGCACCTGGACCTTTTCCGGCTCGAGTCGCTCGATGACGAGGACCCGGCGCTGCTCGACGACTATCTCGCCCCCGACGCGGTGGCTTTCGTCGAGTGGCCGCAGGCCGCGGCTCCGAGGCTGGAGCCGGAGCGGGTGGCGCTGAGGGTCGATCTCTCGCACCGCGGCGGCGACCGCCGGGGGATTCGAGTCGAGGGCGCTACGCGGATGCTCCAGCTCGTGGGTGGAGACGTGCCTGACGTGCCATGACGACGATCGGCTTCGACACCTCGCTTGCCTCCACGACGGCCTGCATGCTGCGCGCCGACGGGCAGGCGTTCGCCACACCACCGCCTTCCGCCGAGCGGCTGCTCGGGCCGGCGGCCCATTCGCAGGAGCTGTTGCCCGAGCTGGAGCGGGTGATGAGCGAAGGCGGGGTCGGCTGGGGTGACGTGAGCACGATCGCGGTCGGCGTCGGCCCGGGCACCTTCACCGGCTTGCGGATCGGAGTCGCGACGGCGAGGGCGCTGGCCCAGGCGCTCGCGCTGCCGGTGGCGCCGGTGTCGTCGCTCGAGGCGCTGGCAGCCGGCGCGGGCGAGCGCGGCGGCCTGGAGCGCGGCGATCCCGTGCTGGCGTTGATAGATGCGCGCCGCGGCCAGGTCTTCGCGGCGCTCTACCGTCACGGCCGGCGGCCGGAGCAGGTGTGGCAGCCGCAGGTGCTCGAGCCCGCCTCGTTGCTTGCACGTGTCGACGCGCTCGGCGCAACGCCGCTGGCGGCCGGAGACTGGGCGCTAAGATCTCGGCAGGAGCTGGAGCGTGTCGGTGCGCACGTTCCGGAGCCCGATTCGGGCCTTCACGCCGTCGATGCCGTCCAGGTCTGCAAGCTGGCTCGCGATGTCGAGCCGGTGGCGGCGAAGGAGGTCTATCCGGTCTACCTGCGGCTGCCGGACGCCGAGGTCAACATGCGGCTCACACCACAAAAAGGTTGATGGCGACGAGAATCGACGACCGGCCGCGCCTGGAGGTGGAGATCCGCCGCCTGGCGTACGCGGACCTCCCGTCCGTGATCGCGATCGAGCGCCGCTCCTTTCCGGCGCCGTGGTCGCTTGCGATGTTCGTGCTGGAGCTGTCGAAGCCGACCGGCAACTGCTTCGCGGCAGTGCACGGTGGCGAATTGATCGGGTACCTCTTCTGCTCGCGCTACCACACGGTCTGGCACGTGATGAACATCGCGATCGACGCCGACTACCGCCGCAGGGGCGTGGCCACCGCGCTGATGGAGCGGTTGCTCGCCGAAACCGGCGACGGCGAGCGCTACACGCTCGAGGTCCGTGTCTCGAATGCCGAGGCGATCGCGATGTACGAGTCGTTCGGGTTTCGAAGCGCCGGCGTGCGTTGTCGCTACTACCACGACAACAACGAGGATGCGCTCATCATGTGGCGCAGCCCGTGACGTTGCCGCAGCGGCCCCTGCTGGCCTTAGAAACCTCCTGCGATGACACGTGCGCGGCTGTCGTCACGCCGGACGGGCAGATCCTCAGCAACGTGATCTCGTCGCAGGCTCGCTTCCACGAGCGCTACGGGGGAGTGGTGCCCGAGGTGGCGTCGCGCCACCACCTCGAGCTGGTGAATGCCGTCGTCGACGATGCTCTGGCGACTGCGGGCGTGTCCATCGGCGAGCTGGGTCGGGTCGCCGCCACCAGCGGCCCGGGGCTGATAGGGGCGCTTCTGATCGGGCTCTCGACAGCCAAGGCGCTGGCTGCGGCTGCCGGGCTGCCGTTCGTGCCGGTCGATCATCTGCAGGGGCACGTGGCGGCCAACTTCCTTGCTCCCGACGCGATCGAGCCGCCGTTCCTGTGCCTGGTCGCGAGCGGCGGCCACACGCTGCTGGCAGAGGTGGAGGACCCGGCTGGATACCGATTGCTGGGGGAGACCCGCGACGACGCCGCCGGCGAGGCCCTCGACAAGGCGGGGCGGCTGCTCGGCCTCGGCTTCCCGGGCGGTGCCGCGATCGACCGCCTGGCCCACGAGGGCGACCCCCACGCCTTCGACTTTCCGGTCGGGATGCGCGACCGTTCGTCGCTCGACTTCAGCTTCAGCGGTCTGAAGACCGCCTTCGTCTACAAGGTCCGCGACCTCGGTACGGAGGCGGCCGTCGCTCGCAGGGCGGACCTCGCCGCCTCGTTCCAGAGCGCGGTCGTCGACGCCCTTGTCTGGAAGGTCGAGCGAGCGCTGGAGCAGACCGGCGCGCGCACGCTCGCGATCGGCGGTGGCGTCGCGGCAAACTCGGAGCTGCGCGCCCGCCTGGGTGTTCTCGGCGCCGACCGCGGTCTGCGGCTCAAGGTGCCGCCGCCCGAGCTCTGCACCGACAACGCTGCCATGATCGCCTCCGCCGCGCGCTTCCTCGAGGTGGTGCCGCATCCGGGCTACCTCGGATTCGACGCCTTCGCACGGGCCGCCTGACGCGCATGCCTGGACAGGCCGTTGCCCCGCAACGGCTATCCTGTCCCGATCGGACGGGCGCGCTCGACGGAGCGCAGGAACGACGGCCAACCCCTACCCCCAGCTCGTCCCGTGTCAGCTTCGGTCCGCCGATGTCCAAAGTGAAGCTCTACACGAAACCCGACTGCTGCCTGTGCGAGGAGGCCCTCGAAGTGATCGAGCAGGTGCGCAGTGAGCGACCCTTCGAGCTCGAGACGGTCGACATCAGCCTGCACGAAACGCTTGCCCGCGAGTACGGTGAGCGCATCCCAGTCGTCGCCGTGAACGGGGTCGATGCCTTCGAGTACCGCGTCGACGCCGAGCGGCTGAAGGAGCTTGTCGCTTGACCGCGCCGACGCGACACCGGATCCCATGACCTTCCGCGAGGAGATTCTCGCTGCAGAGACGGAGCTCGACGACGCCAAGCCACTGACCGAGCGGCTCTCACTCGGCGTCGCAGCTCGTCTTTCGCGCTACCTCCAGGTGCTGACGCAGGCGAAAAAGATGGGCAAGGAGACGATCTCCTCCCAGGAGCTGTCGGACTACACGCACATCAACTCGACCCAGATCCGGCGCGATCTCTCGGGCTTCGGCAAGTTCGGCAAGCGGGGGGTTGGATACAACGTCGACTCGCTCGTCTCGCAGATTCGCAAGATCCTGCGCACGTCCGGGCAGCACAACATCGCGCTCTTCGGCGCCGGCAACCTGGGCCAGGCGATCGCCAGCTCCGACATCTTCGCCGACCACGGGTTCCGGGTCGTGGCGATCTTCGACGTGGAGCCGAAGAAGGTGGGCAAGAAGGTGGGCACCCTCGAGGTGCGCGCCAACGGCTCGCTGCGCGAGGTGGTGGACGAGGAGGACATCGTCGTCGGCGTGCTCGCCGTCCCAGCCGCCGCGGCGCAGCAGGTGGCCGACGACCTGGTGGAAGCCGGCATCCGGATCATCTTCAACTACTCCGACGCGCTGCTCCAGGTGCCGCCCGACGTAACTGTTCACACATCGAGCCCCGCGGTGGACCTGCTGTACGCGCTCTACTTCTACCTGACCTAGTGGCCTGTCTCGTAACGTCTCGCCGGAACCGGCGGTCTTCGGAACCGCCATGCAGCGTCCTCGGTCGCCCACGTACTCACCGAGTACGCGGGCTTCCTGCGTCCTTGCCTGGCGGCCCCGAAGCCTCGCCGTTCCCTGGCGACCGTTCCGAGCCAGACCACTAGCACTGCTTTGGGCCTCGACCTCGACCAAGCGAGGGAGGTGTTCGAGTCGTCGACCGACTTCACGGTCGGGCTCGAGGAGGAGTTCGGGCTGCTCGACCCGAGCAGCCTCTCGCTCGTCAACGCCTTCGAGGGCCTGGCCGAGGAGGGCCGCCAGGACGAGGTGCTCGCCGACTCGCTGGCGGGAGAGCTGATCTCCTCGGAGGCGGAGATCCGCTCCGGCAAGGGCGCCGACTTCGCCGATGCCGTCGCGCGGCAGATGGAGCGTCGCAACCGCCTCTTCGCACTTGCCGCCCGGCGTGGCATAGCGCTCGGCGCAATGGGCACCCACCCCTGGAGCCCATGGCAGGAGCAGCACATCATCGACACACCTCACTACCGCCGCGTCGAGGACGACCTGCGCTACGTCGCCTGGCGCAACAACACCTTCAGCGTGCACGTGCACGTCGGCATCCAGGGCCCGGACCGGGCGGTGGCCGTCTCCGACGCGATGCGTCCGCTGCTTCCCACGCTGCTTGCCATATCCGCCAACTCCGCCTTCGTGGAAGGGGTCTTCTGCGGCCTGCACTCGGCGCGCACGCAGGTTTTCACGAGGAGCTTCCCGCGCTGCGGGGTGCCCGACTTCTTCGGCGACTGGCCTACCTACCGGGACTACGTGGCACTGCTGCAGAAAACGAACTCGATCATCGAGTACACCCAGGTCTGGTGGAGCGTGCGGCCCCACCTGGGCTTCGGCACGGTCGAGCTGCGAATCATGGACGCCCAGTCGCGCGGTGACGAGTCGTTCGCGCTGGCGGCTCTGGCCACCGCCTGTCTGGTGCAGGCGGCATTCGACTTCGACGACGGCATTCGGCCGCAGCCGGTTCCGCAGCGCCTGATCGAGGAGAACATGTGGCGGGCGATCCGCTACGGGATGGATGGAGATCTGATCGACTTCGACCACGAGCGGGAGCAGCCCGCCCGAGCTGCGGTCGAGGGTTTGCTCAAGTGGTCGGAGCCCGCGCGCGCGGCCCTCAACCTGGACGCCCATCTGGAGGGGTTGGGGAGGGCGCTGTCGGAGGGCAACGGCGCGCAGCGCCAATGGCGCCGGCACGAGCGGGGCGATCCCGCACGAGACATCTACGCGGCGAGCGTGGCCGAGACCTGCGCGACCTACCCGGACGCGAGCACCGAGTCATGCGGCCATCTCGAGGGGGTAATGACGTGAATGCAGAGCAGACGCCGAGCGACGACCAGACTCGCGCAGAGGGCGAGGCGCAGTCAGGTCAGGCTCAGTCGGGTCAGGCTCATGAGCCACCGTTCGAGCAGCAGATGCCCAGCGAGGAGGAGATCCGCGCCCGCCTGGAGGAGGAGCTGAAGCGGATCTCGGTGCGCGACGTGCTGTTGCAATCCGCTGTGACGCTGGTCAACCTCGGTGGCCAGAGGTTGGGATTGAGCGCGACCAGCCGCGACTCGCGCAACCTCGAGGAGAGCAGGATCGCGATCGAGGCGTTGCGAGCTCTGGTCCCGCTGCTCGAGCAGCAGGACGCCGAGGAGGTGCGACCGCTTCGGGACGCGCTGGCCCAGCTACAGATGGCCTATGCGCACGAGGCCCAGTCCGCCGGCGCCGACCGCGACCCCGGCGCCGAGGACGGTGGGCCCGCCCCCCCGCCGGGCCAGGGCCGGCCGGAGGCAGCGCCAGATCCGGGTGCGCGGCAGGCCGGGGCAGGCCGCCGACCCTCCCCGCGCGGAGGCCTCTGGGTCCCGCCCGGAAGCGACGGCTAGGCTTGCCGGGCCCCGCGCTGAAGGGATCAGGCCGTTGCAGGATCCCTGCCCCTACGGCTTTTCGGGTGCAAGGCTCGATAGACTGCCGCCGGTTTTCACCCCGATGGCTATTCGCACTGATGCCCGCGGCCAAAGGTACGCGGGCTTAATCACGATTCAGGCGAGAGCAGCGAAGAGAACGGAGGGTTCTTGAAGGAGTTCTTGACCGATTACGGCATCGTCGTTGCGCTTGGCTGCGCCGCATGCGCTGTCCTCTATGGCGCCCTGACGACGCGCTGGCTGCTCAGGCAGTCGCCTGGCAACGAGGAGATGCAGAGCATCTCGAAGGCGATTCAAGAAGGTGCCGCCGCGTACCTGAACCGCCAGTACGCGATCATCGGCATCGTCGCCATTGTGCTGGCGGTGGTGATCGCGATAGCGCTCAACATCGAGACCGCGGTCGGATTCGTGATCGGCGGTCTTCTCTCCGCTCTTGCCGGCTACGTCGGGATGAACGTGGCGGTGCGCGCCAATGCGCGTGTGGCCGAAGCCGCGCGAGAGGGGGTCCCGAGGGCACTCGACGTCGCCTTCAAGGGCGGGTCCGTGACCGGAATGCTGGTGGTCGGGCTTGCGCTGATCGGTGTCGCCGGCTTCTACGGCGTCCTGCTCCTGTTCGACGAGACCGACAGGGACGCGATCGATGCCCTGCTGGGCCTCGGCTTCGGCGGCAGCCTGATCTCCGTCTTCGCCCGTCTGGGCGGTGGCATCTTCACCAAGGGCGCCGACGTCGGCGCGGACCTGGTGGGCAAGATCGAGGCGGGGATCCCCGAGGACGACCCGCGCAACCCAGCGGTTATCGCCGACAACGTGGGCGACAACGTGGGCGACGACGCGGGCATGGCGGCCGACCTGTTCGAGACCTACGCGGTCACTGCAGTCGCGGTGATGCTGCTGGGAGTCCTGACCTTCAACGAGCAGCGCGAGGTGGCCATGTACCCCCTCGTGCTCGGCGCCGCCTCGATCCTCGCCTCGCTGGCGGGCACGTTTGCCGTGCGCTCCAGGAGCGGCAACGTCGAACGCGCCCTCTACCAGGGCGTGATCGTGAGCGCCGTGCTGGCGGCCGTCGTGTTCCTGCCGATCACCTCATGGCTGATGGACGACCTCACGCCCAAGAACGCCGGCATCGACCCGCCGTCGGTCGGCGATCTTTGGCTCTGCACGCTGATCGGGCTGGGAATCACGGCGATGATCTTCGTCATCACCGACTTCTACACCTCGACCCGCTTCCGCCCGGTGAAGAAGATCGCCGAGGCGTCGCTGACGGGGCATGCCACCAACATCATCCAGGGGCTTGCGCAGGGACTTCAGTCGACTGCGGCGCCCGCGCTTCTGATCGCTCTCGGCATCCTGGGCGCGAACGAGCTGGCGGGCGTCTACGGCATCGGCGTCGCCGTCATGGCACAGCTTTCGTTGACGGGCATGATCGTGGCGCTGGACGCCTTCGGCCCGATCACCGACAACGCCGGTGGCATCGCCGAGATGGCCGACCTGCCGGAGTCGGTCCGCAACGTCACCGACCCACTCGACGCCGTCGGCAACACCACCAAAGCGGTCACGAAGGGCTACGCCATCAGCTCGGCGGCCCTGGCGGCCCTGGTGCTGTTCGTGAGCTGGCGCGAGGAGGTGGTGGAGGAGCTCCAGAAGGGCGGCGAGACGATCAAGTCCTTCGACCTCACCAGCCCGGAAGTCCTGATCGGGTTGCTGATCGGAGGCATGATGGTCCACCTGTTCGCCTCGCTCGCGGTGGAGGCCGTGGGGCGGGCCGGCGGCGAGGTCGTCGAGGAGGTGAGGCGCCAGTTCCGGGAGAAGCCGGGCATCATGGACCGCACCGAGAGGCCCGACTACGGTCGCTGCGTCAGCATCGTGACGAAGCGGGCCCAGCGCGAGATGATCCTGCCGGCCCTGATACCGATCCTGGTGCCGGTCGTCGTCGGGGTGCTGTCCTATCAGGCCCTGGGAGGCCTCTTGATAGGGGTGATCGTGACCGGGCTGTTCGTTGCGGTCTCGATGACGTCTGGCGGCGGCGCGTGGGACAACGCCAAGAAGCTGATCGAGGACGGTGCCTACGGCGGCAAGGGATCCGAGGCGCATGCGGCCGCGGTCACGGGAGATACCGTCGGCGACCCGTACAAGGACACGGCGGGACCGGCCATCAACCCGATGATCAAGGTCGCCAACATCGTCGCACTGCTGATGATCCCCTACATCACGTAAGCGCATTGCCTCACCCCCCAGAGGGAACGCAGTCACCCGCGGAGATATGCTTCTTTCGATGCCTGGCGTCGTGGAGCAAATCGTGATCGGTCCAATCCCCGAGCAGCTTCCGCAGCCGGTCGATCGGATCGAGGTGCTCGCAGGCCAGGGGCCGGTCGGGGACCGCAAGTTTGCCCCCGAGCCGGCCGAGCGCCACGGCAAGGACCTGACCCTGATCGAAGCCGAGGCGCTGGAGGCGTTCAACGCCGAGACGGGTATCGAGTTCAGCCACGAGGAGTCGCGGCGCAACGTGCTCACGCGCGGCGTCAGCCTGAACGACCTCGTCGGCAAGAGCTTCCGCGTCGGTGAGGTCGAATGCGTGGGCGTGGTGCTGAACGAGCCCTGCGCTCACCTCGAGAAGCTGACGCGCTCGGGCGTCTTGAAGGGATTGGTGCATCGGGGCGGTCTGCGCGCGAACGTCATCCGCAGCGGCAAGATCTCGGTCGGGGACGAGGTCGTAGAGCTGTGAGGCGCGGCCGCTCGCTGCCTTGCTGGGTGGCGGTGGCGACTTCGCTGATCCTGATCGCGTCGCTGCCGAGTGCAGCCGCCGCGCGCGCTCCCAAGACGGTGTCCCGGGCCGTCACGTTCTCGGTCCAGAACCTGAACCGCTCCAAGCTCGCATGCGCCACCGACGGATTGGCGTATCAGCTGCATGGCCATGTCGTCGGGCCACGTTCGGCCCTCTCCAGCGCCAAGAAGCGCAAGCGTGCGGCCGCGACTCTCTACCTGCACGGGCTCGGCTTCGGGGAGTGGTTCTGGACCTTCACCGCCGTGCGGGGCTACGACTACGCCACGGCGCAGGCCAGGCTCGGCCACGTCTCGGTCGTGATCGACCGACTGGGCTATGACTCGAGCGGCAGACCGCCGGGCAAGGCGAGTTGCATCGGTGGGCAGGCCGACATGGCGCACCAGGTCGTGCAGCAGCTGCGCAAGGGCACATACGCGGTCGCGGGCGGCAAGCCACGGCGGTTCAAGAGGATCGCGCTGGCGGGGCACTCCGCCGGCGGGGAGATCTCGAACGTCGAGGCGTATTCATTCCGTGACGTCGATGCTCTGGTCGTCATGAGCTTCTCCTTCTCCAACCTGCCGCGGGCCCAGCTGGCCCTGGGACCGACTCGTGACCTGTGCCTCACGGGCGGCGAGCCGGCAGAGCCCGGTGCCCCGTCGGGCTACGCCTACTACGGTCAGCCGCCCGCGAACGACTTCACGTCGATCATGTTCGCCAACGTGGCGCCGGCGGTCGCGGCGGCAGCCACGGGCCTTCGCAACCGCGACCCCTGCGGCGACACCGACTCGATCACCAGGTCGCTCAGCCAGCAGAGCCGCTACGTCCCCACGATCAAGGTTCCCGTTCTCGTCGTTTGCGGAACGCGCGACGCGCTCTACTCGCAGCTCGGCTGCAGCTTCCAGGAGGAGCGCTACACCGGTGCGAGCAGCAGCACGCTCCAGATCGTCAAGGGCGCGGGCCACGGGCTCACCCTGGAGCGGTCCGCCGGAGGTTTTCGCAAGCGTGTCTCGCGCTGGCTTCTGCGCCACGGCTTCTGAACCTCCGTCCTTCGACACGCTTCCCGATACGCAATCATTTGAGCCCTCCGGCATGGGGCCGGGCGCCTCGCCACTCCACCTCCTGACCGATGGCTAACTACCGCCCCAAGGGCCTCGGGCTCGAGCGCGTGCTCGGCAGCGGCGCGCTGTTCGCAGCCGCCTACGGCAACGTCGGCTCCTCGATCTATTACGCGCTCGGCCTGGTCGCAGCGTTCGCGCTCGGCCTGACCCCGATCGTCTACATCCTCGCCGGTGGGCTGTTCGTGGCGACGGCGATGACCTACACCGAGGCGGCCTCGAACTTCCCCGAGGCCGGGGGGTCGTCGAGCTTCGCTCGCCGCGCCTTCAACGAGCTGGTCAGCTTCATCGCCGCCTGGGGCCAGATGCTCAACTACATCATCACGGTCGCGATCTCCGCCTTCTTCGTGCCGCACTACCTGGGTGTCTTCTGGGAGCCGCTGCGCACCAGCCCCGGCGACATCATCGGCGGCATCGTGATCGTGATCCTGCTGTGTGTGGTCAACGTGATCGGCGTTCGAGAGTCCGGGCGCCTGAACCTGCTGCTGGCGGTGATCGACTTCGCGACCCAGGCGCTGCTACTGATGCTGGGCGTCTTCCTGGTGCTCAACTTCGACACGCTGGTGCACAACATCCACTGGGGCGTCGCGCCGCGGTGGGACGACTTCTTCCTCTCGATCACGGTCGCGATGATCTCCTACACGGGAATCGAGACGATCGCCAACATGGCGGAGGAGGTGCGCGAGCCCCGCCGCCTGATCCCGCGTTCGATGCGCTACGTGGTTCTGGCGGTGATGGTGATCTACACCGGACTGCCCGCCGTCGCACTCTCGGCGATGCCGGTCACGGAGACCTCCTCCGGCTTTACGACGCCGCTCGCGGAGCAGTACGCGGGCGACCCCATCCTCGGGGTCGTCGCCAACATGAACCTGGGGGTGTTCCAGACGGCGATGGAGTACTACGTCGGCATCCTCGCCGGCACGATCCTGCTGATCGCCTCCAACGCGGGCATCATCGGTGTCAGCCGTCTCACGTACTCGATGGGGCAGTACCAGCAGCTTCCCGACAGGCTGCGGCGGATCAGCCCGCGGTTCAGGACTCCGGTGGTCGGCATCGCGGTATTCGGCCTGATTGCCTGCATCGTGATGCTTCCCGGGCAGGAGGAGTTCCTCGGCACGCTGTATGCGTTCGGGGCAATGCTCTCGTTCACGATCGCGCACGTCTCGCTGATCGGCCTGCGATGGCGCCTCTCCCACAGTCGCATGCGGCGGCTCCCCGGTGACGTCGAGGTCGAATCGGCGGAGGCGTGGTACCGCGCACCCCTGAACGTGCGCATCCGGGGCGTGGACGTACCCCTGTTCGCGGTCATCGGCGGACTCGGCACCTTCGCCGCCTGGATCGCGGTGATGGCGCTCTACTCCGACGCCCTCATCGTGGGCAGCATCTGGATGCTGCTGGGCCTGGTGAGCTACTACGCCTATCGCCGGAGCAAGGGGCTCTCTCTGACCGTGACCAGCAAGGTGGATCTCCCGGCGCCGGTCGGTGTGGGCCCGATGGCATACGCCGGCGTCCTGGTCGCGTTCGAGGAGGGGACCTACTCCGCGAGCGCGATCGCCACCGCGCTGAAGCTGGCGTCGCACAAAAAGTGCGATGTCAGGGTGCTGGTGACCATCAGCGTTCCGCAGCACCTCGACATCAACGCGCCGCTTCCCGAGGCCGAGGCAACCGCGCAGGCGATCATCGAGGCCGCGCGTCAATGGGCCGGCCGCGGGCAGCGGATCAAGGGCCGGATAGCGAAGGTGAGGGCGGGGGAGGCCGGATCGCGAATAGTCCGCGAGGCGCTCGAAGGGCACGCCGACGCGGTCGTGATGTCGATGCCGTACCACCGGCCGACCGGGAAGGTGCTCAGCAAGACGCTCGAGACGGTTCTGGGCAAGCGCCCCTGCCGGGTAATCATCGACTCGGCGCCGGCCTACCCGCTGCCGAGGCCTCAGACCGCCTGAGCGGTCGCGGCCGCTCGCCCCGGCCGCTTCCGGCAGCGCTGGTGCTTTAATCGCGGCGCGATGGAACGCGATGCAGACCCGCCTCCCGGGCCCGACGCCGGCTCACAACCGGCGCGCCGCCAGCTGCTGATCGAGCGCCGGCTCGGCGCGCCCCGACTCTTCGCAACCGCGTACAGCACTGTCGGCTCATCGATCTACTTCGCACTCGGCGTCGTGGCGGCCTACGCCCTGGGGCTGACGCCGTTCGTGTTCCTGGTCACCGGGCTGCTGTTCGTGCTCACGACGATGACGTACTTCGAGGGCATGACGGCTCATCCGGAGCGTGGCGGCTCGGCGGTGATGGCGCGCTATGCCTTCAACGAGTTCTGGAGCTTCATCGCCGGCTGGGCGATCCTGCTCGACTACCTGATCCTGATCGCGATCTCGACGCTTTCGATCGGCAATTACCTGTCGGCGTTCTGGCACAAGCTCGGGACCGACAACCTCGACCTCGCGCTGGCCGTGCTGGTCCTGTTCGGAATCGCCCGCTACAACTTCCACGGCGCCACCCCTCGAGGCCGCCGCTCCACGATGCTCGCGATCGCCGACCTGGTGCTCGTGCTCGTGATCGTCGTGCTCGGCTTCATCTACGCCTTTGACCCCGACGCCGTGACGCAGAACGTGAAGCTCGGCGAGGTGCCGAAGTGGTCGGACCTGCTGTTCGGCACCACGATCGCGATCATCGCCTACACGGGCATCGAGGCCGCCTCCAACCTCGCTCCCGAGGTTCGCGTGCCGAAGCGGGCGCTGCGGCGCACGGTCGGGGCCGGCGCCGCAGCCACCCTGCTGGTCTTCGTCGGCGTGTCGACCGTCGCTCTGATGGCGCTGCCGGTGGAGCCGGGGATACCGGTGATCGGTGGCCAGGACAGCGGCTTCGGGACCGAGCTGGGCGGCAAATATGTCGAGGCCCCGGTGCTCGGCGTCGTTCAGAGCTTCACCAACACATGGGTCAGCGACGTGCTTGCCAGAGTGGTGGGCATCATCGCGACGCTGGTGCTGGTGCAGTCTGCCAACGCCGGCATGGTCGGCATCACCCGCACGTCCTACACGCTCGCGACCCACCGCCAGCTTCCGCGCGGCCTGGCTCGGCTGCACCCGCGCCACACGACTCCCTGGATCGTGATCTCGATCGCGTGCGTGCTGGTCTTCCTGTTGCTGCTGCCGGTTGACATCGAGCTGCTGGCGAGTATGTTCGCCTACGGGGCTCTGATCGCGTTCGGCCTCGCGCACCTGTCCGTGATCGCGCTTCGCATCCGGGACCCCGATCGGGCGCGGCCGTTCAAGGTGCCGGTGAACCTGCGGGTGCGCGGAATCGAGCTGCCGCTGCCTGCGGTGGTGGGCGCCCTACTGTCGTTCGGGGCCTGGGTCGGGGTGCTGATCTACCACGACGAGGCGCGCCTGTTCGGCAGCGCCTGGATGTTGCTCGGTGTCGGCCTCTATGTCATCTACCGCTCGCGCCAGGGGCTGTCGCTGACGCGCATGGTCGAGGTGTCGCCGACCACGCTGGCCAGCGCGGAGCCCGAGGTCGAGTACGGCAGCATCCTGGTGCCGGTCTTCGGCGATCCGCTGGACGACGACATCATGAGCACCGCGGGGCAGCTTGCCTCCGGTCAGGACGACGACTCGGAGGGTGGGGCCGTGATCGAGGCCATCTACGTCACCGAGGTGCCGATGTCGCTGCCGCTCGATGCCCGTCTGCCCAGGGAGAAGGTCGAGCAGGCAAACCGCGCGCTTGCGCGGGCGAAGCAGATCGGCGAGCAGTACCAGGGAGTGGAGGTGGCGGTGGCCGCCGTCCGGGGTCGCACCATAGGCTCGGCGATCGTGGAGGAGGCCCGCCGGCGAGGGGTGGAGGCGATCGTGATCGGCGCCGAGCCGCCGTCGCGGATTCGCGGCGGCGGCATCCTTGGCGGCGTCAGCGGATCGAGGCCGAGCGAGTTGGGGGAGATCACCGCCTATGTGCTGGAGAAGGCGCCCTCCCGGGTGGTCGTGACCGCGCCGCCGGAACGCTCCCGGCTCGAAATGCCGTTGGACGGCCAACCGAATGGCGGCGCCCGAGAACCGGAGTAGGCTTTTGAGGCGGTGTAGCTCCGCCCACCCTCATCCTCCGCAAAGGACTTGCGACTTATCTCGCCTTCCCACCTAAGATTGCACCCATGTTCGTACTGATAGTCGGCTGCGGCCGCGTCGGCTCGTCGATCGCCAAGAAGATGATCACGGCCGGCAACGAGGTCAGCGTGCTCGACGAGAGCCCGGAGTCGCTCGCGCTGCTCGACCACGGGTTGTCCGATTCGTGGGAGGACCTGGGCGGCAGGTTCGCCGTCGGGACCGCGCTCGAGATCGACGCCCTCATGGAGGCCGGGATCGACCGGGCGGACGTGGTCATCTGCTCGACCGACGGCGACAACACCAACATCGTGGTCGCGCAGATCGCCCAGAAGCGGTTCCAGGTCCCGAAGGTGGTGGTCCGTGTGCACGATCCGCTCCGGGCTGAGTGGTACAGGCAGCAAGGCCTTCACACCGTCAGCCCGACACAGGTCGCGATCGAGATGCTGACCGACGCGGTGCTGGGCGAGAAGGTCGAGGAGACCGGATGAGCCACGACGGCGGCGCCCGCCAGCCGGGCCTGATGTACATCATCATCGCCGGAGCGGGAAAGGTCGGCTGGAACTTGGCCCGGGAGCTGATGCAGGCCGGTCACGAGGTGACCGTGATCGAATCCAATCGCGATCGTTACATGACCGTCGAGGAGGAGCTCGAGCACAACGTTCACTACGGCGACGCCTCCGAGCTCTGGGTGCTGGAGCGCGCCGGCATCGTGCGCGCCGACATGGTGATCGCCGTCACCGGCGACGACGAGGACAACGTCCTGATCTGCCAGGTGGCGAAGGAGAAGTACCTCGTCGAGCACACGATCGCGCGCGTCAACAACCCGCGCAACGTCGAGCACTTCGATCTGCTCGGAATCAGACCCGTCGTCTCGGCGACCGACCTCATCCTGCGCCTGATCGAGCACGAGGTGCCGCACCATGGCCTCGTGCACCTGCTCGACCTGAAGCGCGAGCAGCTCGAGATCATCGAGCTGGAGGTGACCGACGACGCGCCTGGGGCCGGCAAGCCGATCTCGGAGCTCGAGCTCCCGGACGGGTGCCTGGTCGTTTCGGTGCTGCGGGATGGAAGCGGCTTCGTCCCCAAGGCCGACACCGTGGTGCGGGGCGGCGACGAGGTTCTCGCGGTCCTCAACCCCGGCGACGAGCAGGCGATCTGCCAGCTGTTTGCGCCCAGGGCCGGAAAGGGCCGCGGCGCTCCCGTCAGGAAACCGGCTTAGAGCCTGAAACGAAATGCCCCGTGCGCCATTGCGGGTGTTTTGGATGCAGGCTCTTGGAGCCAGGACGGCAGTGAGGGGCCGTGCCGGCAAGCCTCTGGCCGCCGTGCTGGTCGCGCTGCTTGCGACCGCCGCCATGCTCGGTTGCCGGAGCAGCTCCGATGATCCCGCCGCGGGACTCGCGCGCGGCGCGGACAAGGCGCGTGACGTTCAGGCCTACAGCT
Source organism: Solirubrobacterales bacterium (assembly GCA_038330145.1). GTDB lineage: Bacteria > Actinomycetota > Thermoleophilia > Solirubrobacterales > JBBDJG01 > JBBQNR01. The sequence goes on from JBBQNR010000002.1 coordinate 84,978, forward strand.
CGGTGCAGCGGGGAATGGCGGTTGCCGCACTGGTGCGCGCCGATTCCGGCGGCTTCGGCACCGGCGCGGATGACCTTGCGCAACGCCTGAAGGCGCGCGATCAGTCCATCACCTTCACGACCGCGGCTTCGAACGGCCCCGAGGAAATACAGGTGCTGGGGGGAGGGACGAGCCCGGTGATGCTGATGGCAAAGAGCCCATCCGGCGCCTACCTTGCAGGTTGGACCGATGGCGCCGCCACGCGCTACTACCGGGGCCTGGACGCGCCACAGTTGAGCGCGGTCCCGCCGGAGGGCGGGGGCTGGAGCCCCCAGCCGCCCCTGTAGCGGGATGGCCGATCGCGTGGACGAGCAGGAAGACGTTGGCGGCACCGACGATCCGGTGGAGGCCTTTCACCGCCGCTTCTACTCCAGCGACAGCTGGAAGCAGACGTACTGGCTCGGCGCGCGGGTGCTGAAGAATCCGCTCGACCTCTGGATCTACCAGGAGATAATGCATCGCACCAGGCCCGACACGATCATCGAAACCGGAACGTACGAGGGCGGCAGCGCCCTCTACCTGGCCTCGGTGTGCGACTTCCTCGGCCACGGGCAGGTTGTCTCGATCGACGTCGCGGCGCGCGCCCAGCCCGAGCATTCACGCATCACCTACGTCGAGGGCGACTCGTCGGAGCCGCAGACCGTTGCGCGAGCAAACCTCGGCGGGCGCACGATGGTCGTGCTGGACTCCGATCGAAGCATCGACCACGTGCTCGCCGAGCTACGCGCCTACGCGCCTCTCGTGTCCCCGGCCTGCTACTTGATCGTGGAGGCAACGATCCTCGGCGAGGAGTTCGTCCAGGAGCGAAACACGGGGCCGCGTGAGGCGGTCGAGCAGTTCCTCGCCGAGAACGACTGCTTCGAGCTCGACCGCGAGTGCGAGAAGTTCATGATGACGTTCAACTCCGGTGGATATCTGCGGCGAGTGGGGGCGGGGGAGTAGCGGTCAAGGCGCCGGCCGAGCTGGGTTCGGATTCGCTCGAGGTGCCGGCGGACCCGGGCTGCGATTGGTTCGAGGCGCCGGCGAAGGCTCGGTTGCCGACGCCGAAGTTCGGTGTCTGGCTGTGGCAGTTCGGGCACAGCAGCTCGAGGTTCTCCAGGCGGTTGTCGAGACCGTCGCCGTTTCGGTGGTGAAGCGAGAGGGACAGGGACTTCCCGCGCCAGGAGGAGATTCCGCAATGCTCGCAACGGCCGTCTTTCAGCCCGGCGGCAATCAGCCGCAGTTTGATGTTGTACCTACCACGCCGCTTGCCCTTCACGAGTAGCTCGGCGAGAGGCGTCGGTCCGACGTGCGCCACGAGAACCCCGCGGCGGATTGCGCTGTACCAGGTGTCGCGCCGAAAGCCCGAAGCGCTCCACGCACTTGCGCATCGAGTTTCCGGCATCGTGGTAGCGCTGCACCTCGACCCAATCGTGTCGATGGCTGAATCGGGAATCCGGCGTCAGGCCGAGCATCCGCTTGTGGTAGGCGATGGTGGCCTTCGACTTGCCGAGCTCGGCTGCGATCTGGTTCGCGTTCCGGCCTTCGGCCAGAAGCCGGCGCACGGCCTCGCGAGTTGTGTGGGTCACGAATAGCTATCCTGGGATAAGACCTTTGCGGGGTCGTCCAGTGGTAGGACGCGGCACTCTGGATGCCGAGACCGGGGTTCGAATCCCTGCCCCGCAGCCTGATCTCGAACCTAGCGGCGTGCGCTGACGCAACGCCGCGATTTCGCCCCAGAAAGCTCCTTGCGCCCACCTTTCTTCACCAACTCGGCACAGTGAGCGCAGCTTCAGGCAACTCTTCCGCGGCGAGGCCCTACCTCTCCGTCTCGAGCTGCCTCGGCTACGACATGCCGTACCTGGTCGAGTGGATCGAGTTCCACCGGCTGGCGGGGGTTGAGCGCTTCTTCCTCTACAACAACGGCGACCGCGAGCCACAGAGGGAGCTGCTTGCGCCCTACGTCGAGGAGGGTCTGGTCGAGCTGCACGAATGGCCGGTCTTCCCGGCGCCGCAGATGCCGGCCTTCCAGCACACCGTCGACAACCACGGCGACGACTCGCGCTGGATCGCATTCATCGACACCGACGAGTTCCTGTTCTCCCCGACCGGACGGTCGCTCCCTGACGTGCTGACCGGCTACGAGCAGCATCCCGCCGTGGGCGTCTGCCGCGCCTTCTTCGGTCCCTCGGGCCAGACCACCACGCCCTCGGACCTCGTGACCGAGAGCTATCTGCGCCGCTGGACCGACTGGCGTGGCAGCTCATTCGTCAAGAGCATCATCGACCCGGCGCGCACGGTGCGGCCGGTCAATCCGCACTGGTTTCGCTACCACGACGACGAGCAGGCGGTCGACGAGCTGCACCGGCCGGTCGACGAGCAGTACGCGCAGTCGCTGACCTACGACACGCTGCGCATCAACCACTACTTCACGCGCTCGGAGGAGGAGTGGCTTCAGAAGACGTCGCGCCTGCGGCCGGACACCGGCGAGCCCTACAACACCAAGTGGACCGTCGAGCACATGCGCAGCCTGGACCGCGAGACCGGAGAGCCCGACGAGACGGTCCTGCCGCTCGTCCCGGCGCTGAAGCAGGCGATCGCGGCCCGCGCCGAGCGGCAGCGAGCCTGAGTTAGCGCTCGCGCAGGTGGCCGCGGCCCAACCCCTCACCGCGGCGGCGCACGACGGTCAGGCCAGGAAATGCCGGCCACGTGAACGACTCCAGCTCGTCCGACTCGGAAAGCTCCTCGGCCAGCTTCCAGACCCCGCCGCAGAACTCGTCCGTCGCGTCGCGCTCGTCGCGCGGCCAGGTGTCGTGCATGAACACCATGCCCTCAGGGCGCAGCAGTTGCAGAGCGTGGTCGAAGTCGCGCTTCGCCTGCTCGTAGCTGTGGTCGCCGTCGATGAAGATCACGTGCGGCGGGGACCCGTCGTAGGCGGAGAAGAACCGGTCCGAGGGCATGTTCCAGAAGCGAGCGCCCTCGGGCACGTCGACCTCCGACTCCGGCCGCACGTCGACACCGTGGACCTCCGCGCAGGCCGGCGCTATCTCAGCCAGCGCGATGCCGCGCCCCGTGCCGATCTCCACGTACACGCAGCCGTGGTAGAAGCGGCAGGTCGCGGCGATGATGCGCGGGTACCAGCGAAACTCGTCGGGCATTCGACTGCGGAAGGTTAGCCGGGCGGTCGAGTCGGGAAGGGGTGTCGGTCAGGGACGTAGGTCGGCGAGTAGGTCGGCGACGCCGTCAGCGGCTCAGGCCGCCGCCAGCTCCGACCACTCGCGGTAGAGCTTGCTGTAGACGCCGCCGGCCTCGATCAGCTCGTCGTGCGTGCCGATCTCGGCGATCCTGCCTCCGTCGAGCACCGCGATGCGGTCCGCATTCATCACGGTCGAGAGCCTGTGCGCGATCACGATCGCGGTCCGGCCGGCGAGCAGCCGGTGAAGGCCATGCTCGATCGCCACCTCGGATCGCACGTCGACGTTGGCGGTCGCCTCGTCGAGGATCAGGATGCGGGGATCGGCGATCAGCGCGCGCGCCAGCGCCACGAGCTGACGCTGCCCGGCGGAGAGGCGGCTTCCGCGCTCGCCGACGTCCGTGTCGTACCCCTGGGGTAGCCGCATGACGAAGTCGTGCGCGCCGACGGCCGCGGCGGCCGCGGCGATCTCGACGTCGGTCGCCTGCGGCCGTCCGAAGGCGATGTTGTCCCGGACACTGCCGGAGAACAGATAGCCCTCCTGCGGCACGATGCCGAGCTGCCGGCGCAGGCTCTTCTGGGTCACGTCGCGCAGGTCCTGGCCGTCCACCTTGACGGCGCCGCTCTGTGGGTCGTAGAAGCGAGCCACCAGCTTTGCCAGCGTCGACTTGCCGGCGCCCGTCTCGCCGACGAGCGCAAGCGTCTCACCGGCCGGGACCCGGATGCTGACGTCGCGCAGCGCCCACTGCACCCGCTCGCCATCACCAACACCATCACCAGCACCGTCCCCCTCAAGATCGCAACCGGTCTCGCCACCGGCAGCGGCTTCGACGCCGGGGTCGTAGCAGAACGAGACCCGCTCGAGCTCGATGTCGCCGCGAATCTGCCCGAGGTCCTGGGCCCCCTCGCGGTCCTTCATGTCGGGCGCCGTGCCGAGCAGCCCGAATATCTTCTCCAGCGCGGCCATGCCCTGCTGGTAGGTGGCGTAGAGGTTCGAGAGCTGCTGGATCGGATCGAAGAAGCTCTGCAGGTAGCCGATGAAGGCGACCAGCACCCCGATCGTGACGTTGCCGTCGATCACCTGGTAGCCGCCGTAGAGCAGGATCATCCCGGTTGCGAGCGACGACAGCAGCTCGACGCCGGGGAAGTAGGCGGCGTTCAGGTAGACCGTGCGCATGTTCGCAGCGCGGTGCTCGTCGTTCAGCTCGTCGAAGCGCTTCAGGTGCCGTGGCTCCTGGGCGAACGCGCGAATCACGCGCACGCCGGAGAGACTCTCCTGAAGGTACGCGGTGACGTTGGCGATCTTCTCGCGCACGTGCCGGTAGGCGCCGCGAGCGTAGTAGCGGAAGACGATGCTCGCGGCCCCCAGCACCGGGAGCGTCAGGAAGGTGACCAGCGCCAGCTTGGCGTCGAGCAACACCAGTATCACGACGACCCCGATCAGCGTCAGCGTGCTGGAGAAGAGGCTGACCACGCCGTCCGTGACGAGTTGGTCCAGCGCCTGGATGTCGTTCGTCATGCGTGAGATCAGGACGCCGGTCTTGTTGCGGCTGAAGAAGCCGATCGACTGGTTCTGCACGTGGGCGAAGATGCGCACGCGCAGGTCCTGCAGGGCGCGCTGCCCGACCCAGCCGACCAGATACGTCTGGGCGTACGTCGCCGCCCAGTAGAGGAGCGCCGACCCGATGAACGCCGCCACGATCAGGTCGAGGGCACCCGCGTCTCCAGGGACGATCGCGTTGTCGATCGCGAGCTTGGCGAGGTAGGGCGGGGCCAGGCTGGCGGCTGTCGCCAGCACGAGCGAGAGCAGAGCCAGCACCACGCGCCCGCGGTACGGACGCAGCAGATCGGACAGCCCGCGCAGCTTGCGCGACATCGGCAGCGCGCTCGATCCGGCCTCGCTGCGGGGCACCTCGCCCTGCGCGGCTCCGCCCGGCGTCGCCGTTCCGCCTCTCGCGCTCACGGTCTTGCCGCCCCTGCGGCCTGCTCTTCGTCGGCCCGGTCTCCGAGGCCACTGAGCGCCGCGCCCAGGCGAGGCAGGCCCTTGTCCACGATCTCGCGGTAGAGCTCGCTCTCGTCGAGCAGCTCCTCGTGCGTTCCCTGGGCCGTTATTCGCCCGCCGTCCATCACGACAACACGGTCGGCGAGCGCGATCGTCGACAGCCGGTGGGCGATGATGAAGGTCGTCCGGCCGCGCATCACCTCGCTCAACGCGTCCTTGATCTGGCGCTCGGTCGTGGCATCCACGCTGGCCGTCGCGTCGTCGAGGATCAGGATGCGAGGGTCGGTGGTCAGTGCGCGAGCGATCGCGATCCGCTGGCGCTGTCCGCCCGACAGCGTCAGTCCGCGCTCGCCGATCAGCGTCTCATAGCCCTCCGGCAGCCCGACGATGAAGGAGTGGATCTGCGCACGCCTCGCTGCCAGCTCTATCTCCTCCTGCGTCGCGTCCGGCTTGGCGTAGGCGATGTTCTCCCGCACGCTTGCGGAGAAGAGGAAACCGTCGTCAGGCACCACGGCGATCGCTCGCCGCAGCGACTCCAGCTGCAGCTTGCGCACGTCGACGCCTTCGACGGTGATGGAGCCTTCGCTGACGTCGTAGAGGCGCCCGATCGTCGCTGCCAGAGTCGTCTTGCCCGATCCGGTCGGCCCGACGATCGCGACGGTCTCGCCCGCCGCCACGTCGAGGCTGACGTCGCTGAGCGCCGGCGCTCCTCCGTTATAGGAGAGCGTGACGTGGTTGAGGCGCACGTTGCCCCTTCCGGGCGGGAGCGGCAGCGCATCCGGCGCGTTGCTGATCGCGGGCTCGCGGTCGAGAACCTGGAAGATGCGGTTGCCCGAGGCGACAGCGCGCTGGGCCATGCCGAGCGCGATGCCCAGCATGCGCATCGGGAACATCAGCATCAGCACGTAGGAGTAGAAGGCGGTGAACTCGCCCAGTGTCAACGAGCCGTTGATCACCTGCCGGCCACCGAGCAGTAGCACGGCGGCCAGGCCGAGGTTGGGCAGGAACGAGATCATCGGGTTGTAGAAGGCGCGCAGCCGCGTCGAGTACAGGCTCTGGTCGAAGACCCGGCTGACCTTGTGCCGGAAACGCTGAAGCTGCTCGCGCTCGCGCGCGAACGCCTTCACGACGCGCACCCCGGACACGTTTTCCTCGGCCTCGGCGGTCAGCTCCGCGATCCGCTGCTGCACCTCCTGCAGCGCCGGCCGCGATCGCCGGCCGTAGCGCGCCGCCGCCAGGATCACGAACGGGACCGGAGCAAGCGTCACGAGGGCCAGCGACGGCTTGAGATAAATCATCACGACGGCCGCGAACACGATCGTGAGCAGGCTCTGGACGATGAAGATGAGGCCGTAGCCGAGGAAGAAGCGGACCGCCTGGAGGTCCACCGTGGCCCGTGACATCAGCTGCCCGACCTGCTGACCGTCGAAGAAGCCGAGGTCGAGTCTCTGGAGATGGCCGTAGACGCGGTTGCGCAGGTCGAACTCCACCCCGAGCGAGACGCGGCCGGCGATGATGCGGCGCGAGACCGAGAGCAGCAGCCGCAGGCAGCCCGCGCCGAGGATCGCGAGCGCCAGCGGCAGGATCTCGCCCCTGTCTCCGCGCTGAATGGCGTCGACGGTGCGCCCGACCAGGAACGGGATCGCGACGGCGCCCACCATCGCCAGCGAGGCGAGGCCGAGCGTCAACAGCACCGTCCCCCGATAGGGGCGAAGAAAGCCAAGCAGGCGCCAGAAAGGCCTCACTATCAAAACTATAGTGAGGCGCCTGTCCACGACAGCCGCGGCACCTCGCCTGCGCCCCATTGACGGCCGTCAGCGAGCGGCCGTCACGTGCGAAGCCGTCACCTGCTCTGGCGAGCCGCATCCGACCAGGGCCAGCGCCAGCTCGATCTCGTCCCGCAGCAGCTCCAGCACTCTCGCCACTCCTCGCTCGCCATCCACCGCAAGACCCCAGATGACCGGACGCCCGACCAGCACGGCGCGAGCGCCGAGGGCGAGCGCCTTGACGACGTCCGCTCCGCGCCGCACGCCGCCGTCGATCAAGACCTCGAGCCGGCCCGCGACCGCCTCGACCACCTCAGGGAGCGTTTCGATCGTCGCCGGCGCCCCGTCGAGCTGCCGGCCGCCGTGGTTGGAAACCACGATTCCGGCGGCGCCGTGCTCGCACGCAAGCAAGGCGTCCTCGGCGGTGGCTATGCCCTTCACGAGCACCGGCAGCGAGGACTCGGAGGTGAGCGCCTCCAGGTCTCGCCAGCCGACCCCCGGGTCCATGAGCGAGAACATGTCGGCCGGCGTACCGGCGACGGCCCCTCCCGCCGCGGCCGCGAAGCTGGGCACGGTCATCTCCGCCGGTATGACGAAGCCCGTCCGCAGGTCCCGCTCGCGCCGGCCGAGCTTGGGAGCGTCGACGGTCAGCGCTATCGCCTCGAAGCCCGCCTCGGCGGCCTGATCTATCAGCGCCCGTGTGACGGCGGGGTCGCGAAAGCAGTAGAGCTGAAACCAGCGCCTGCCCCCGGGAGCCGCCTCGGCGACATCGGCGGGGGTCGAGGTTGCGAGCGTGGAGTGGATCAGGTTCGTGCCGGCATCGCGCGCGGCGCGCGCGGTACCCGCCTCGCCGTCGGGGTGCGCCATGCGCTGGAACGCAACCGGTGCCACCAGCAGCGGCATCGAGACCGGCGTCCCCAGCACCGTGGTGGATGTGTCGACCTGCTCCACGCCGGCAAGCACGCGTGGCCGCAGCCGCAATCGGGCGTAGGCCTCGACGTTCTCGCGCAGGGTCAACTCGTCGCCGGAGCCGCCGGCGAAGTAGTCGTACGCGCCCTCGTCGAGCAACTGCTCGGCGAGCAGCTCGTAATCGCGCACGTTGCAAGGCTCGATCCTCGCTTCCACAGCCGCGAGCCTATTCGCCAGACGATTGGTTCCGAATCCGCGTGCCCCTGGGGGCGCGAGAATCGAGCTGGGCAAGGACGCAGGGCGAAGCCAATGCTGGTCGCATTGGCGAGCTCGAGGACGCAGGTCCAGCGGTCGTTCGCAGCGTCGGCCAGGGGTGCGGGGAATTTGGAATCAATCGTCTACTAACGGGGACCGGATTTGCGCTGCGGCTGAAGCGGGATCAGCGGCTGCGCGCGTTCCCAGTCCGCGACCCGGCAACCGTCGCTGCGCGAGAAGCGCCGCTCGATGCGGCGACCCTCGATCTGCCCGCTGATGCGCGCGGTCTCCGGGCCGCCGTAAATCTGCGTGCAGACCCGGTCCGCCGCCGGCTTCTCCGACAGGAAGGGCGCAAGGTTGCGCGCGGCCGCGCAGAGGTTGTTGTCCGGTGCCAGGCCGCGTGCGGTTACCTCGCCGCCGTCGCAGACCAGTTGTGCACGCTTGACCGCGCCGCGACCGTCTTGCGCCTCGATCGCGAGACGCACCTGCGCGCTGTCGGCGTCACGGCTCTTGCGATAGCCGCCACCGCTGTTGTCGTCGCTGCCGCCACACGCACTCGGGATGGCGCACACCGCCGTTGCCAACAGTACGAGGACTCGGCGCTTCAACGTGGGTCGAAGAATAGGCCCAGCCCGACGACGACCATCGCGGACGCCGTGATCGCCAATGGGGCCGAGATCTCTCCCGCGAACAGGATCAAGGTGCCCATCACGAACAGAGGAAAGCCCGCACCCATCGCCAGGCCTGCCGCCCTCGGCCCTCGTCCTTCCGGAAACGGGTAGCCACAACGGCGGCAGCGTCGCGCTCTCACGCTCACGCTGCGCTTGCAGCCGGGGCACGTCTTCTTCATCCTGCGGTTGATGCTAACCGGCGCCTCGACCAGGTCGGCGAAGATCGGGCTGATCGCCCTGATGGTGCTCGGCGCCCTGATGCTGTGGCTGGGCAACCCGGTGATCTGGCTCTGGATCGGCTCGCACACCACCGGCTCCCAGCAGGCGCGTCTTGGTCCGTACCTGCTGGTGGCGGGGGGAATACTTGCCTCGACGATCGCCGTCTCGCTCGGGCTGGCGAGGCTCAGCCGGTCCTACGAGCGGGTTTCCGGGCACGGAAACACGGTCAGAGTGCGGCTACCCTGGCTCAGGAGCCTGCGGGACGAGCGGGCCGAATCCACCACCGTGACCGTCCTGGACCTGATCCTGGTCTGCACGGCGGTCGCCGCCGTGCTGAGCTTCGCGGTCTGGCTGCTGTTTTTCGCCGGATCCTCGCTCCCGGGCGTCTGAGGCTCAACTAGCACAACAGGGCCATCTATGGCTATCCTTTAGGCCTGGCTTGTTGGTCCTCGCCAGTTGCGGCCTACGGGTGGCAGCCCGCATTCTCGAGGAGGAAGATTTGCAGGGATGTAGAGCACTGAAGCGCTTCTTGGTCCTGGCGTCGCTGATGGCGGCGCTCCCAGTCGTGTTCGGAACGGCGACCGCGTCGGCCGCGCTGACCGTGGCGAACGACACGGCCACGGTCGGTGACACGATCAACTTCAAGATCGACGGGATGCGGGACGGCGACATCTGGGAGCTGCGCGTCGCGGACGGCGACGCTGCCACCGACAGCTGGGTCATGGACGGCGTGGCCGACGGTGTAACGGAGGTCCGGGACAAGTTCGATTTTCCCAACCTGGGCTCCGCGGACAAGGACGTTCGCATCAAGACCTACCTGATTCGCAACGGGGAGACGATCTCTCCGTTGGCCGACTCCGACTTCATCGCCCAGCTCGCCTACGTCGCGCCGCCCCCCGGCTCAGGCGGACCGACGGGCGGTACCGGAACCACCGGTGGCAACCCGGGGACGAGCACATCGACTCCGGCAGCCGGAGCAGCGGCGCTGATAGGAGGGACCGGGACGACCGGCAGGTCGAAGACGAAGTCGAACTCGAAGAAGAACAGCACCACGAAGAAGAAGACCGACAGCAACTCGAACAAGGACACGGGCACCAAGCCGCCCAAGAGCACGCCCGTCACGACGCCGGCCACACCGTCACCGGTTGTGGCAGCGCCCGTGACAGACACCAGCTCGCCGACGATCGCACCGCCGGCAGAGGCCACGGTGCCGGACGCGCCGCCGCCCGGAGTGGGCGGGCCTCCAGCCGGAGGCGATGGACTGACGGCGCCGCCGGGCGACATCCCACCGAGCGAGCCACCCTCGCAGACTCCGATCGCGCCTGTCGCGGCTTCACCTGGCGGCAACGACGCGCTCGGTATGCCGATCGGCCTCGTGCTCCTGCTCGGCCTGATAACGCTCGTCGGCCTCGGCGGAGCACAGGCGCGCATGCTCGGCCTCTGGGGCCCACCTGCTCCGCTGGCCACCAACGGCGATCCTCGCGATGCTCGCCTGCTGGCACTGAGCCGAGTGGCGAAGTCCGGCGCGAGCCTTCAGCGCAAGATCGCCGAGCACAAGCAGCAGGCAAAGGAACGTCAGCCGCTCAACTAGCCCCAGACGCGGGGCGAGGCAGATCGAGCTGGGCAAGGACGAGTGTGAGCTAGCTCATGCTGGTTGCATGGGCGAGCGTGAGGCCGCCGATCCAACGCCGAACGCGTCGTCCCTAGCCAGCCGGGCGGTACGGGCGAAGCGCAGCTAGGAACCCAGGGCGAGGACCGACCGCCGGGGCGGGTCTGTCGCTGCCCCGAAGTGCCGCCAGCACCTCGATGCCGGCCTCCGGAGACAGCCGCCGCAGCGCGTCCATTGAGGAGGCCCCAGGCTTCATCGTCACCAGCACTCGCATCAGCTCGTCGACAGTTCGACCGCTTGCGAGGCGATCGATCACGATCTGCCGCCCTGCCGCGACCTCCGTCGTCCGAAAGGCGTACATGGGATCAGCTATCGGCGCCCCTCTGAGCAGGGCTTTAACGATCACCCCTGGCCGTGGCCGAAAGTCGTCTCCTGGCACCGACCGGGGCCGCCTCCCGCTCCGTTACAATCGTTGAATTCGGGGATCACCCGTACGTAGGTGTTCGTGTTTTGCGTCCAACGTGGGTCTTCGTGTATGGCGTCCGGCTCCCAGGAGCCCCGATTTCAAGGAGTAGATAAAGGGTGAAGCCACTTATGGTGTCTCCCGGCTCGGCCGTAGCGACAGACGAACAGCTTGTCGCAGCGGCACGAGACGGCAGCGACGAGGCCTTCGAGGTCCTCTTCACGCGCTACCGGGACCGCCTCACCGCCCAGGTGCGGACGATGGTTCACGACCAGGGCCGTTCCGAGGACATCGTCCAGGAGACCTTCATCTCCGCGCTGCGCAGCCTGCGGGCGACCGAGCAGGAGATCGCCTTCCGCCCCTGGATCCACCAGATCGCCCGCAACGCGTGCATCGACCACCTGCGCCGGGTCAAGCGCACCGACGAGGTCTCGATCGACTCCGACGACTTCCACCCGGATTTCGAGGGGCGGCTGGCCGAAGGGGGCCCGGCCACGGAGATCACCGTTTTTCAGCGTCAGGACATAGACAATCTTCAGCAGGCGTTCGGAGGCCTGCCGGCCTCGCAGCACGAGATCTTGGTGCTGCGCGAGTTCGAGGGCCTCTCCTACCAGGAGATCGGCCGCCGCATGAGGCTGACGCCCTCCGCCGTGGAAAGCATGCTCTCGAGGGCGCGGCGCAGTCTCAAGGGCCAATACGACGAGATCGCGACCGGCGAGCGGTGCCGGCGCATGCCGCCTGTGATGGCCGCTGTCGCCAGCGGCCTGGCCGGGAAGCGCGACCGCCGCATGCTGGAGCGCCATATACGGCACTGCAAGGGCTGCCGCCGCGAGGCCTTCACGATCGGCCTGCAACCCCCATTCACCGGCGCGGGCCGGGTTCGAGACGCCTTCTCGAAGGCTGCGGCACTGCTCCCGCTGCCGTGGATCCTTCGCCGCCGGATCGACCAGTCCGCCGAGTCGTCCGCGGGGGGCGTCTCCGCCGGCCCGGCACACAATGCGATGGCCCATCTGAGCGCGATGGGAAGCGTCGGTGCGGAACAGACCGCCTCTGCGATCCAGAAGGCGGTCGCCGTCGTGGCCGTCGCCGCGATGGCAGGCGGGGGAGGGTACGTCGCCAACAAGGCCGGCGTCGATTTTCCGCTGCCCAGGCTGGGGGCGTCTGCAACAACGGAGAACGCGAACGCCTCAGATGACGTGCCGGCCGGCATGGAGGCATCGAAGGGATTGAGCCAGGGTGGTGCGGCTCTGGGCGGCCATGGCAGCCTGCCGACCGTGGACAGAAACGGAAACGTGGTCAGCGGCCCGGCCGCCGCCGGCCTGGCGCCCGGCGCTGATAGCACGACGCCTGGAGCGCCCGATGCACCCGCCGCCGTCGGCGGGCCGGTAAGCGGCCTGCAGCCGCTGGCACCGGCGCCGGGCGAGACGATCACAGCGCCCGCTGACCCTGCTCTGCCCGCCACTCCGGGTGGCGACCAGTCGACCCCGCTGTTGCCCAAGAAGGGCAACGGGCACAAGGACGACGTCCAACCGACGGTCCCGACGCCACCGGCTTCCGGCCCTGTCCTCACGCCCGACCCGCCTAGCGGCTACGAGCCTCCGAGTGGCATCGTCGACAACCCGGGCTTGAAGGGCCGCATTCCCCCGGGCATCCAGAAGAAGATCGACGGGGTCAAGGTCAAGAAGACCGCCACCGACGTCCTCCCCTAGCCACGCGTCGACCGCTCAGTGCGCGGCTGGGCAACAGCGCCGGCCGCTCATCACATATCGCGCCGGCTTCGCCGGACACCTAAAGGCCTGTGAGCCGGCTACGCCGTCTCTCGTTGTGGCTATGTCACGTTCCTGTCCGCTGTGTCGTTTTACCTCTGAACCCGACACGACGAGGTGAGGAACGATGCTCTACACGACTTTCGACAGCCCGATCGGCGAGCTGATGGCAGTGGGAGATGGCCGTGCCTTTCACGGCCTGCACATGCAGGAGGGCAGGACGGCGATCAAGGTGGGTGGCGGCTGGAAGGCGGTCGACGAGCCATTCGCCGAGCTGCGGTCGCAGCTGGCCGAGTACTTCGCCGGCCGCCGCCGCTCGTTCGACCTGTCTCTGCAGATGCGGGGAAACCCGTTCGACCAGCGCGTCTGGCGCGCACTTCAGGAGGTCCCGTACGGCGAGACGGTCAGCTACGGCGAGATCGCGCGCCGGATCGGCGAGCCGTTTGCGTCGCGTGCCGTGGGCGTGGCCAATGCTCGCAATCCGATCGCGGTCGTCGTCCCCTGCCATCGCGTGATCGGAGCGGACGGCAGCCTGACCGGCTACGGCGGAGGCCTCGAGCGCAAGCGGTTGCTGCTCGACCTGGAGGCCGGCGTGTTGAGTCTGCAGCCGGCGTAGCGCTGGACCCCGCCGATACCTTCTGCCGAACGAAGTAGAACGAGCGTCGACAAAGCTGACTTTGAACGCGCGCGTTGCGCGAAAGGGCGTATGTTCCATCGTTCAGGCAGCTCGAGGGTCGGATCCCTACCCACTGGAGGACTCGATGATTTTCATCACCGCTTTGCCGAAGCGATGGTTGACGGCGGCGCTTGCGATCGCCGGTCTGCTCGCACCTCCGGCAACCGGCTACGCGGCGACGACCTTCGGTAGCCGGCTCAACCAGGAACCGGCGAACTCGGGCGAGTGCGTTTTGCTGCCCACGCCCTGCACGCTCGTGTCGTTCATCCATCCCAGCGATCCGAACGGCGATCCGTATTCGGGGGGCGCTCCGAGTGACGGCGTAATCACCAAGTTCCGGATCCGTGCCTTCGGAGAGGGCAACACCCCGGCCGTCGTCACCTTTCGCCTCGCCGACATCAGCCGGCCGAACCCGGCGGACCAGGGTGTCGCGGTGGCCACCGGCGCCGGCACGGGCCCGACCGTAACCGTGCAGCCCGGCAACGGGATCACCACGGCAATACAGGAGTTCCCCGGCCGGCTGCCGGTGAAGAAGGGCAACCACCTGGCGATCGACGGCACAAACGTGTGGGCGACCTACAACAGCGGCGGAGACCAGTTCAGCTACCGCTACGACTCGCCGCTGGTCGCGGGGCAGGGACCACGCACGTCCAACCAAGCCACGGGAGAGCTGCTCGTGGCCGCGATCATCGAGCCCGACGTCGACGGCGACGGCTCCGGAGACGAAACGCAGGACCAGTGTTCACGCCAGAAGACGACGCAGGGTCCCTGTGACGACACGAAGCCGGTTACCTCCGCGCTCAAGTTCAGGCCGGTTGCGTTTGCGCCGCTGTCGCGCGGCGATAGCGTCATCGCCGCAAAAAGGAGGAAGGCCAAGCGCGGATCGTCGGTCGGCTACAAGCTATCCGAGGCTGCGACCGTCGTATTCACCGTCGAACGCAAGGTCAAGGGACGCAGGAAGGGAAGCAAGTGCGTCACGAAGCGCAAGAAGGGCAGGCGCTGCACAAAGTACAAGGCAGTGAAGGGCAGCTTTACGCAGCCAGGCAAAGCAGGCGCCAACAGCTTCAAGTTCAGCGGCCGGATCAACGGCAAGAAGCTCAAGCGGGGCAGCTACGGGTTGACTGCGACCTCCACTGATGTGGCGGGGAACCGTGGCGTAGCGACGCGAGCGTCTTTCCGTATCGTGAGATAGTCGGTCTACGCGGACAGTCGACTTTCGACGGGTCGCTACGTGGAGCCCGCGGGCGCTGCTCCCACAATTCAGGATGCCGGAGGAGGGACTCGAACCCCCGACACGCGGATTATGATTCCGCTGCTCTAACCGACTGAGCTACTCCGGCGGGAGTGGCAAGGATAGCGGTGAGGATGCGGCCGGCGATCTGGCCCGAAACGGCGGTGCGGGGCCGGAGCGGTTGCTTCCCGGCCCGTCGCACGCGCGTATCATTGTGGCTGCTGCGGTGAAGACCACGAGCTGTTGACCTATCCCGACCACTCCCGATCCCGCGCCTCCGGCCCGCTCTTGGAGTCGGTCCCGAACGTGGCGGAGGGAGAGGACGCCGCGGCGATCGAGGCGATCGGTCGCGCGTTCTCGACCGGTTGCCGGCTGCTGGACGTGCACTCGGACGCCGACTATGGCCGCAGCGTCTTCACGCTCACCGGCGCTGCGCAGGAGCTCGCCGACGCGCTCATCACGGGAGCGAAGGCGACGATCGCGCGCCTCGATGTGCGCGCCCACAGGGGCGTGCATCCGTGCATCGGTGCGCTCGACGTCGTGCCGATCGCATACCTGCGGCCGGAGGATCGCGATATCGCACGTGACGAGGCGCTGGCCGTGGCAAACCGGCTCGCGGGCGAGCTGGAGATCCCGGTGTTCCTTTATGGAGAGCTGGCGAGCGCTCCGGAGCGGCGCGAGCGCGCGTTCTTCCGCGAGGGAGGCGTCGCTGACCTTGCTGAGCGCATGGAGCGGCGTGAGGTCGAACCGGACTTCGGGCCGCCGCGTCTGCATCCAACGGCCGGCGCGACGCTGGTCGCCGCGCGGCCGCCGCTGGTCGCGTTCAACCTCGAGCTGGCGACCGACGACGTCGACGCTGCACGCAGGATCGCCTCGCGCGTGCGCGAGAACGGCGGGGGCCTGCCGGGACTGCGAGCGATCGGCGTACGGCTCGAGAGCAAGGGCGCGGTGCAGCTTTCGATGAACGTGCACGACCCGTTCGAGATGCCGCTCGCTGCAGTCGTCGAGCGCGTCCGCGTCGAGGCCGCCGGTGAGAGCGTCGCCCTGGTGGGCGGCGAGCTGGTCGGCCTGGCCCCCGCTGCGGCGCTCGAGGGATTCCCGGACGACGTACCGCTGCGCGGCTTCGACGAGCACCGTCATATCCTTGAGCGGAGGCTCCACTGACGGCAGGAAGGGATTGACGATGGCGGCGGCGAAACAGAGACGGCGCAAGAAGCATCGCGGAACCCAGGCGGGCACCGTCCGGCGCAAGGGTCGTACGGCGCGGCCGGCCTCGCGCGCGGAGGCGCGCGGTCAGGCTAAGGGCAGCCGGGCGAACCGTCTCGATCAACCACCGACATGGCGCGGGGCGCTCAACCGCGCGGTGCTGGCGGCGGGCGTGTTCCTGGCGGTGCTGGTGCTGATCCTGAAGCAGTCGATCGGCTCATCCGTGGCCCTGGCTGGCTTCATGTTTCTGGTCTACATACCGCTCGGGTATTCGATGGACGGCTTCATCTACCGCCTGCGGCAGCGTCGCAAGCAGCCGCCCGAGGAATAGACTCAGCCCCATGGACGTGCGCATGTTCACCGTCGGGCCGGTGCAGGAGAACTGCTTCCTGATGCGGCGCGACGGCTCGGACCGGGCGCTGATCTTCGACCCCGGCGAGGACGCAGAGATCATCCTGCGCGCGGTCGACGAGCTTGGAGTGACGGTCGAGGCGATCCTGGTCACCCACTGCCACTTCGACCACATCGGCGCGGTCGCGCCCGTCGCAAGGGCGACCGCCGCGCCGGTCTACGTGAGCGAGATAGAGAGGCCCGTGCTGGCCGACATCATGAGCTTCGTGCCCTTCTCCGGCTTCGGCCCATACGAGAGCTACGAAGCCGATCACACACTCAAAGGCGGCGAGAAGCTGGACCTTGCCGGCCTCGAGATCGACGTGATCCACACTCCCGGCCACAGCCCCGGTCACCTCACCTTCTCGATCCCGTCCGAGAGCGCGATCTTCTCCGGCGACGTTCTGTTCCAGGGCTCGGTCGGTCGCACGGACCTTCCCGGTGGCGACGGGAGCACCCTGCTGTCGTCGATCCGCGGGCTCGTCGACTCGCTTCCAGCCGAGACGGCGGTCTACCCGGGCCACATGGGCATCACGACGCTCGGCGCCGAGCGTCAGACGAACCCGTTCCTTACCGAGCTAGCGACGTCGTAGATATTTGACCCACAGGGCTCCGCGCGGAACCTACGACCTGCTGCCGGAGGACGCGGTTGTCCGGCGTCGAATCACCGGCGCGGCCGCCTCGCTGCTGCAGGGCGCCGGCTTCGGTGAGATCGAGACGCCGATCTTCGAGGACACCGACCTGTTCGCGCGCAGCGTCGGCGAGGCAACCGACATCGTGCGCAAGGAGATGTACACCTTCACCGATCGCAGCGATCGCTCACTCACGTTGCGACCCGAGGGAACGGCTCCCGTCTGCCGCGCTTACATAGAGCACGGCATGCACAAGCGCCCGCTGCCGGTGAAGCTCTGGTACAGGGGGCCGATGTTTCGCTACGAAGCGCCGCAGTCCGGCCGCTTTCGCCAGCACAGCCAGGTCGGGGCGGAGGCGATCGGATCCGACGACCCCGCCGTGGACGCCGAGCTGATCGACCTGCTGGCCCAGCTCTACGCGGGGCTGGGACTGACCTCGGTTCGGCTTCACCTGACCAGCATCGGCAGCCCGGAGGCGCGCACCGCCTACGCGGCGGAGCTGCTCGACTTCCTGCTCTCGAACGACGCCTTCGACGCCGACCAGCGCGCCAGGATCGAGGTCAACCCACTGAGGGCGTTCGACTGGGACGCCGGTGCCATCCGCGCCGTCACGGAGCGGGCGCCGAAGATGATCGACCGCCTCGACGACGCGGATCGCGAGCACTTCGACGAGGTCAGGCGGCTGCTCGATTCGGCCGGGATCGCTTACGCGATCGACCCGCGGCTGGTGCGCGGGCTCGACTACTACACGCGCACCGTGTTCGAGTTCAGGTCCGACGCGCTCGGCGCGCAGAGCGGTATCGGCGGCGGTGGCCGCTACGACCGCCTGGTGCAGCAGCTCGGCGGCGACGCGACTCCGGGCGCCGGCTGGGCTACGGGCCTCGAGCGGATCGCGCAGGCCATGGCTGCAGAGGGCGAGCAGGGCGCCGCCGGCGCGCAGCCCGGCTCGGGCGACGACGCCCGCCCCTCGTTCCTCTTCGTGTTGACCGAGCCCCAGGCACGCGAGCAGGCATTCGCCGTCATCTCGGAGCTTCGCCGGGCGGGAGTGGGGGCGACCATGGACATGGGCGGGCGCAGCCTCAAGGGCCAGATGAAGCAGGCCGACCGGGCCGGGGCGGCGTTCGCGGTCATCATCGGTCCCGACGAGTGGGCCCGCCAGGCCGCCGCGGTGCGGGACATGAACGCCAAGCAGCAGCTGGAGGTGGCGCTTTCCGATCTCGTTCAGGACCTGATCGGGCGAGCGGTAGAGACGCACGCATGAGCGAGCTGCGAGCCAACGACTACCGCGACACCTGGGCCGGCAACCTGCGCGCCGAAGCGGTGGGACGGCGGGTGCGAGTCGCGGGCTGGGTTCACCGGCGGCGCGATCATGGTGGTCTCGTGTTCGTGGACCTGCGCGACCGCTCGGGCCGGGTCCAGGTCGTCTTCAATCCCGAGCAGGCTCCGGAGGCGCACGAGTCGGCCCACGAGCTGCGCTCCGAGTGGGTGGTGTCGGTCGCCGGCGAGGTGGTGCCGCGCTCACCTGAGACCGTCAACCCGGGCCTGCCCACGGGCGAGATCGAGATCAGGGCGGACCGGGTCGACGTGCTGGCGGAGGCCGAGACGCCTCCGTTCCCGCTCGACGAGGAGACGCCGGTGGACGAGGCGCTGCGGCTTCGCCACCGCTATCTCGACCTGCGGCGCGAGCCGATGCAGCAGAGCCTCACGCTGCGCCATCAGGTGATCAGGGCGATTCGCAGGCACCTCGACGAGCGCGGCTTCCTCGAGATGGAGACGCCGATCCTGACCCGCTCGACGCCGGAGGGCGCTCGCGACTTCGTCGTGCCGAGCCGCCTCCAGCGCGGTGACTTCTACGCGTTGCCGCAGTCGCCGCAGCTTTTCAAGCAGCTGCTGATGGTCGCCGGCTACGAGCGTTACTACCAGATCGCGCGCTGCTTCCGGGACGAGGACCTGCGCGCGGACCGCCAACCGGAGTTCACGCAGCTCGACCTCGAGATGTCGTTCGTGGAGGAAGAGGACGTGATCGCGGTCACCGAGGGCGTTGTCGCTGCCGCGCTGGCGGCCGGCGGCGTGCAGGTCGAACCGCCGTTCCTGCGCCTCACATATGACGATGCGATGGCGCGCTTCGGCAGCGACCGGCCCGACACCCGCTTCGGCCTCGAGATACGCGACCTCGGTGACGCCCTGCGCGAGACGGAGTTCAAGGTCTTCCGGGGCGTGCTGGAGAAGGGCGGTGTCGTGCACGGTCTCAACGCCGGCGCGCAGGAGCTGTCAAGGGCGGAGCTGGACGGCCTGATCGAGTTCGCGCAGGGCCAGGGCGCAGGCGGTCTCGTCTGGGCCTACGTCGAGGAGGGCGGCGCGTCCTGGCGCTCCCCGGTCGCGAAGTTCCTCGGCACTGGCGAGATCGAGGCGATCGGCAGGGCGCTCGAGGCCAAGCCCGGGGACCTGCTGCTGCTGGTCGCCGACGAAGCCGGAGTCGCGGCCCAGACGCTCGGCGCCCTGCGCCTAGAGCTCGCCGAGCGCTTCGGGCTCGCTCGCGACGGCGACTGGAAGATCCACTGGGTGACCGACTTCCCGCTGCTGGAGTGGAACGACGAGGAGGGGCGCTGGGACGCGCTGCATCATCCCTTCACCTCGCCCACCGAGGAGACGCTCGACGTGCTGGCCGACAATCCCGGGGCCGCGCGGGCCCGCGCCTACGACATCGTCATCAACGGTGCAGAGATCGGCGGCGGCAGCATCCGCATCAACCGGTCCGACGTGCAGCGCCGGGTGTTCGAGGCGCTCGGCATCGGCGCCCAGGAGGCAGAGGACAAGTTCGGTTTTCTGATCGAGGCGCTCCAGCACGGTGCGCCCCCGCACGGCGGCATCGCGCTGGGGCTGGATCGCCTGGTCGCACAGCTGGCCGGCAGGGAGTCGATCCGCGACGTGATCGCCTTCCCCAAGACCGCGTCGGGCGCCGACCTGCTGACCGGGGCGCCGGCACCGATCAGCGAGCGCCAGCTGCGTGAGCTGGGAATCCGCCCGGACGCTCGTCCGCGCTAAGAGCCTTTAACAAATTGCCGGGTGATTTTGTTAGAGGCGCTGAGCCCAGGCCTGGCCGCAAGGATCGTCCCAGCCGGCTTCAAGTTCGGGTCGAGGTCTGCCGATTGATGGGGAAAGCGGTTGCTTCCTACCCGGGAGGTGGCCGAGTTGCTAGGTTTGAGGAGGCCCGAGCTTGTACGCCAGTCGCTCACTGTTTGAGCCAACACATAATGGAAGGGAGTCCGAATCGGGCACGCGCTTGATTGGGTTCACGCCCAGAGCACGTGTTCTGTGGACACCCACCTGCCTCGGCAGGTTCAACACCGGGGTGGCAGCGGCAAGCTGGGGTCATCTTTTCTCGCGCCGCGCGCGACTGGCGCCGCAGGCAGGCGTCTGATGATGGCCCAGGTCAATCAGCTTCCTCGCCCGTTGCTGATCGCCCTTGCTGCCACGGCCGTGGCAGCGGTCCTGATGGTGGCGACGCGCGGCGGCGGCAGCACCAGCTCCCCAAGCT
The DNA here is from genome assembly GCA_038330145.1 of Solirubrobacterales bacterium. Classification (GTDB taxonomy): domain Bacteria; phylum Actinomycetota; class Thermoleophilia; order Solirubrobacterales; family JBBDJG01; genus JBBQNR01. The sequence continues at coordinate 105,522 of JBBQNR010000002.1, forward strand.
CACCGGCGCCCGCCACGCAGGCGCAGACGACAGGCACGCCGACCGGCACCGGCTCCAACTCGACGCCGACCACCGGCTCCGGCGGCCAGGGCGTTAATACCGCTGCCGGCCAGCCCAAGCCCGCGCCCAAGACCGCCCCGCGCACGCTGCCGGGTCCGGTTAGCCGAGCACTGGACGCCAAGAAGGTCATCGTGCTGCTGCTCTGGAATCCCAACGGCTCCGACGACAAGAGCGTCAGGCAGTCCGTGGCCTCGATCTCCAGCCACGGTGGCAAGGTCGCCAAGTTCAATGACACGCTCGGCAACGTCGCGCGCTACACGCGCATCACGGGCACCCAGTCGGTGACCCAGACCCCCGCGGTCGTGGTCGTGGACAGGCAGGGCAACGGCCAGGTCGCAATGGGCTTCCTGGACACGGCCACCGTCGAACAGCTCGTCGTAGACGCCCTGCGCCACTAGGCACAACCGGAGACGGCGCAGCCGGCTCACAGGACTTTAGGTGTCCGGCGAAGCCGGCTCGATATAGGCACAACGAGAAACGGCGAAGCCGGCTCGATATAGGGCGCCACGAGGCGGCCTAGGCTCCACACCCCAGGGCCGTTCCTATACTGGCCTCGATGGAGCCTTCAGCGTTCGAGCGGCATCTGACCGACCCGGTGGGTCGCGGACCGGCGCCCGCGGGCGCGGCCGTGGGCAGCTCGGGTGGTGCGCCCTGCGGTGACCTGATCCGCATCGCGCTGCTCGCCGGCGACGGCCGCATCGAACAGGCCAGCTTTGACGCCGAGGGATGCGGAGCGATGCTGGCGGCGGGCAGCGCCTGCATGAGCCTGGTTCTCGGCGCGCCGTTGCTCGAGGCCGCGCGGGTGGGCTCGGCCGACGTCGCAGCAGGGCTCGGGGGCCTGTCGCCAGGCAAGCACCATGCCGCCGACCTGGCCGCGGATGCTCTCCACCGGGCGCTCGCGGGCATCTGGGCGCGGTCCTCGCAGGCGCTGCTCGAGACCGAGCCAGAGCGGGTGCTGGTGGGGTTCAGCGGCGGCGTCGACAGCGCGGTGGCGGCGTTGCTAGAGCGCCGGGCCGGCCGCGAGGTGATCGCGGTGACGCTCAAGCTGTGGGCCGACCCGGTCGCCGACGGCAGCCGCAGCTGCTGCTCGCCCGAGGCAGTCCTTCAGGCCCGTTTTCTGGCCCATCACATGGGCCTGCCACATCTGACGCTGGACCTCCAGGAAAACTTCAGGGAGCTGGTCGTGAACGACTTCGTGGCCGAGCACGACGGCGGGCGCACCCCGAACCCGTGCGTTCGCTGCAACGGCATGGTGCGCTTCGACGAGATGCTGGCACTGGCATCGCGCATCGGGGCATCGACGCTCGTCACCGGTCACTACGCGCGCGTCGCTCATGACGCCGAGGGACCGCTGCTGGTGCGCGCGAGCGACTCCCACAAGGACCAGACCTACATGCTCTCGGGGCTGCGGCCGCAGCTGCTCGATCGCGTCCGCTTTCCGCTTGCCGATCTCAGCAAGCCGCAGGTCAGGAGCGTCGCGGCGGAGGCGGGCCTGCCGGTGGCGGGCAAGAGCGAGAGCCAGGACCTCTGCTTCCTGGCCGGGACCACGCGCGAGCGGTTTCTCGCGCAACAGGGGGCGGCAAAGGACCGCCCGGGCGAGATCGTGGACCGGCGCGGCCGCGTGCTAGGCCGCCATTCCGATCAGCGCCGCTTCACGGTCGGCCAGCGGCGCGGCCTCGGGCTGGCGGCGGCTGAGCCGCAGTACGTCCTCGACAAGGACGCGGCCTCCAGCAGGGTGGTCGTCGGTCCCCACGAGCAGCTTGCCGTGCAGGCGGTGATGGTGAGCCCGGCGACGCTCTACCGCGACGGCAGCCGCGTCGACAGGGTCAAGCTCCGCTACCGCTCGCAGCCGGTGCCGTGCTCGCTGGCACGGCCGGCCGGCGCGGGCGCCCATGCGGAGCTGGAGCTGGAGTTGCACGAGCAGGTCCACGGCGCCGCGGCGGGCCAGACGGCCTGCCTGCTGGAGGGCGACAGCGTGCTCGGATACGGCACCATCGCCGCCTCCCGCCGTCGGGCAGCCGCATAAACTTGCCTGCATGAGCCCACCGCGAACCTCCGCGGAGATACGGCAGGCGTACCTCTCCTTCTTCGAGCAGCGGGACCACCGCGTGGTGCCGTCGTCATCCCTGGTGCCGGCGGACCACGACCCCTCGGTGCTGCTGACGACAGCCGGGATGCAGCAGTTCAAGCCCTACTTCCTGGGCCAGGAGGGGCCGCCGCATCCGCGTCTGGCCTCGTGCCAGAAGTGCTTCCGCACGACCGACATCGACCAGGTCGGGCTTACCGCCAGGCACCTGACCTTCTTCGAGATGCTGGGCAACTTCTCGGTCGGCGACTACTTCAAGCAGGAGGCCGTCGACTACGCCTGGGAGCTGTCCACGCAGGTGTTCGAGCTCGACCCCGAGCGGATCTGGATCACCGTCTTCGAGGGGGACGAACAGCTCGGCGTCGGCCCGGACGAGGAGGCGATCCAGTGCTGGCTGGACGTCGGGGTGCCGGCCGAGCGGATCGTGCGCCTGCCGCGCTCCGAGAACTTCTGGCAGGCGGGGCCGATCGGCCCCTGCGGGCCCTGCTCCGAGCTCTACTTCGACCGTGGGCCCGACTTCGGCGACCCGCAGGACCGCCCCGGGGACGACACGGACCGCTTCCTCGAGTACTGGAACCTCGTCTTCATGCAGTACGAGCTGCGAGAGGACGGCTCGCTGGAGCCGCTGCCCAAGCGCAACATCGACACCGGCATGGGGCTCGACCGCATGGCGGCGATCATGCAGGACGTTCCCTCCGTGTTCGAGAACGACCAGTTTCGCCCGCTGGTCCAGCTCGGAGAGCAGCTCTCGGGACGCCGCTACGGCGAAAACCCTGCGACGACGCGGGCGCTTCGCATCCTCGCCGACCACAGTCGCGCCATGACGTTCCTGATCGCCGACGGAGTC
>JBBQNR010000003.1:0-94389 GCA_038330145.1 Solirubrobacterales bacterium
CCTCGAGGTGGTGCGCCTGAAGGGAGGCGATCCATTCGTGTTCGGCCGCGGCGGCGAGGAGGCCGAAGCGCTGGTGCAGGCGGGCATCCGCTTCGAGGTCGTGCCGGGCGTCACCGCCGGTGTCGCGGCGGCCGCCTACGCCGGCATCCCGGTCACCCACCGCGACCAGGCGTCGGCCGTCGCCTTCGTCACCGGCCACGAGGATCCGACAAAGGAGGAGAGCTCGATCGACTGGCCCTCGCTGGCCGCTTTCAAGGGGACGCTCGTCTTCTACATGGGCGTGAGCCGCCTGGAGCGGATCGCCGACCGCCTGATCGAGCACGGCCGCTCTCCCGACGAGCCGGCAGCGGTCGTGGAGCAGGCATCACTTCCGGGTCAGCGCTCGGTGACGGGGCCACTCGGCGAGATAGCCGAGCGTGCGTCGGTGGTCGGCATCCACCCACCGGCGGTGACGGTCGTCGGCCAGGTGGCCGGATTGCGGGAGCGGCTTGCCTGGTTCGAGCAGATGCCGCTGCACGGCAAGAGGATCGCCGTCACCCGGGCGCGTGCCCAGGCGAGCACGCTGGCCGCTCGCCTGTCGCAGTTCGGGGCGGAGGTGATCGAGTTGCCCACGATCCGGATCGTGCCGCGCAACAGCGGCGAGGTAGATGCAGCGGCCGGCATGATCGCCGGCGGCCGCTACGACGTCGTCTGCGTCACGAGCCCCAACGGCGCGCGACTGCTGGCCGACGCTCTCGAGCGTGCCGGAGGGGGCGTGGCGGCCCTGTCGGGCACCACCGTCGCGGCGATCGGGCCTGGGACCGAGCGGGCACTCGAGGAGCGAGGCATCGGGGTCGCCGTCGTGCCGGAGAAGTCGATCGCCGAATCACTCGTCGAGGAGCTGCTGGACCACTTCGATCTGGCGGACAAGCGGGTGCTGCTGGCGCGAGCCGCCGAGGCGCGGGAGGTGCTGCCGGAGTCGCTGCGCGCGGCGGGAGCGCAGGTGGACGTCGTGGCGCTCTACGACACCGTGCGGGAGGACCTCAGCGAGCCCAACCTGGAGCTTCTCCGCGACATCGACTACGTCACGTTCACGAGCTCGTCGACCGTGCGCTACTTCGTCGAGGCGCTCGGCGGCACGGCGCGCTTTCCAGCTCAGGCACGGGTCATCTCCATCGGCCCGGTGACCAGCGGCACGGCGCGCGAGCTGGGTCTGCCCGTGCACCGGGAAGCCGAGCGCCACGACATCGACGGACTCGTCGACGCGCTTGTCGCGGACTGCCTTGCCGCTGCCGATTAGCTTCCTGTCCGACTACGGATGGGAGGACGACTTCGTCGGCGTCTGCCACGGCGTGATCGAGACCATCGCGCCGGGAACCACCGTGATCGACATCGCGCACGGATTGGCTCCGGGCGAGCTGACCGGCGCGGCCACGGTGTTGCGCAACGCGCTTCCGTACATGCCGGCCGGCGTCCACCTCGCCGTCGTCGACCCCGGCGTCGGGACCGAGCGCCGCGCACTTGCGCTGGCCTGCGGTGACCGCCTGCTGGTCGGCCCTGACAACGGCCTTCTGTGGCCGGCGGCGGATCGCCTCGGCGGCGTCGATCGTGCCGTCGACGTCAGTGACTCGCCGTGGCGGTTGCAACCCGTGTCGGCCACCTTCCACGGTCGAGACCTGTTCGCGCCGGTGGCGGCGCGGCTCGCGCTCGGTGGGTCGCTCGACGAAGGCGGCGAGCAGATGGCGCCCTCGGAGCTGGTGCGCCTGGAGCTGCCGGAGGCGAGCACCTCCGATGGAGTGCTATCCGCGATCGTGCTGGTCGTGGACCACTTCGGAAACGCACAGCTGAGTGCCACGCCACACGGCCTGGACGCCTCAGGGTTCGAGCGCGGCGATCGCGTCACGGTCGAGGCCGGCTCGAACCGGGCCATCGCCATCGTCGGCCGCACGTTCGCGGACGGCGGACCGAGAGCGTTGCTGGTCTACGAAGACTCCTCCGGCTCGATCGCCCTGGCGGTAAACGGCGGCAGCGCCGCCCTGGTGCTCGGCCTGAGGCCAGGAGCCACGGTGCGGCTCGCACGCGTGGCCGACGACTAGTGGCCCCGGCGGCTCCGATCAGGCCGAGGCCGGGATCGGGTGCGCTCGACGGGCCGCTGGTGCACCTCGACGTGACAGCGTCGACCAACGACCACGCGCGCCTGCTCGCGCAGGCGGGCGCTGCGGCGGGTACCGTGGTGCTGGCCGAGGAGCAGACCGCCGGTAGGGGCCGGCAGGGCCGTACCTGGTCCGCGCCGCGGGGAACAGCGCTGACGCTGTCGATCGTCCTGAGGCCACAGCAGCAGGCACTCACGATGCTGCCACTGGCAACGCCACTCGCCGTCTGCGAGGCCTGCGAGCAGGTGTCAGACGTACCCTGCCGCATCAAGTGGCCGAACGACGTGCTCGCCGACTCCAGGAAGCTGGCCGGCATCCTGATCGAGTCACGGCCGCGGCAGGGTTGGGCCGTAGTGGGTATCGGGCTCAACGTGAACACGCCGGTCGAGGAGCTTGGCCCGCAGCTGGAGTCGATCGCCACCTCGCTGCGCATCGCCTCCGGCGCCGAAGTGGATCGCGAACACGCGCTCGACGCTCTGCTCGATGCGCTCGCTGCGCACGTCGGTCCCGCCGCCGCGCAGGACAGCGAGGCTCTGCTGGCCGCCTACCGGAAGCGCGACGCGCTGATCGATAGGCCGATCCGCTGGACCGCCGCGGGCCGCACCCTCGAGGGCAGGGCCGCGGGCATCGACGAGCAGGGGAACCTGGTGGCCTTCACCGGCGACGGCGAGCGCTGCACGCTCGATGCCGGCGAGGTGCACCTGCTCGGCTCCGAGGAGGGTTTGGGCCCGAGGGCCTTCTAGCTAGTCGTCCTCGGGCTCGTCGGCGCCGGCGAGCTCGGCTGCTCGCAGCTCGTTCAGCGACTCGGCGCCGTTGGAGTCCGCGTCCGCGACTTCGACCGACGCTTCGCCGTTGTCCGACTCCTCGGCCTGCTTCACGTCGGCGACCGGCTTCACCTCGTCGGGCTTCACCTTCCGGCGGCGCCGACCTCCGGCCCTGCCGTTGCGATTGGCACGGGCTCCGTTCGACTCCTCGGCGCCGGCCTTTCGCTTCTTGCGCTTGCGCTTGCCCTTGGGGAAGTTGCGCAGCAGCTCGCGTGCAAGGGCGGAAGGCTTGCGCGCCATCCGATTGCGTGCGCCCCGCAGCACCTCCTCCGCCTCGGGGCTGTGCGCGAGCGCGGCGGCCAGCAGCGCGGCGGCGAGGCGCCGGTCGTGCTTGCGCGCCGCGTGCACCAGCCGGCGCGCGTTGCGGCCGTGAGCCGCGCCGGAAGAGTTAACAAGCAGTCCGAGCAGACGCTTGGTCTCGGGCCAGCGCTGCACGGCGTATTCCTCATGCACCTCGCGCGAGTACTCCGCCAACCTCCAGAGCCAGGCCTGCGCCTGGTCGCGGCGCCCGATGCGCCGCTCGGCCAGCGCCTGAAGGAACGTACGGGCGCCCTCGCGGCGCTCCTCACGCGGCCAGGTGCCGACGATCTCGACGGCCTCGTCGAACGCGTCAGCGTCACGGCGAGCCGCGATCTCGGCCAGCGCCCGCTGGCGCAGCTGCGGGTTGCGGTTGCGCTGGAGGCACGTCAGAAGGAAACGGCGGCGAAGATCGCCGTTGGGGTCGCTGTGGAGCATCGCCTTGGCTCTGCGCCATGAGTTCGGCACTACGCGGGCGCCGGCCAGGGCCGCCCAGGCGTGCTGCTCATCCGGCGGCAGGTACTCGACGGCGATCCGCCACAGCTCTCGCTCGAACACCTGGAGGCGGCGCTCGGAATCGGCCGTCACCGGCACGATCCGCCGCTCCACGCGCAGTCGCCGGCCGCGGCCTCGCCGCACCGGCCCGACGACGATCGCTCCGCCGCGGTAGACGTCGCGGTCGAGCAGCTTGTGCAGGGTGACGATCGCCTCGTCGTTCTTGGTCGCCGGGTGCACGAAGTCGATCACTAGGCCGGCCTCCTTGCCCTGGTGCCGGCGGGTGACGCGTCCGACCCGCTGCTGGTACACGCGCTTGGAAGCGGTCGGTGCGAGGTGCATGCAGACAGTCGCGCGCGGCGAGTTCCAGCCCTCCGCCAGCAGCATCGCGTTCACCAGCACGTCGATCTCCCCGCGTTCGAAGGCGGCGAGAGTCTCGGCCAGCTCTCGCTTCGGTGTCTCACCCGAGACCGCCTTCGCCCTCATGCCGGCCGCCTCGAAGGCGACGGCGACGTTGTGGGCATGGCGGACTCCAGCGGAGTAGACGATGCCCGGCAGGTGCTTGAAGCGCACGCGATAGAGGTCGGCCACGGCGGCGTTGAAGGGGCCCTGGTCGAGCAGCGCGGCCAGCTCTTCCTGGTCGAAGTCCTGGTCCACCTCGCCCTTGCGCAGCGGCACCTTGGCGAGCGTGCGGACCTGCGGCCCGGGCGGAATCCGAATGCTGCGCAGCGGCGCGATGACGCCGCGCCGTGCGGCCTGAGCGAGGTCGAAGCGACTCGTCTGTGTCGGGAAGACATCCGCCACGTGACGGGCGATCAGCGCGCCGGTGGCGGTCATGCCGATGAAGACCGGCCCCAGCCACTGGCGGATCGCCGCGCTCGTCTTCTCGCCCAGCGCGGTGTGAGCCTCGTCGCAGATGACGATCGAGTAGGCATCGGAAACTTTGCCGGCGTTGCGCACGAACCACTGGTACGTCTCCACCGTCACCGGCCCGTCGGCGTTGTCGCGCCCACCGAGCAGCGCCTCGGAGATGCGGTGGCCATAGCCGCGGTCGCGCAGCTCGCCGATGAACTGATCGACGAGGTTGCGACGGTGAGTCAGGATCAGAACCCCGCCGGTGCGGGAAGCCTCGACGAAGCCGAGTGCAGCCACGGTCTTTCCGGAGCCGGTCGCGTGCTCGAACCAGAAGCGCCGCCCGGCGCCGGGGTCCTCGGGCTGCTCCGGGAGTTGGTCCTCAGCGTCCGTGGCCTCCTCAGCCAGCTCGGATTCGAGCCAGTCCGCCGCCTCCTCCTCGTCGACGTCCCCGTTGGCGCTCAGCTCCTCGTCCTCGTCCTCGTCCTCTTCGTCAAAGTCCTCGTCGAGATCCTCGGATTCCTCCTCCTCCACATCGGCCACAGCATCCTCGAGCGCAGCACGATGGTTGCCGTTCTGGCGCTCGGCCTCGGCGATCAGAGCCGTCAGGGTTCCGGACAGCACGTCGACCTGGTGGGCCGAGAGCACGGCGCCGTCGGCAAGCTTGGGCTCGTCGTCGGAGAGCAGCCGCTCCAGACCCAGCATCAGCGAGTACTTGGTGCGCCACTCGACCGAGGGAACCTTGTGACCCTGCTCGATCTCCTCCAGAGCAGCGTCGATCGCCCGGCGCGTCGCGGTGCCCGGTTTCAGCAAAGCTTCGTCGTGCGCGAGCGGCTCGCGTGTCCACTCCTCTACGCGAGTAAGTTGCTTCCGGGTAGGAAGAGTCGCGGCCGTCGCGGCCACTTGAGTCGTATTGGCCATCTCGAGGCTTACCTCATTACGGAGTCGTCGCCGGCCCCACAGCGCCTTTGCAACGTCTCCATGCCATGCGATCTGGCAAGCGTCCCTCTTCGGAACCAAGTCGCGCCTGCCGAGAAAGCGGCACCGCGGCCACCTAGCAGCCAGTGGCGCGGGATATGCGTATTAAAGCAGCTAACGGCGCTGCTCCCAGGAACCTACGCTAGGTTTCGGCAGACGCCGTGCAAGGCTTGAGTCGGCTGTTACTAGGAAAGCGGGCGCCGGAGCGGCCCCGGCCCCAGCAGGCGGGCCGGCCCGGTGCAATCGCAACCATCGCCGCGGCGCTCGCGATCGGCCTGGCAACGGCTGGTCCAAGCGGCTGCGGCGGCAAGGACCAACCCACGAGCGCGGCCTCCGCGGCCGACTTCACGAAGGCGCTGAAGGGGGCTCCACCGCCACTCAGAAGGCTCTACTCCAGCGGCGGGCTGCAGGACGGAGGGGAGCCGGCCTTCAAGCGTCAGCTGAGCCGGCTGCGCGGGTACCCGGTCGTGGTCAACAAATGGGCCGCCTGGTGCGGCCCCTGCCGCTTCGAGTTCCCGTTCTTCCAGCGCCTGGTCGAGAAGCGCGGCAAGCAGGTTGCCTTCCTGGCCGTCGACTCCCGCGACGTGCGCGACGACGCCGAGAAGTTCCTGCGCCGATACCCGGTGCCCTATCCGAGCTTCTTCGACCCCGACGGCGAGGTCGCGAGGACATTTCGGGGCGACCGCGTGTCGCCGACGACGGCCTTCTACGACCGCTCCGGGCAGCTCGTCTACACCAAGCAGGGCGGTTACGACTCCGAGCGTGCGATTGCCGACGACGTGGATCGCTACGCGGTGGAGGGCGCGCGGAAAAGGTAGGCCCGGGTCCCGGCGGCCCGGCGGCCCGGGGCCTCATAATCGAGCCATGCCCAAATCGATCGCCGCGTTCGGGGTGATCCTGCTGGCCTTGCTCGCGAGCCCGGCCGGCCTGGCTCAGGAGCGGCAGTCGCGCCCGCTCGTGCAATCGATCGACCTCGACGTGACGATCGATCCGGCCTCGGCAGCCTGGGTGGATCAGAGCCTCGACGACGCCAAGAAGGATGGCGCCTATCTGGTCGTGCTCCGGCTCGACACCCCCGGCGGTCTCGACGATTCGATGCGCGAGATCGTCAAGGACATCATCGCCGCGCCGATGCCGGTCGTTGTCTACGTGTCGCCCGACGGCGCCCGCGCCGCGTCTGCGGGCCTGTTCGTCACCGAGGCCGCGGACGTCGCCGCGATGGCCCCCCAGACCAACATCGGCTCGGCGACGCCGATATCGATCGGCCCGGGCGATCAGGACCGCGTGCTCGGCCGAAAGATCCGCAACGACGCCGCAGCCTACGTGCGCGCGCTGGCGGAGGGACACGGCCGCAACCCCGACCTCGCGGAGCAGATGGTGCGCAAGGCGACCAACGTCACCGCCGCCGATGCAAAGCGCCGTGGCCTGATCGACCTGATCGCCGCCAACGAGCAGGACATGCTCCGCAAACTCGACGGCTTCCGGGTCAATGGCCCGAAGCAGCAGGTTCTCCACACCGGTGGCGCGCGCGTCGAGCGGCGCGACCTGCCCTTCAAGTTCGAGGTGCTCGAGCTGCTGGTGAACCCCAACACGGCCTTCCTGCTGCTGACCCTGGGCCTGATCGGGATCGCGCTCGAGGCCTTCCATCCGGGCACGATCCTGCCGGGCGCCCTCGGCGGGGTGTCGCTGATCCTTTCCCTGTTCGGCCTCGCGCAGCTACCGATCACCGCCGCGGGGCTGCTGCTGATCGCGCTCGCCTTCTCGCTGTTCGTGGCCGAGGCGTTCATCATCAGCCACGGAGCGCTGGCCTCCGGCGGAGTCGTGTCGTTGGTTTTCGGTGGCTTGCTGCTGTTCGACACCGACAGCGAGGCGTTCGACATCTCGGTACCACTCGTGATCTTCACGGCGGCGTTGCTGGGCGGATCGTTCGTGTTCCTGATCAGCAAGGCCGTGGAGGCACGTCACCGGCAGGTTCATACCGGGGTGGAGGAGCTGATCGGAGCTGAGGGCATGGTCCGGTCGCCGCTCGAGCCCGTCGGCCACGTCTTCGTGCGCGGAGCGCTCTGGAGAGCGGTACCGGCAGGCGACGAGCGCCCTGCCGTTGGCGAGCGCGTGGTGGTGGAGAAGGTGGACGGCCTGACGCTGACCGTGCGCCCGGCAGGCCGCGACGAGCCCGCTTCGCCGGAGGCATAGACTAGGGGCACGGTGGGAGCTGCGCTGATCGTCATCGGGGTAGTCGTCTTCTTCGCGGTGATCGTGCTCGCGAGCGCGGTTCGCGTGTTGCGCGAGTACGAGCGCGGCGTGGTGTTCCGCCTCGGTCGGCTGATCGGCCAGAAGGGACCGGGCCTGATCCTGCTGATACCGATCATCGACAAGATGGTGCGCGTCGATCTGCGCACGGTGACGCTCAGCATCCCGCCGCAGGAGGTGATCACGCGCGACAACGTGCCGGCCTCGGTCACTGCCGTCTGCTACTTCCGTGTCGTGAACGCGAACGACGCGATCGTGCAGGTCGAGAACTTCCTGCTCGCGACGTCACAGATCGCGCAGACGACGCTTCGCGCTGTGCTCGGCCGTGCTGAGCTGGACACTCTGCTGTCCGAGCGCGACCGCCTCAACGACGAGCTCCAGCGCATCATCGACGAGCAGACCGAGCCCTGGGGGATCAAGATCACGACGGTCGAGATCAAGGACGTAGAGATCCCGCAGACGATGCAGCGGGCGATGGCGCGCCAGGCAGAGGCCGAGCGCGAGCGGCGCGCGAAGATCATCGCCGCCGAGGGCGAGTTCCAGGCCTCGGACAAGCTGGCGCAGGCTGCCGAGAAGATCGGCAAGCACCCGGTCGCAATCCAGCTGCGCTTCCTCCAGACCCTGATCGAGGTCGCCTCGGAGCACAACTCGACGACGATCTTTCCGGTGCCGATCGACCTTTTCCAGCCCTTCCTCGAGGCCGCGCGGGCACAACAGAGCGCGGCGCGAGACCTTCCCGAGCAGCGCTGAACCCGCAGCTGCGTATCGATCCCCTCACGGGGCTGAAGGTCGTGCTGGCTCCCGGTCGCGCGAAGCGGCCGGACTCATGGCTCGACCAGGGCGCAGCGTCAGCGGAAGGCAGCCGCGCCGCCGAGGGGGCGCGTGCCCGCGGGCCAGTGCCCGGTTGCCCCTTCTGTGGCGGTCACGAGCACCTGACACCTCCCGAGACCTGGGCGCTGCGGCCGGGAGGCGGACCGCCAGACTCGGGCGGCTGGCTCGTACGCTCGGTGCCGAACAAGTTCCCGGTGCTGGCGCCCGGCCCGGATGGAGACGTGCCCGACCCGCTCGACGAGAGCCGCGGTGAGCCGGAGCTGCTGCGCTCCGCGCCCGCCACGGGCGATCACGAGGTCATCGTGCACTGCCCGGAGCACTTCACCACCATGGAGGAGATGAACCCGGAGCAGTTCGAGACCGCGCTCACAGGCTGGCGCGAGCGCCTGGCCGCCCACTCCGAAGCAGCGTGGGTGCACGTGATGGTGAACTCGGGCAAGACCGCCGGCGCATCGCTCGAGCACGCGCACGCGCAGCTCTACGCGCTGCCGTTCGTGCCCGTAATTGCGGCGCGTGAGCGCGAGCGCTTCACGGCGCACAATGTTCAAACGGAGGGATCGTGCCTTCTCTGCGACCTTTTGAAGGAGGAGGTGCGCCTGCGCGACCGCGTGATCGCCGTCGACGACCATGCCGTGCTGCTGGCCCCCTACGCTTCACGCACTCCTTACGAGCTTCAGCTGGTGCCGCGCAGGCACACGGGCAGCTTCGTCGACGCCGAGCCGCTCGAGGCCGCCCTGCTGCTCGACGGGCTGCTGCGCCTGAAGCGGGTGCTCGGCTCCTCACCGCCGTTGAACATGTGGCTGCGCACGGCGCCGCGCGGCGCGGCGCACTATCACTGGCGCATAGACGTGGTGCCTCGCCTGACCCAGCTGGCGGGGCTGGAGCTCGGCGCCGGCATCGGCGTCAACGTGCAGGCGCCCGAGCGGGCGGCCTCGGACTTGCGCGACGCCGGCTAGCGCTGGCTCTACTTGCTGGTGACGCCGTCTTCGGGCTGAGTACTGGTGACGCCGTCCTCGCGCTTCGCCAGCGAGGCGAGAGCCTCGACGGCGGCATCGGCCTGCTCGTCCGAGGACTCTTCCGTCGGCTCGGCCTCGGCCGTGAGGTCCGCCGGCAGCTCCGCCGCGGCATAGTCGTGAACGCGCTTCTCGAGCGCCAGCTCGGCGTCGAAGTCGGCGTCCTCACCGTGGCGGTACCTGACGTCCTTGCCCGACAGCACCTCGATGAAGACCTCGACCAGGTGGGCGTCGAGCTGCGAGCCTGAGACCCGGCGCAGCTCGCGGATCGCCTCGAAAGACGAGATCGGCTTGCGGTAGGAGTCGCGGGCAGTCATCACGTCGTAGATGTCGGAGATGGAGATGATCCGTGACAGCATCGGTATCTCGTCGCCCTTGAGGTGACGCGGATAGCCCTTGCCGTCCATTCGCTCGTGGTGGGCGATGATGATCTCGCCGACCGGGCCGTAGCCCTCGATCTGGGACACGATCCTCGCCCCCTGGTAGGGATGCATTCGGATGATGTTCCAGTCCTCCTCGGTGAGCTTGTTGTCGCCCTTGAGGATGCGGTCGGGGAAGATGAACTTGCCGACGTCGTGCAGCAGGGCCGCGGTGTGGACGAGATCCTGCTCTTCCTCGGAGAAGCCGGCCGCGCGAGCGATCTCCTTCGAGTAGCGCGCGACAGCCGCGCTGTGGCGCGCGGTCATCCGGTCTCGCAGGTCGAGCGTGTGAAGGAGCGCGCTCAGCAGGCCGACCTGGAGGCTGGCGAGCTGGCGCGTTCGCCGCTCCAGCTCCTCCGCTCGCTCTTCAGAGACCATCACCTGGCCAAGCAGGTGCTGGAAGGTGAACAGCACGACCGCGAACAGCACGATCGCCACCAGGCCGACGCGGTTGTACAGGAAGGCGATCCCGACCGCCATCGTTGCCGCGGCCAGCTCCGATGGCATGACCGGAAGCAGGATCCTGCGCACCTGCCCCAAGAACGACGCCCGCTCGACGATCGTGGCGTACACAGCGACGAGCGAGAAGTTCACCGTCAGGGCCATCATGAAGACCGCCAACACAAGCAGGTAGAAGAAGCTGTCGTCCTCCATCAGCCCCGTGATTTCGCTCAGTCCCAGGAAGGCAAGGCCACCGAGCAGCGGGAACCACGTGTAGGTGACGAGGTTGATCAGGAAGTCGTGAACGGTGTCGCGCCAGCGCAACCAGCCGACGGCGATCGTCACAACTCCGATCGCGGCCGCGGGTGTTCCGCCCAGGAACACGATCGCCAGCACCAGCGCCAGGAAGCTGCCCGAGATCTTGATCTTGCCCACCGTCTCGACCGCGCGCAGGTCGCTGAGAGCCGAGAAGGCCAGCAGGGTGAAGAAGAGCGGCAGGTCCCAGTCCGCGGCGCCCGCCTGGAAAATCGCGAGCGCGACCGCGCCGGCCAGCATTGCCAGCTCGACCGCTAGTACAGCTCGGTTTGGGCGTGCGGCCAGGGTAGAACCTCCAGTTTCGGCCCGGTCCGTCTCTATCGACGCGCCGGGTTTCGTGCTTTAGGAGGAGGTGTGCCCTTAGCCGAAAGGGCGCTCCGGAAGCGACCGGAGCGCCCTTTTCAGGCACTGCTACAGACTTATCTGCGGAAGCCCAACTCTTGCACCTCCAGGACGCTAGACGCCACTGCGTTGCCTGGCCATGCGGCCAAGCGCGGCGTAATCTCTTGCAACGGGAAGACGCCGTCAAGCCGCAGCGGGAGCGATGAAACATGCGCTGCAGCGGATTATGTCGACCCGGCGGCCGACAGCCGACGGGCGGGGCGCCTAGCCTCTACCGCCATGTGGCCTGCCCTGGCTCCGCTTCGGCTGCCCGGCTTTCGCAGGCTGGCGCTGGCGTACAACGTCAACGAGCTCGGCAACTGGCTCGGCGAGATCGCGCTGGCAGTGCTGGTCTTCGACCAGACCGGAAACGCACTGGCCACGGCGGCGCTGTTCGTCGGAATGCAGTTCGTGCCGGCCGTCTTCGCTCAGGGTCTCGTCGCCCGCATCGAGGTGACGGGCAGCAAGATCGGGCTGCCACTCGTGTACGCGGGAGAGGGTGCGACCTTTCTCGCCCTGGCCGCGATGGCGGACGACTTCCTGCTGCCGGTGGTGATCGCGCTGGCCGCGGTCGACGGCACGTTGGCGCTGGCGGGCCGCTCCTTCACGCGCGCCGCGGTGGCGGCGGTGCTTGCTCCATCAGGGCAGCTGCGGGAAGGCAACGCCATCATCAACGTCGGCTTCACGGCCGCCGGGGCGCTCGGACCACTCCTGGCGGGGCTGGTCGTGGCGGGGATCGGAGCCCGCGAGGCGCTGCTGCTGGATGCAGCCTCATTCTTCCTCGTCGCGCTGCTTCTGGTCGCGGCGCGGTCGGTGCCGAGCGTGAAGGCGGAGCCGCAGCCGTGGCAGGAGCGGCTGCGGGAAGGCCTCGCCTATGTCGGGCGGCACCCGATCCTCAAGCGCCTGCTGGTGGCTCAGGCCGCGGCGTTCGTCTTCTTCGCCGCGGTGATCCCGATCGAGATCGTCTACGCGAAGGAGACACTCGACGCCGGCAACTCCGGCTACGGAACGCTGCTGGCATCGTGGGGAGTCGGCATGGTGGTCGGCAGCCTGGTGTTCGCGGCCGCCCGTAACACCTCCCTGAGCCTGTTGCTGTTCTGGAGCACGATCATCGTTGGCGCGGCCTACCTTGCAATGGCAGGAGCCCAGACCCTATTGCTCGCCTGTCTGGCCGCGTCGCTCGGCGGGCTCGGCAACGGGGTCCAGTGGGTGGCGGTCATGAGCGCCATCCAGGGCCTGACGACGGAGCAATACCAGGCCCGGGTCGTGGCCCTGCTGGAGTCGAGCGGTTTTGCGATGCCCGGGATTGGCTTCATGCTTGGGGGCGTGGTGGCCTATCTGATCGACCCGCGAGCAACCTTCGTGGTCGCCGGCGTCGGCGTGTTGGTGGTGGTCGCAATCGCCGCGCCGCTGCTGCGAAGGACCGACTGGCCCGAGACCGGCGAGGCCCCCGAGGATGCCCTCGCGGTGGCTGCGGAATCACCGTTTGCGGGCCAGGCCATCCGGCCCCAGGCCGCGCCCGACGCGGGGGATAGCTGAGCACGATGCCTCCGACCAGCCGTCCCATTCCCCGCTTCGTCGCCGAGCCTCCTCACGAACTGGAGCCCTATGGCCGCTGGCGGGAGACACTCGAGCAGCACTTCAGGACGGCGTGCGAGGCGATCGAGACCGATGAGCAGCTGGGGGCCGCCGGCGAGATGATCTGGTTTCCGGAGCGCAGCCACGGCGGTCGCGTCTACATCCCCGCGAGCTGCGATACGGCTGAGGGCTACGAGCTGTTCGGCTACGTCTCCTTCGTCCGCTCGGCCTCCTCGCCGGACCCCGGTGACTTTTTCGTGCAGGTGGACTACACGTCGGAGACGGCGGCGCGCAACCCGGGCTGGACCATGGACCTCAACGACGAGGTGATCGGCCCGTGGAAGGGGCCCGGAAAGGCGGAGGGCGACCTCACGCTCGTTTGGGGCACGCCACTCGTTCCCGGCGGCACGGTCGCGACCGCGGAGCTGGGGCCGGACACGGTCGACCAGTGTGCGCTTGTTCAGAGCGACGGCTTCACCCTGATCGCGCTGGACGCCGTCAAGGGCCTCGGCGATGACGACTACCTGGAGGTCAAGCTGTGGAACAGGAACGGCGACCTGCTTGCGACCGAGAGCCTCTACGAGGCCGGGGACTGATGAGCGTCCAACCGGCGCGAAGCGCTTCGGAGTAACTACACTTGACCGCAGAAGCAAGGGGAAGAGAGCACGTCACTGGTAACACGAGGCAAGAGGGCAATCTCCGCTACCCGCGAAGTAGTTCTGTCGGGGTTGATTGACCGATAGCCGGCGGCGCTGTTGACATACGCGAAGTGGCGGGGACGGAGCTTGGCTTCGGCCCAGGCGCCGAGATCGCGGCGCGCTCCCCGCTGGAGCTGTTCTGGCGACGGCTCAGGGACGACAGGGTCGCGCTGGCCGGCGCGGCTTTCATCGTGCTGCTGGTCCTCGCCGCGGTACTCGCCCCCCTGCTGGTCAAGCTCGTCGGCACAACGGGCCCGAACGTCCAGAACCCGAGCGAGCTGGACTCGTTCGGAACGCCGACCGGGCCCAGCGGCGCTCACCCGTTCGGCGTCGACCAGCTCGGCCGCGATCTGTTCGCGCGCGTCCTCTACGGAGCCCGCGTGTCGCTGGAGGTCGCCATCATCGCGACCGCTCTGTCCGTGGCGATCGGGGTTGTGACCGGGATGATCGCCGGTTACTTCCGCGGTTTGGTCGACACCGGCCTCTCGCGCTTGGTCGATGTTCTGCTCGCCTTCCCGATCCTGCTGCTCGGAATCGGGCTCGCCTCGGCCTGCTCGCTCGGCAACGGCTGCGCCGGCGGCCTCATCAAACCAGGCCTCAGCGTCGTCATCTTCGTGATCGCATTCGTGAACTGGACCTACATCTACCGCATCATCCGTGGTCAGGTGCTGTCGCTTCGCGAGAAGGAGTTCGTGGACGCCGCGCGCTCGCTGGGGGCATCCGACAGGCGCATCCTGTTCCGCGAGATCCTGCCCAACCTGGTCGCGCCGATCATCGTCTACAGCACACTGGTGATTCCTCAGAACGTGCTTTTCGAGGCAGCGCTTTCTTTCCTGGGCGTGGGCGTCCAGCCCCCGAACGCCAGCTGGGGCGCGATGCTGGCCGACGCCACGCAGATCTTCGACAGCGCCTGGTGGTACATGGTTTTTCCCGGCACAGCGCTGCTTCTGACCGTGCTCGCCTTCAACCTGCTGGGAGACGGGCTGCACGACGCGCTGAATCCAAGGGCAGGAAAGTGGTCCCCTCGGGGTAAGTAGAGATGGGGAGAATTGCGACAATTGACACGATTGGAGACTTTAATGACCAAGAAGGCCCTCACTGTCCTGCTCGCATTGGCGTTCGGCGCCCTCGCCCTGTTGGTGGCCTCCTGCGGAAGCAGCAGTAGCCAGTCGGCGCAGAAGGGCGGCACGCTGAAGGTGCTCGACACCGCCGGCGGCGTCGACAGCCTCGACCCCGGCTACTGGTACTACCAGACCGACTACCAGGAGCTGGGCGATACCACTCAACGCTGGCTCTACGGCTGGAAGCCGCGAGAGACCAAACCGACGCCTGACCTGGCCGAGGCGCTGCCTGAGGTCTCCAACGGTGACAGGACGTACACGGTCAAGATCAAGCCGGGAATCAAGTACAGCCCGCCACTTCAGAACCGCACCGTCAAGGCTGCCGACGTCAAGTACGCGCTCGAGCGCTGCTTCCTGCCTCAGGTCGGCAACGGCTACGCGAATGTCTACTACGGGGACATCGAGGGAGTGAAGGCCTACCAGGACGGCAAAGCGAAGGACATCTCCGGGATCGAGACCCCGGACGACACCACGCTCGTCATCAACACCACCAAGCCGGTGGGGGTTTTGGCCACGGGCGGCGCGCTCGGCATGCCATGCTCGATCCCGGTGCCGAAGGACTACGCCCAGAAATACGACGAGGGCAAGCAGTCGACCTACGGCGAGCACCAGGTCTTCACCGGCCCGTACATGATCGAGAACGACGGCAAGGGCAAGATCACCGGCTACAAGACCGGTCGCAAGCTGACGCTGGTACGCAACCCGAGCTGGGACGCGAAGACCGACTTCAAGCCGGCCAACTTCGACCGCATCGAGATCAAGGGCGGCAACGACGCAACAGTCGCGGCCAGGCAGACGCTGACCGGCCGTGACCTGTTGAGCGGTGACTACGCCGCTCCCCCGACGCCGGTGCTGAAGCAGGCGCTGTCGTCGCGCAAGGACCAGATCGAGGTCGAGTCCAGCGGCGGCAACCGCTACATCTCACTCAACACGACGGTCAAGCCACTCGACAACGTCAACGTTCGGCGTGCGATCAGCGCGGTCATCGACCGCACGGCGCTGCGCCAGACGCGCGGCGGTCCGACGCTCGGAACGCCGGCGACTCACTTCCTCCCGATCGGTATCGCGGGCTTCGAGGACGCGGGGGGAGAGAAGGGGCCCGGCTTCGACTTCAGCTCGAAGCCGACCGCCAACGTGCCGCTGGCGATGGACTACATGAAGAAGGCCGGCTACAAGAGCGGCAAGTACGATGGCCCGCCGATCCTGACGATCGCCGACAACGAGTCGCCGGCGAAGGAAACCGCGCAGGCATTCCAGTCGCAGGTGGCAAAAATCGGCCTCAAGCTACAGTACCGCGAGGTGCCGCACGCGACGATGCTGTCGAAGTTCTGCCAGGTGCCGAAGTCCAACACTGCAATCTGCCCGAACCTCGGGTGGGGCGCGGACTTCTTCTCCGCGCAGAGCTTCATCGACCCACTGTTCAGCGGCAAGAACATCGTGCAATCGGGCAACGTCAACTCCGCCGAGGTCAACGACCCGGCGCTGAACCGCAAGATCGACAAGGCCAAGCAGATCACGGACCCGAAGGCGGCCGCCAAGGCCTGGGGTGACCTGGACAAGCAGATCACCAACCAGGCCTATTTCATCCCATGGCTGTGGGACAACAACGTCGGGCTGCGGTCCAAGAACGCCGTGGGCGTCAGCAGCTTGTTCAACTCCGGCTCCTGGGACTACGCGTTCAGCGGGTTGAAGTAACGACGCCTCAGCGCCCTAACAACGAAGTGATGAGCACGAGGCCCCGGCGCAAGCGCGCCGGGGCCTCGCTTCACACCGAGATCGGGCCCACCAGGTAGGTCGCGGTGGTTCGTTACATCATCCGCCGGCTGCTGTGGGTGATCGTGCTGATGATCGCCGTCAGCTTTCTGACCTTCATCATCTTCTACACGCTGCCCTCGGCCGACCCGGCCGTGCTGCGCGCCGGCAAGAACCCGGCGCTGGCGGACCAGATCAGGGAGCGGCTGGGGCTGAACGACCCCTGGTACCAGCAGTACTGGATCTACATGAAGAACCTGGTGCTGCACCAGGACCTCGGCTACAGCTACCAGAGCAACGTGTCGGTCAAGCAGGAGTTGATCGACCGCCTGCCCGCCTCGTTCTCCGTTGCGATCGGCGCGGCCGTGATCTGGCTTACATCCGGCATCGCGATCGGGACCATCTCCGCCCTGCGGAGCCGTACGCTGCTCGACCGCGCGACGATGGGTGCGGCCCTGGTGGCGATATCGGCGCCCGTCTACTGGCTCGGCCTCGTCGCGCTGTATCTGTTCTCCCAAGACATCGGCAAGTTCCACCTCTTCATGGGAGCGGGCAGCTACGTGCCGTTCTCGCAGGATCCATGGCTGTGGTTCGGCTCGCTGATCATGCCCTGGTTCGTGCTGGCGGCGTCGTTCTCGGCCTTCTATGCGCGCCTGCTGCGCGGCAACATGATCGAGGTGATGGGCGAGGACTACATCCGCACTGCACGGGCGAAAGGACTGCGAGAGCGAAGCGTGGTGCGTCACGGGCTGCGAAGCGCGATCACGCCCGTCGTGACGGCCGCCGGCCTCGATATCGGCGTCCTGCTGGGCGGCACGATCCTGGTAGAGACCGTGTTCAACATCCCCGGGGTCGGCAGGCTCTCGTACGAGGCGATCCAGAACGCCGACCTGCCGCTGATCCAGGGCACCGTGCTGCTGGGAGCCTTCTTCATCATTCTCGCCAACCTGGTCGTGGACGTCGCCTACGCGTACCTCGATCCGCGGGTTAGGTACTCGTGAGCTCCCCCCTGCTTCAGGTAGACGATCTGCACGTTCGCTTCGCGACCGAGGACGGGATCGTGAACGCCGTCAACGGGATCTCGTTCAGCGTCGGGCCAGGTGAGATGCTCGGCATCGTCGGCGAGTCCGGCTCCGGCAAGAGCGTCTCGATGCTGACGGTGATGGGGCTGACGCGAGCGGCGAACTCCGACATCGCGGGCTCGGTCCGCTTCCAGGGACGCGACCTGCTGTCAGCCTCCGACGAAGATCTGCGCAGGGTGCGGGGCGACGACATCGCGATGATCTTTCAGGATCCGCTCTCCTCGCTGCACCCCTTCTACCGGGTCGGCGCCCAGATCGTGGAGGCGATCCAGGCGCACCGCGACGTGCCTGACAGCGCGGCGCGCGAGCGCGTCGTCGAGCTTTTCGGTCTGGTGGGCATCCCGGACCCGCGCCAGCGCATCGACGCCTACCCGCACGAGCTCTCGGGCGGCATGCGCCAGCGCGTCATGATCGCGATGGCGCTCGCCAACGAGCCCAAGCTGCTGATCGCCGACGAGCCGACGACGGCGCTCGACGTCACGGTGCAGTCGCAGATCCTGGACCTGATCGCGCGACTCCAGCGTGAGCTGGGCATGGGCGTGGTCCTGATCACACACGACCTCGGAGTCGTCGCCGAGGTCACGGAGCAGATCGCGGTCATGTACGCCGGCAAGATCGTCGAGCACGCGTCGACGCAGAAGATCTTCGCCGCCCCGGAGCATCCGTACACCTGGGGGCTGCTGCAGTCGATCCCTCGACTGGACCGCGGCCGCGACGAGCCTCTGGTGCCGATCCCCGGGCTGCCGCCGAGCCTGATCAACCTCCCGAGCGGCTGCTCCTTCCACCCGCGCTGCCCCTACGTGCGACCGCCGCACCGGCGAGTGGAGCCTGAGCTCGAGCCGCTTGCCGACGATCCCTCGCACCGTGTCGCGTGCCTGCTCGACAGCGCCACTCGCAGGCGCATCTGGGCAGACCTCCAGGCAGGGCTCGGCCCGCAGGCCGCGCGAGCCAAGGCCAAGCTCGGGGAGTCGGTGTGACGGAGGCTCTCGTTGAGGTGCGCAACCTCGTCAAGCACTTCCCGCTCACACGCGGCATCGTCTTCCAGCGACAGGTCGGCGCCGTGCACGCCGTCGACGACGTCTCCTTCGACGTGCTGCGCGGTGAGACGCTGGGCATCGTCGGCGAAACCGGCTGCGGGAAGACGACCACGGCGCGACTGATCACGCGCCTGCTGGAGCCGACGAGCGGCACGATCAGCTTCGACGGCGAGGACATCACGCACCGGCGCAAGGGCGCGTTGAAGCCTCTGCGCCGTGAGATGCAGATGATCTTCCAGGACCCGTACTCCTCGCTCAACCCGCGCAAGACCGTGGGCGCGATCATCGGCGAACCATTCGCGATCCACGGAGGAGCGGACGGCGGCGACCGCCGGCGCGCCGTGCAGGAGCTGATGGAGCAGGTCGGCCTCAACCCCGAGCACTACAACCGCTACCCGCACGAGTTCTCGGGCGGCCAGCGGCAGCGCATCGGCGTCGCGCGAGCGGTGGCACTGAAGCCGAAGATGATCATCGCCGACGAGCCGGTTTCGGCGCTCGACGTATCGATCCAGGCACAGATCCTGAACCTGCTCCGCGACCTGCAGCGGGATCTTGGCCTGACGCTGATCCTGATCGCGCACGACCTGTCGGTTGTTCGCCACATGTGCGACCGCATTGCCGTCATGTACCTGGGAAAGATCGTGGAGCTGGCTCCCAACGACGCCCTCTACGCGCACCCTCGTCATCCGTATACGGGGGCGCTGCTATCGGCCGTGCCGGTTCCCAACCCCGGGCTGGCCGCCCAGCGCCGGCGCCAGCCTCCGCCCGGCGACGTGCCGAGCCCCACCAACCCGCCTCCCGCCTGCCGCTTTCACCCGCGCTGCCCGAAGGTGCAGGAGATATGCCGGCAGGAGGAGCCGCCGCTGGAGCCCAAGGGCGGCGGATCGATCGCCGCCTGTCACTTCCCGCTCACGCGCGAGGAAGCGGAAGAGCGCGTGGCGAGCGCCGCCGGCTGAGCATCAGCCGGGCTTGACCAGCTCGGTGATCCGGCCCAGCGAGCGAAAGCCCAGCCGTTCGTACCAGTGTCTGGGCCAGTCGTCGTCGAGCGCGAGCACGAACGTCATCTCATGGTCTGCCGCCGCCTCGATCGCACGCCGAACGACCGCCGCCGCGTAGCCGCGCTTTCGATGCTGCGGCAGGGTCGCGACATCCTCGACCTGGGCCGTCGCTCCATCCGAATAGAGGCGGCAGTAGGAGGCCACCGAGCCGTCAACGGCGGCGGCGAAGCAGCGTTCGGCGGTGGCGCGGCCCACGACTCCGTAGGCGCTCAGCAGCTGTTCGGCGGTCTGCTCGTCCTTGACCTCCGGGTGCGTGCGCGCGAACTCCAGGGTTGCCGGCGCCAGCAGGGCGGGATCGACCTCCTGTACCTGCGCGTCGTCTGCGCGAGATCGATCGTCGCCCCGATGCACGAGAACGCGAGCGTGGGGAGCCTGCCAGCCCGCGGGCTGCAGAGCTGCGGCGGCCCGCAGCCCGGTCGGCTCGTCGCTGAAGACCAGCCGGCGGTGCAGGACGCCGGCGATTCGATGGATGCGATCGGCCTCGGCGAGCAGCTCGTCCAGCCGCTCGTCGGGAACCTGTCCATCGACCCAGACGAAGTTGCGGCTCCATGCGTCGGGCAGCTCGGGACGCAGGTAGCCGCTTCCGAACTCGAACGGCACCACCTTCGTCGATGCGCGCTCGTCGATGCCACGGAGAAAGGCGAGCGCCCGCTCCAGGTCGCTCACGTCGTCTGGACGATCAGGACGCTGCAACCGGCGTGGTGGGAGATCTTGTCCGGGACGTTCCCGAGCAGGAAGCGGCGATTGCCGCCCATGCCCTTGTTGCCGACGACGATCAGGTCCGCGTCCTGCTCCTGCGCCACTTCCAGGACCGCGCTGGCGGCGTCGCCCCGGCGCGCGTAGACCTCGCACTCCGCGCCGGCAGCGTGACAGGCTCCGACGGCTTGGTCCAGGATCGCCCGCACGTCCACGTCCGGATCAGCGGCCCAGGCCGAAGCGTCGCTGCCAACCGCATAGGCGCCGCGCGCCCTCACCCCCGAGAGCGGCGCGTACGCGCTCACGACATGAAGGCTGGCCCCAAGCCGGCCGGCCAGCTCAGCGGCCTTGCGGACCGCTGTCGTGGCCGTCTCTGAGCCGTCGGTGCCGACCACGATCGAGGTGATCATGCCTCAGCTCACCTGCTCCAGGAAGGCACTGATCTCGCGCGCGACGCGCTCCGGCTCGTCCTCCATCACGAAGTGGCTGGCGTTCGGCAGCACCACCAGGCGCGCGCCCGGAATCTGCTTCTGGAAGCGGTAGCCGCCGCCCACGGGAGCGAAGGGATCGTCTTCACCCCACAGCAGCAGAACAGGGACACCGAGGGCGGCCAGCCTGCCCTTGTAGGGCTCGAGCTTGGAGAAGTCGCCGGAGCGGTAGAGATCGAGCTGACCCTGGCGCCGGTCGCCGTCGCCGTATGCCTTCCAGTACTGCTCCACGGCATCGTCGGGTAGCGCAGGACTTATCTGCCGCAGGCCGATCGCAAACAGCTCTTGGTTGATGTTGTCCATCAGCTGCTCCCCCTCTCCCTCGGTGGCGAGCGCCTTCGCCATCCCGTGCCAGCGACCCTCCGGGAAGAAGCCCGTGTCGATGATCACCAGCGCGCTGACGGCGTCGGGGTGGTCACAGGCCCAGCGTAGCCCGATCAGGCCGCCCCAGTCGTGGACCAGCAACGCCACCGGGTAGAGATCGAGCGCGGTGCGGAAGCGCTCCAGGTTCTCGATCTGACGTTCCCAGGTGCCGGGAAGATCGGGCAGCGAGTCGCCGAAGCCCGGCAGGTCGATGGCAACGGCCCGGTAGCCGGCCTCGGCGACGCTCGGAAGCACGTTGCGCCAAAGATACGACGAGGTCGGGTAGCCGTGGACGGCCAGTGCCGCCGGCCCCGATCCGTCCCAGCCGTCCGGGAGCGCCTCGCGATAGGCGATGCCGTCGACCGTATGGAGTGCCGGATCTACCACAGCGCAGAATCTATCCCCCCGTCACGGGCTACGCTTCACACCGAGCCCTCGTAGCTCAGGGGATAGAGCACAGGTTTCCTAAACCTGGTGTCGCAGGTTCGAATCCTGCCGGGGGCGTTTGAGGCGGCGGGGGCGCACCAAGCGGTGTGCAAGCCGTCACAGAGGTGCCTCGACGCCGTAACAAACCGCCTCGAACGGCCTCTTTATATGTGGATGGATGCGCACTTCCACAGCACCGCAGGGATTCCCGGGGATGTCGTCGTGCTTCGCGATGGGCGCAGCGTGTCGATCAGGGCGGTGCTGGCCACCGACAAGGAGGCGCTCGCGGCCGGCTTCGCGATGCTCTCGATCGAGTCGCGGCACCGTCGCTTCCACAGCCCGCTGCCGAAGCTGGCCCCGCGTCAGCTGGCGTATCTGACGGAGGTGGACCATCGCGAGCACGAGGCGCTCGTGGCGCTCGACAACAACGGCGTGGTGATCGGTGTGGCGCGCTACATCCGCCTCCACGACGACGACTCCCAAGCGGAAGCCGAAGCCGCTGTCACCGTCGTCGACGACTGGCAGCGCCAGGGGCTCGGGAGAGAGCTGGTGCTGCGCCTCGCCGCTCGCGCACGCAGCGAGGGTGTGCGTACCTTCGTCGGCTACGTCTTGGCGGACAACCTGCCGGCGCTGCGGCTGCTGCGCCAACTCGGCTTCGGCGAGGCGCGCTCCGCCGACGGCGGGATGCTGGAGCTGCGCGCCAGCACCAAGGCCCGCTGAGAATCGGTCATCGGACGGTCAGCGGTCCGGCCGATCCGGATAGACGTCGTCGATCGTGTACAGGGAGCCGTAGGGGAGCCCGTCACCCAGCGCCTGCTCGATCGCCTGGCGCCCTCCGGCGAGCCGATCGAGCACGCTGAGCGCCCCGGCCAGCTCCACCCCCTCCTCCCGCAGGCGCTCAATCGCCGTCACCAGCGAGCCGCCCGAGGTGACGACGTCCTCGACCACCAGCGCTCGTTCACCCGGCTCGATCGACGGCCCCTCGATCCAGCGCTGCAGCCCGTGCTGCTTTCTCTCCTTGCGCACGAAGAAGGCCTTCAGCCGCGAGCCCTGCTGCGCGGCGATCGCAGCGCAGGCGATCGGATCGGCTCCCAGTGTCGGTCCGCCGACGGCCGCGGCCCCCAGCTCAGTGGCCCGCTCCGAAACCAGCTCGCCGAGCGCACGGAATGGCCCCGGCAGCAGCAACGTACGTCGCGCGTCGACGTAGTAACCCGCGGTCTTGCCGCTTGCAAGAGTCACCTCGCCGACCACGAGCCCGTGCTCGCGCAGCGCCTCCAGCAGTGTCTCTCGGGCAGCCAAGCGAGGGTATCCTAGCCGGGTGCCGGGGCCTCTCAGCGTGCTCGATCCGTTCAGCGTCAAACAGCAGCTGGACCGCTTCAACGACCTGCGTACCCTCGGCTCTCGAGTCACCTCCGACCTCGACTCGCTCAGGGCAGCTCGGCGCGCGCTGCTGCCGATGCCGCTGATCGACCGCCACCGCCGTTCCTACACGAAGGTGTTTCCGCACTTTCGCTCGCGCCCGATCCCGTCGCTTCAGAGGCGCAAGATCGGCCTCGTTCTGTCGGGCGGCAGCGGCAGCTGCGTGGCCGCGTGCGGAGTCGCCCGCGCGCTCGAGGAGGCGGGCATCGAACCCCAGGCGATCTCGGTCTGCTCGGGCTCGGCGCTGTGGGGCTCGATGATGGCGTCGGGGCTCTCGGCTCAGGAGATGGTCGACCTCTCGCTCAACTGGCAGCCGGAGGACTACCTCGACATCCAGTGGGCACGGCTGCCGCGTTTCGCCCTCGCCGCCATGCGCGGCTTCACGGGGTTGGCAAAGGGCGACGCAATCGAGCGCCTGTTCAACCGCCAGCTCTGGAACATGTCGGTCGGCGAGACGCCGATCCCGATCTATTCGATCGTCTACAACATCGACACCGGGCGGCTGGAGACGTTCGGCTCGAAGCTGACTCCGAAGCTCGAGATCGGCGAGCTGGTGAGGATCGCGATCGCGCTGCCGCTGCTGGTGGAGGCCGTGCGAGTGAAGGACCACCTCTACGCCGACGGTGGCGTGGTGGACGTCTTTCCCGCCCAGCCGCTGATCGAGAACGAGCGCCTCGACCTCTACATCGGCGTCAA
The DNA here is from genome assembly GCA_038330145.1 of Solirubrobacterales bacterium. GTDB lineage: Bacteria > Actinomycetota > Thermoleophilia > Solirubrobacterales > JBBDJG01 > JBBQNR01. Next base: position 23,643 of record JBBQNR010000003.1, read on the forward strand.
CACCATTCTTCCCGCGCGGCTGGAGGGAGAGGACATCTCCGGCTGGCCCCAGGAACGCCTCGGCTTCATGCGGGCCACGCGCCAGTTCAGCTACGCCGGCCATCTGGAGCTGGCCAGGCGCACCGGCAAGCAGCTGGGGCGCAAGCTGATCCTGATCGACCCCGTCGACTACGCGGAGCTGCACGGGTGGGGCTTCTACGACCTCTTCATCGACCGTCGCAAGTGGCCCCGCCTGATCCTGCAGGGATACGAGCACACGAAATCGGTGCTCGAGCGCTACGCCCGCCGCGGCGCGCGCAGGTCAAGCGCGACGCGGCCACGCGCAGTAAAGGCAAGCTAGAGAAAAGGCCGTCATTTGCTTAGGCGCAAATGACGGGAGCACCGAGGGTTCAGAGATTTACGGCGAAGGCGAGGGCGTTGTTCGCTGCGTGAACCATGATGCAGGGCCAAAGCGAGCCGGTCTTCTCGAACAGCAGCGCCAGCGCCGTGCCGAGAACGGCCAGCGGCACCAGGTACTCGAACTTGAGGTGGATGGCCCCGAAGATGAGCCCGCTGACTATCGCTCCACCCGAGGTTCCGAGACGGGTGCGCAACGACTGGTAGAGGAAGCCGCGGAAGAAGAACTCCTCCACAACAGGCGCCACGCCGACAACGAACACGCCGGTCACGATCGCCAGCGTCGTGCTCTGGTCGGCCCCCAACTGCTGTGGCAGGTCGTCGCTCGGCGGGGTCGCGATTGCCACGTAGATGGCCGACAGCACGAAGTAGGTCAGCATCGCCACCACGGCCCAGCCCAGCGCCGAGCTGCCGAAGGGGCGGAAGCCGAACTGCCGCAGGTCCGGCTTGCCGAGGCGTTCGGTCATCATGAAGGCGGCCGCGACGAAGGCGAAGCTCTGCGCGGCGATGGCGGCGAATTCGAACGAGGACGCGTCCTCGGGGTTGTCGAACCCGAGCGCCAGGTAGACCGCGGCGATGATGCCCGTGAGCACGAACGTTGCGACCAGCGCGGCCAGCAGGCCGATCAATCCGGCCGATGGTGGCCAATGCGGCTGGCGGCGGTCTGACGGCAGATCCGGGAAGCCCTGCAGGGCCGGCTGGTTCGGTCCGGGGTGGGTCAAGCGCTGAATACTGAACGATCCGTGGCCCGTCGCCCTCAGTCCGACGAAGCCAGCACGAGGCCCAGCAGGTCCGTGAGCGAATAGATCTTCTCCGCGCCACGGGCGTCGACGCTGTCGGTGCGATCGATCAACAGGGGGCGAAGACCCGCCTCGCGCGCGCCGGCGACATCGGTCTCGAGCGAGTCGCCGACGAACATCGCCTGCCCGGGAGACGACCGCACGCGCTCCAGCGCGGTTCGGAAGATCTCCGCATCAGGCTTGGCGGCACCGACCTCAGCCGACACCACGACAACGTCGGCGGCGCCCGACAGGCCGACCGAGGCGAGCACCGTGTGCAGCGAGCAGTCCCAGTTCGAGACGATCGCCGTGCGCAATCCGATCTGTCTCAGTGCAGCAAGCGTGGAGGCGGCGTCCGGGTGGGGAGTGAAGCGCAGCGACTCGAGCAACAGGTCGGTCATCCTGCCGTCGCCGATATCCGCCAGCTCGGGAAGCTGCTCGCGCAACACGCCCGCGCAACGACGGCGCAGGTCGGTCAGCGAGGATTCGTCGTGGCCCTCCATGTGGTGCTGTCGGTAGTAGGACATCTCGGCCAGCATCGCCTCGCGGGTGCGCGCCTCGTCGATCTCGATCCCGTGCCGCTGCCGCAGCAGCTGCCTCAGGAACGGCCACGGCGGCTCCAGCTCGACCAGCGTCCCGAGCGCGTCGAAGAGTACCGCGTTGGTGCGGCCCCGCGGCGCGGTCACGGTTGAGTCAGGCGGTGACGGCGACGGAGTCTGCCTGGACGGCCTCGGCTGCCGCCGCGACCGGCTCGACCCTGACCGGAACGCCGTTCAGGTGCGCCATGCCGGCGAGCCGCTCGAGCGACTCGGGGTCCGAGGGCATCAGCACGTTGACGTTGACGCCCGCGCTCTGGTTCGCCAGCCGCCAGCCGCCCCTGTGTCCCCAGCCGTGGGGCAGAGCCACCGCGCCGGGAGTCATCTCGTCGGTCAGCGTGACCGGCACCTCGATCGAGCCCGATGCCGACACGATCCGTGCACGGTCGCCGTCGGCGATGCCGGCTGCCTCCGCGTCGTCTGGGTGGATGCGAAGCGCCTGGGTGCGCCCTCCCCGCATCAACAACGGCGAGTTGTGCATCCAGGAGTTGTGCGACCGCAGCTCTCGCATCCCAATCAGCTTGAAGGGATAGTCGGGACTGTCCTCGCCCAGCGACCCGAGGCGCGCCAGCTCAGAGGCCAGCGCCGGGTCGGTCAGGTGCACGCGCTTGTCCCGGTGACGGATCTTGTCGCTCAGCACTCCGGTCGCGATCTCGTCGTCCAGAACGATCCCGTGCGGCGATCGCGCGACCTTGCGAAGCGACAGGCCTCCTCGCCGCAGCCCGAACAGGTCGCCGCGCGGTCCCGTCCGCAGCAGCAGGTCCACCAGCCGCCGCGGGCCGATGCGCAGACCGAGCCGCGCCAGCCGCCGCAGCACAGAGAGGCTGTAAGGCGCGACACCGATGCGCCGCGAAAGATCGTCCACCACCCGCCACTCCTCACGTGCCTCTCCGCGTGGCGGCACCACCGCCTCGGTGACCTGGATGAACGGTGTCGAGAAGAACCCCATGAAGGCGACCGGGACGTCGTCGCGCTCCAGGAACGTGGTCCCTGGAAGCACGTAGTCGGCGTGGCGATTGGTCTCGTTCACGTAGAGGTCGATCGAGACCATCAGCTCGAGTTGCTCGAGCGCGCTCTCGAGAGCGTCGCCGTCCGGCACGGAAAGCACCGGGTTGCCCGCGGACACGAAGAAGGCCCTGATCTGCCCATCGCCAGGCGTGGTCATCTCACGCGGGAGCAGGGTGGCCGGCAGGTTTCCGATCACGTCGGGGAAGCCACCGATGCGCGAGCGGATCTTCCCGTAGGTCGCGAGGCCCGCTTTCTCGCCAACGTCGTCGAGGGCGATCGGAGGCCGCCCGAAGACCGCGCCGCCGGGCCGGTCGACATTTCCGGTGACCGTGTTGAGAGCGTCGAGCAGGAAGGCGACCAGCGTCCCGAAGCGGCCGAGGCAGGACCCGGTGCGCCCGTAGGCAACCGCGCTGCCGGCGTTCGCGAACGCAATCGCAGTCTCGCGCACGCTCTCGGCCGGCAGGCCGGTGCGCTCTGCCGTTTGCTCGGGCGTGTACGGCTCGGTCTGGCGAGCCAGCTGCTCGACCCCGTCGGCCCAGCGCGCGACGAATTCGCGGTCGGCCAGGTCCTGCTCGAAGACGACGTTCAGCATCGACAGCAACAGCCAGGCGTCGGCGTCGGGGCGCACGGCCAGGTGCTCGTACTGGCGTGCCGTCTCGGTGCGGCGCGGATCCACGACCACGATTCGACCGCCGCGATCGACGACCGCATTCAGCTGCTCTCGCACCCGTGGGGCCGACAGCACCGAGCCGTGCGAGACGAGCGGGTTGGCGCCGACCATGAGCAGGAACTCGGTGCGCGCCAGGTCGGGAATCGGCACCACCAGCGGTGAGCCGTATAGCAGCGCGGAGGCCGCGAAGCGGTTGTTGACGTCCTGCGAGCCGGCGGAGTAGTAGTGGGGAGATCCGAGGCCGTCCAGGAAGCCCTTCACCCAGAGGGTGTGGCTGTAGCTGAAGGCACCGGGGTTTCCCATGTACCAGGCGACCGACCCGGGCCCCCGCTCCCCGATCAGGGTCTTCATCCGGCCTGCGATGTCGTCCATCGCCTCGCTCCAGCTGACGGGCTCGAACTCGCCCGCACCGCCGACGCGCTTGAGCGGGTGCAGCACGCGGTCGGGATCGTTCTGGACGTCGGCCATCGCGATCCCCTTCGGGCAGGCGTACCCGCGTGACAGCGGGTGCTCGCGGTCGGGACGCAGCTGCGTCAGCCGCCCGTCCTCGACGCTGGCCACCATCCCGCACAGCGGCTCGCAGATGCGACAGAAGGTGACCCTGTCCTCGACCGCCATGGACCGAGTCTAACGTCCGTCCGGGGCCCTTGCGAGCGGTCGGTCACAGATCGACCGAGCTGGCAAAAGCCGCGCTGGGCCGGGCAGCCAGAGGGCCTTCAAGCGGCACGACGAAGGGCGGGGCCTGGATATACTCGTTCAGTCCTATGGCAGGGACGGCTGGAGGTCGAGCGAATGCCTGATGCATGAGGCTCTCGGGCTCCGGCTGAGCGAAATGGCGGCAGACCACAGTTCCCGGAATCCGCTTCCGATCGGGTTCCACATTCATCCTTGACCTACCGCGAGCGAAAGCGCAACCGCCGCGGGCACAAGCGCAGCAAGATCCTGCTCGCGGTGCTGGTGCTGGTGGTATGCGCGGTGATCGGCGGCCTGTCGGCGGTCGGCTACGTGCTGGCGGTCGGGGCGAGCGCTCCGCCGCTCGCCTCACTCAAGCCGGTCGACCAGGGAACCAGCTCTGTCGTTTACGCAGCCGACGGAAGCCGGCTCGGGTTCATTCAGTCGGACGAGATCCGGACTCCGGTGCCGCTGCGCAGCATCCCCAAGTCGCTCCAGGTGGCCACGGTCGCGATCGAGGACGAGCGCTTCTACCGCCACGACGGCGTCGACTACGAGGGAATAGTGCGAGCGGCCTTCAAGAACCTCGAGGCCGGCAAGGCGGTGGAGGGCGGCTCCACGATCACGCAGCAGCTCGTGCGCAACCTCTACGTCGGCCGCGAGCGCACGCTGCAGCGAAAGATCCGCGAGGCAAAGCTGGCGCTGGAGCTGGAGCGACGGCACTCGAAGCGCTGGGTGCTCGAGAGCTACATCAACTCGGTCGCCTACGGCACGATCGACGGCCAGACCTCGGTCGGCGTGCAGGCGGCAGCGCAGACGTTCTTCTCCAAGAGCGCCAAGAACCTGACGCTGGAGGAATCGGCGCTGCTTGCCGGGCTGCCGCAGGCGCCGAGTGAGCTGAACCCGTTCCAGAACCCGCGCGGCGCCCTCGAACGGCGCAACCGCGTGCTGCGACAGATGGCCAAGCTCGGCTACATCTCCAAGGCACGCGCGACGGAGGCCAGCCAGTCGAGGCTGGGACTGCACAGGGGCGACCTCTACACGCGCATCCGCGAGCCGTTCTTCTTCGACTACGTGAAGCAGCAGCTGATCGACAAGTTCGGTGTCAACACCGTGCGCAAGGGCGGGCTGAAGGTCTACACGACGATCGATCCCAAGCTGCAGGCGGCCGGCCGCAAGGCGATCGACTCGACGCTCCCCTACCCCGCCGACCCCAGCGCCGCTGTGGTCGCGATCGATCCACGCAATGGCTACATCAAGGCGATGGCCTCGAGCTCCAACTACAAGCACAAGCAGTTCAACCTCGCCGCGCAGGGCCACCGCCAACCCGGCTCCGCCTTCAAGACCTTCGTGCTCACGACGGCGATCAGGCGCGGGATCAACCCCAACACCACCAGCTACGTCTCGAAGCCGCTCGACCTCAAGACCAAGGACTACGGCCCCTGGAAGGTGCAGACCTACGACCAGACCTACGGCGGCTCGATGAACCTGGTGCGGGCGACGCTTCGCTCCGACAACACCGTTTACGCACAGCTCGACCTCGACCTCGGGCCCAAGAGCGTGGCCGACACGGCGAAGGACATGGGCATCACGACCAAGCTCGACGGATACCCGGCCGAGGGTCTCGGAGGATTGACACGCGGCGTCTCACCGCTCGAGATGGCGAATGCCTACGCCACGCTGGCCGCGGGGGGCATGCGCAACAAGCCGATCGCGATCAGGCGCGTCGCCTTCCCCGGCGGGGACGTCGAGGATCTCGGCAAGCCCAAGCGCGAGCGGGTGTTCTCAGACGCCGTCGCCTACGAGGTGACGAAGATCCTGAAGCAGAACATCACCAGCGGCACCGGCACGCGCGCCAACATCGGCTGCCCCGCGGCGGGCAAGACCGGAACTACGGACAACTTCAACGACGCCTGGTTCGTCGGCTACACGCCGACCTTCGCGACGTCGACCTGGGTCGGATACCCCAACGCGCTGCGGGAGATGCGCAGCGTGCATGGAATCTCGGTTGCCGGCGGCACCTTCCCGGCTGAGATCTGGAACAAGTTCATGCAGGTGGCGAAGGCCAAGAACTGCAACGACTTCCCGCGTCCCACCACCACCGTGCAATGGTCACCGTTCTTCGGCAAGTACTCGGGCCAGAGCGGCTACTCGAGCAGCGGCAGCGGAAACTACAACTACGGTGGTCAGAGCCAGGGAGACAGCTCCGGCGGAGGCTACGGCGGCTACGACCCGCGCCTCTATCAGGGCGACCCCAGTCCCGGTAACTCCAACCCCAGAGGGGGCGGCGGCAAGCCCGGCGGTGGCAATGGCAACGGCAACGGTGGCGGCAATCGGGGCGGTGGCACGGGCGGAGCCAGAGGCGGCGCGGGTGGCGGCGGGCCCGACGGAGGGTCCGGCGGCTTTTGAGCCGGCCGGCCTTTCGGCCTGCAGACGACCTTCCAGCGTGCCGGTGACCCGTCCCGGTAACTTCGCGCGATCGGCCTCCCAGCATCCAGTGACTCCTCCAGTGATTCCACAAGCAGCGGGCGACTGAGCCGGCCGTCGGCCCTCAACGCCGGGCGCGGCGCTGCGCTGGCGAGCCTGGCGCTGCTGGCGGTGGTCTACTGCGCGCTGGCGATACCGGTCGCATCGCCCCACTCGACCGTCGTGCTGGCCGCGGCGGAGCAATCTCCGGACTGGCTACTCGGCCCATGGCACGTGCTGGGGGCCCGTGGGGCCGACGGAGACCTGACCGGTCCTCTCTTCTACGCCGGGCTGTGGGTCGCGATGCTGGCCTACGTGGTGGTGCTGCTGACCGCCTCGCACGTCGGTCGCAGGCTCGCCATCGGCTCCGTCGTCGCCTTCCATGTTCTCTTCGCGTTGGCTCCACCGCTGCTGTCGCACGACGTCTTCAGCTACATCTCGTACGCGCGGCTCGACGTGCTGCACGACCTCGGTCCCTATACGCACTCGCCCAACGACGCGCCGAATGACGCTGCGTTCGGCTTCGCCGGCTCGAAGGACGCGACCAGCGTCTACGGGCCCCTCTTCACGCTGCTCACCTATCCGCTGGCGAAGCTGAGCGTGCCGGCCGCCTTCTGGACCCTGAAGGCCGTGATGGCCTCCGCCAGCCTGGCGGTCGTCGCGCTGGCCTGGGCCTGCGCCCGCAGTCTCGGTCGCGACCAGGTCTTCGTCGCGCTCGCGATCGGCCTAAACCCGCTGGTGCTCGTACACGTGGTGGGCGGCGCCCACAACGACGCGCTTACGGTCGCGCTCTGGATGGGAGCGCTGACGGCGCTGCTGGTCGGGGGCAGGGAGCGGCTCGCCGGTGCTCTCGAGACTGCATCCGGCGCCGTCAAGGCCTCGGCCGGTCTGGTGCTTCCCTTCCTGGTGCTGGGGTCGAGACGGCGCTGGTCGGTGCTGGCCGGTGCGGTGCTGGCCGGCGTGGGCATCTTCTTGGTCAGCCTGGCCGTCTTCGGCCTCGACGCCTTCGACGCGCTGGGGCTGATCGGCGCCAACCAGGAGCGCACCAGTCGCTGGAGCATCCCGCAGCGGACCGCGGACGGGATCGCGGTCATCAGCGGTGGCTCGGCGAGCGACATCGTCCACTTCACGCGCGCCCTGTTCGGCGCCGCCTTCCTTGTGGTGCTGGCCCTGCTGCTGAGACGAGCGCAGCGCGAGGGTTCACGCTCGCATTGGTGGGTGGAGGGAACGGGTTGGGCCACGCTCGCCCTCCTGATCGCCTCGGCATGGCTGGTTCCCTGGTATGCGATCTGGCTCATGCCCCTGGCCGCGCTTTCGGGCAGCCGCCGTCTGATGGTCGCGTCCGTGGCGCTCTGCGCCTACATGCTCGTGATCGCAGTTCCGATCTGAGAGCGCTGCGGTTCCGATCTCAAAGCGCGCGCCGATCCAGGGCTAAGCTCAAGCCGTGATCGGCGAGTTCGAGCTCATCAACCGCCTGAGGGCGAAGGCCGGGGTACGCGGGGAACGCGTCCTGCGCGGACCGGGCGACGACGCCTCGGTCGTGCGCACGGACGGCGTCGTCGCCGTATCGGTCGACGCCTTCGTGGAGGGGGTGCATTTCCGCCTCGCCACGACATCGATGGAGGACCTCGGCCACAAGTGCGTGGCCGCGGCGCTCTCCGACATCGCGGCGATGGGAGCAGGCGCCGGCGAGGTCTACCTCGTGCTGGGGCTTCCGGAGAACATCGGCGACCGTGAGGTGATGGAGCTGATGAACGGAGCCGAGGCGCTTGCCTCGCAGCTCGGGGTCACCATCTGCGGCGGCGACCTGACCGCCAGCAATGAGCTGTTCGTGTCGGTGACGGCGATCGGTCACGCCGCGGACGAGAGCCGGCTGATCGGGCGCGACGGCGCCCGCCCGGGTGACGTGCTCGGGGTCACGGGCCGGCTCGGCGGGGCAGGCGCGGGCCTCGTGCTGCTGGAGCGCAAGGAGCACGGCGTCCCGGTCGAGATCGGCGAGGCGTTGATCGACCGCCAGCGACAGCCGCTGCCGCGACTGGAGGCCGGCGCCGCTCTCGCCGGCGCGGGCGTCAGCGCCATGATCGACATCAGCGACGGTCTCGCCTCCGACTGCGCGCGGCTGGCGGAGGAGAGCGGCGTGATGCTCGAGGTGCAACTGGCCCAGATTCCGGTCGACGAAGGCGTCGACGAGGTCGCGGCGTTGCTGGGCACGACGGGCGTGGAGCTTGCCGCCGGCGCGGGCGAGGACTACGAGCTGCTGCTGACGGTGGCGGCAGACAGGGCATCCGCCGTCGAGCAGGCCGGCGAAGCTGCCGGCGCACCGGTGAGCTGGGTGGGGAAGGCCCTAGAAGGCTCGGGGGTCAGGCTGCTTGACCGGAGTGGTTCCCACCGCCCGCTCCAGGGCTGGGATCACTTCGCCAGGCGCTCATCCGCCCGCCCTCACCGAGGGCAAGCTTGACGATGATCGCCGTGGCGACCCGGCGAGGGTCGACGCAGTAGGCGCTCTGCTCGACCCGCTTCTTGAGTGCTTCCTGGTTGGCGTCCGTGCGCATTTCGGGGCTCATTTACCGCAGTGATCATCCGGCGTCCGTGCCGGCTGTACCTCTTGTACCTGGCTGTTATCGGAACTGGACGGCGAGTCCGCGATAGAACTGGCGTCCGCACGGACTGTTCGTCCACCTAGAACTTGCGTTTAGCCAGGTTCTGCCCCCGTTCATCGCGTAGAGCGGACTCCGTGCCGCCCAGCGAGCCGGGCCCGGCGTAACTGCTGGGCCCTCTGACCGTGATCTCCGAGTCCCGCTCCCCGCCAGGCCGCGCAAGGGCAACGAGCACCGCCGACACGAGGCTGCCGGCTATCAGCGAGCCCAGCAGGGCGTTCCAGGCAGACCCGTCGCCCGCCACCATCAGCAACAGGTAGCGCGTCGGGTCGGCGCCCAGGTCGAGGCGCGCGCCGTAGTAGAGCAGCACCATCGCCGGCAGCAGCAGCGCGGTCGCCACCGCGGCCGAGACGAGCAGCCGGCGGTTGGGGCCCTGTGGCAACGCGGTCAGCAGGCAGAGGTGCAGCGCCGGGATCATCAACAGTGCAGCGAACGGGTTGCCGGCCCAGAGCGCGAGCAACTCCACAGACAGCACGAGCGACAGCGCGACGGCTGCCTCGGGCCCGTCCCCCTGCGCAGGCCCATGGCGGATGGCTGCCACGCGCGGCCGCAGCAGCAGCCAGGAAAGGGCGAACAGCAGCACCAGCGCCACCAGCGCCGGGGCGGACTCGGAGAAGGACGGCCGCGTCGCGGGCGCAAGAGCCTCGCTTGCGCTCGAGGGCAACCAGTCCAGCAGCTGGAACAGCCACGCGGCCGCCAGCACGACCAGGAAGGGTGAGCTGGCCGCAAGCGACCAGCGCGCCCAGCGCATCACCTGGCGCCCTCGCCGGCGGGCTCGCGCGAAGGCGTCGACGGCCGTGATCATGACTGGAAGCAGCAATCCGAGCGCGAACAGGGCCAGCGCCCATTCGGGCACCAGCTGGCTCCCGAAGACGACGTACCCGGGCGGTGAGCTCCTGATCTCGGTAGCCGAGTCGAGCGCGAGCAACGTCGCCAGCGCCGCCTTGCCGAAGCCGGCCAGCCGCAGGCGTGACAGCGAGGAAAGCGAATCGGGGTCGCGTTTCGACGACTCGCCGCGGGCCGTCAGCGTGACGGCGTCGTATCCGGCGGCCACAAGCGGCCCCTGCTCTCGCAGCGTCAGCGGCCAGGCCTGCCGCATGTACTGGCCGGCGGGCGATTCGCCGCCGGGGGTCGTGCCGGCCTCGCGCCTCAGTGCTCCCTCGGCCGTGCGCAGCAGCTGCAACGACCCTCGACCGCTGCGCAACGACCATGGCACGGTCAGGGGGCGTTTCACCCGAGTCGCGGCTGGGTCTTCCAGCACCAGCACCGCGTCGACGTCGGCCCTGTCACCGTATTCGTCGGCGAAGCGGCGCGCACCCGCGTGGTCCGCGTCGCCACCATCGGTGGAGACGAACACGAGCGTCTTCTGATGGCGCAGCGCGGCAGCCGCTCGAGCCAGCTCCAGCAGCATGCCGGTGGCCGAGGCGCTCGGCGTCCCCGGTCGCGTCCGGGAGTCGCGATGGGCCATCACGACAAGCTGCCGGTCCGAGCGACCGCTGAGCGTTGCGACGACGTTGGTCATCGTCTCGCTCTGGCCGTCCGACTCGGCGCTGAACTCGTCGCGTTTGGTCTCGAAGCTCAGGCTCCGGAACCGGCCCTCGACGACATCGGCGAGCGCGTCGTCGCCCGCGCCGCCCGGTGAGCGGTCGGGATAGCGCCCGGCGATGTCGCTCGTGGTCGTGAAGGCTCCGTGCTCGTCGAAGGCGTCCGGCGCGAGGGTGGACGTCAGGGCAGGCGGACGCTCCTCGAGCGAGAACATCACGACGACCAGCGAGAGCAGGGCGAGCACGAGCGTTGCCCTGTAGATGCGGATGTCGACCAAGCTCCGCGGCATCTTAGCCCTGAGCTCCCAAGCGGAACTCGGCACCGGCGCGCCCCCCTAGAATTCGAGCGAAGAGGCACCAAGTGACCACCTCCGGAAAGACCACACGCATCCTGCTCGTGGACGACGAGCAGCCGGTGCAGAAGCTGCTCACCTATCCGCTCGAAAAGGAAGGCTACGAGGTGGTCCAGGCGCTCGACGGCCAGGACGCCCTGGCCCACTTCGAGAACGAGCAGTTCGACCTCGTCGTGCTCGACATCATGCTGCCGCGCATGGATGGCCTGGAGGTATGTAGGCGCATGCGCGCCCGCAGCTCCGTCCCGATCATCATGCTGACCGCCAAGGCCGAGGAGATCGACAAGGTAATCGGCCTGGAGTTGGGCGCGGACGACTACATCACCAAGCCCTTCTCGATGCGCGAGTTCCGCAGCAGGGTGCGGGCGGCGCTGCGGCGAGCCGAGATGGTCCCTGCCGCCGACTCCGACGAGGAGCCGGTCGAACGTGGCGACCTGCGGCTCGACCTGGCCAAGCGCACGACCGAGGTCCGCGGCGAGCCGGTCGACCTCACCTTCGTGGAGTTCGAGGTGCTATCGAGCCTCGCGCGCCACCCCGGCCGGGTCTTCCCGCGTGACGTGCTGCTCGACCGCGTCTGGGGTGACAGCGCCTATCGCGACCCGCGCACGATCGACGTCCACATACGGCACCTGCGCGAGAAGATCGAGCGCGACCCCAAGAGCCCCGAGTACCTGCTGACGGTACGCGGCGTCGGCTATCGCTTCCGCGACCAATGAGAGAGCGACAGAGCCCCTTCACCTCGATCAAGTACCGGCTCGCGCTGATGTTCTTCGCGATCACCGCGGGCGCGATAATGATCATCTACTTCTACGTCGTGCCGCAGCTGGAGTCGAGCCTCACCTCCGAGAAGCTGCAGGGGCTGCGCAAGGACGCCGCCGCCTACTCGAAGCCGCTCGAGCGCACGATCGGGCGTGACGTCTTCGGGCCCGAGCTGGACCGGCTCACACGCGGCATCGGCGAGCAGGCCGGGGCCGGCGTGACGCTGCTCGGCATTCCGCGCAACGAGCGCAGCTCGGGAGGCGAGGCGGCGCCGCCCTACGTGATCTCCGACTCCCGCGAGGCGGTCACCCGCCTCGAGCCCGCCTCGAGCACCGTGCTCGCGGCCGCACGCGAGGGCAAGGTGACGACGGCGACCCGCTCGGAGGGAGGCAAGCGACTGGCCCAGGTCGCCAAGCCCCTCTACTACAAAGGCCAGCCCGCATGGGTCGTCGTCTATTCGGCGCCACTCAGCGACGTGAGCGACAACGTCTCGCTGATCGAGCGCCAGATCCTGATCGCGGGAGGCATCGCGCTGCTGGTGGCGCTGATCAGCGGCTACTACGCCTCCAACGCGCTCACGAAGCGTGTCAAGCGTCTCGAGCGCGCCGCCGGCGAAGTGGCGGCCGGCAACTTCTCCGACCCGATCCCGATCGACTCCGAGGACGAGCTGGGCCAGCTGGCGCGGGCATTCAACGAGATGCAGCGCAAGCTGGCCGGCCTCGACCAGGCCCGCAAGGAGTTCATCGCCAACGCCTCCCACGAGCTGCGCACGCCGATCTTCTCGCTCGGAGGCTTCATGGAGCTGCTCGTAGACGAGGACATCGACGAGACGACCCGATCGGAGTTCCTGACCACGATGCGCGAGCAGGTGGATCGGCTCCAGAAGCTGACCACCGACCTGCTCGACCTCTCGCGCCTGGACGCCGGATCGCTCGAGGTGGAACTGGAGCCCGTTCCGCTGCTGACGCTGGCACACCAGGTCGCGGCCGAGTTCGCCGCCGCGGCCGCCATGCAGAGGGCGCAGATCAACGTCCCGCCGGTGGACCCCGAGGACGACGTCGAAGCCGAGTCCGACTTCACCCGCGTGGCCCAGATTTTGCGAGCGCTGGTGGACAACGCTCTCTCACACACCGGTGAGGGCACGTCGGTGGTCGTGCAGGCACGTCGTCGCCCCGCGCTGAAGAACGGCCGGCCAACGGTCGAGCTGACCGTCACCGACGACGGCCCCGGCATCCCGCCTGAACAGCTCCCGAAGCTGTTCGACCGCTTCCACAGCGGCGACGCCGGACAGGGCTCAGGGCTCGGCCTATCGATCGCCCGGCAGCTTGCGGAACGTATGCTTGGGACCCTCGACGTGACCTCCTCCCCCGGCCAGACCACCTTCACCCTCACGCTGCCGGCCGCCCTCGGGCGCGACAGGCGCGACAGGCGCGACGGCCGCCCCTACGAAGCGGCGACGCCATCCCGTTCCGGCACCGGCCCGCTCACCTCCGGGCGAACCCGGACATGAGGGTGCGTCCGCTCGCGGCAGTCGCAGCCATAGCCCTACTGCTCCCGCTCTCGGGTTGTGGTGGGGGCGACGACTCGAACTCCTCCGACAGCCGTACCGTCGAGCGCACGAAGGTGCAGGTCGTCGAGGGGCTTGGCAAGAACGGCAATTTCGACCCAGCGGCCATCTACGACCAATTCGGGAATGGCGTCGTCACGGTCACGTCCCTCTACTCCGCCGGCGGAGCGGCGGCGCTCGGCGGTCGCGGCAACGCCGGCCAGGGCACCGGCTTCGTGCTCGACGACCGCGGCCATGTGCTCACCAACGCCCACGTCATCACCGAGGGCCAGGCGGGCAGCATCAAGGAGGCCAAGGAGGTATTCGTCCAGTTCGCCGACGGCAACGAGGTGCCGGCCAAGATCGTCGGCGTCGACCCCAACTCCGATGTCGGGCTGGTGAAGGTCGATCCGGGCGGGCTGAAGCTCGTGCCGCTGCGGTTGGGCCATTCCGCCGCCGTGCGGGTCGGCGAGCCGGTGGTTGCGATCGGCAGCCCCTTCGGCGAGGAGCAGTCGCTCTCGGTCGGCGTCGTGTCGGCCACCAACCGCACGATCCAGGCGCTGACGGACTTCCAGATCGGCGACGCGATCCAGACCGACGCCGCCATCAACCGCGGCAACTCCGGCGGCCCCCTGTTGAACGCGGGCGGCCAGGTGCTCGGCATCAACTCACAGATCCGCTCCTCCAGCGGCGGTAGCGAGGGAGTCGGGTTCGCCGTGCCGATCGACACCGTGCGGCGATCGCTCGATCAGTTGCGCGCAGACGGCAAGGCCAGGTATGGCTACGTCGGTGTCAGCTCGCAGGCGCTCTACCCACAGCTCGCCAAGAAGCTGAAGCTGCCGGTGCAGCAGGGTGCGCTGGTGGCCGCGGTCGCCAAGGGAGGCCCGGCAGACAAGGCCGGCATCAAGGGTGGGGGCAAGGAGATCAGGTTCCAGGCCACGATCGTGCGGCCGGGGGGCGACGTCGTCACCCGCGTCGACGGTCATCGCATAACGCGCGAGACGGATCTCAGCGACCTGATCTCGCGCTACCGGCCCGATCAGTCGGTGACGCTGGAGATCTATCGCGGCGGCAAGCGGCGCCAGGTGAAGCTGGCGCTCGGCGAGCGCCCCAACAAGCTCCCAAGCCAGTGATGCCCACGCCGTCTTGATCCGAGAGCTCGTGAACGACCTGGCGCACGAGCTACGAGGCCACGTGCTTCCACACCTCGGGGCTCACTCCGGGCGGGCTCACGTCCAGGCGGGAGTGGGCGGCGACGTGACGTTCGCCATCGACCAGGAGGCGGAGCAGTTCCTGGAGTCCTTCCTTCGAGAGCGTGCCCCCGACGTAAGCTTCTACTCGGAGGACAGGGGGCTGGTGCAGGCCTCGAGCGGCAACGCGGCCAGCCACGTGCTGGTCGTGGACCCGGTGGACGGCACGCGGCCGGCGATGGCCGGGCTGGAGTGCTGCTGCGTCTCGGTGGCCGCCGCGCCGCTCGGCGAGGGCAACCCCACGATGGGCGAGGTCGAGGTGGGCTGCATCGTGGAGATCAAGGGCGGCGCGTCCTTCCTGGCCGAGAAGGGAGTCGGGGTCGAGATCCGCGACGGCGACGGCCGGGCGGCCGATCCGCTGCTCAGCCGCAACCGGGAGCTGTCGCGGCTGTTCTGGACCTCCGGCTTCCGCGGTCGCCCGGCCGATCCCCTGATCACGGTCCTGGAGCAGCTGATCGACACGTCCTCGGTGGGCGGTGCCTTCTTCGACCTCGGCTCGGCGACGTTCGACATGACCCGGATCGCCACTGGCCAGCTCGACGCCTACGTCGACGTCGGCACCCTGATGATCGAAGAGGTTCCGGCGCTGCGCCGCCGTTTCGAGCAGGTCGGAGGAGGGGCGGTGCTCAACAACTCGCCCTACGACCTGGCGGCCGCCGTGCTCTGCCTGGGAGAGGCCGGCGCGGTGGTGACCGACGCCCGGGGCGACCGGCTCGACGAGCGGCCGCTGCTCGGATCGGGCCACGAGTTCCAGATGTCCTGCCTCGCGGCATCGAACCAGGAGCTCCATTCAGAGTTGCTGTCCTCCATCCAGGAGGGCCTGCGCCGCCTACACGCCCGGTTTAATTGAAAGAATCTCGCCGAGGTTTGCAACTCGCCTCAGCCGGCCGATGTTTGGAATATCGGGTTCGGCGGCAGAATCGCTGCCGAAAATCCCAAGTTTGAGCTCGAGTCCCCCAAGCAAGCTTTGAAGGAGCAAGGTTGCTACAACCCGTAGGCGTCGGCACCAAGTCGATTGCCGATTACAGGCACCTCGCCGGGCAGGCCCTGATCGAGGAGATCAACGACCTCGCCGAGCCGCTCAGAGGCAAGCGGATTCTGCACATCAACGCGACCGCCATGGGAGGCGGGGTCTCGGAGATCCTCTACGCGCTCGTGCCCCTGATGAGGGACGTGGGCCTTGACTGCGACTGGCAGATCCTGATCGGGCGCGAGGAGTTCTTCAACGTCACGAAGATGATGCACAACGCCCTCCAGGGCAACCCGCACTCGCTGTCGGAGGAGGACTGGGAGATCTTCCACCGCTATTCCGAGCTCAACGCGCGGCAGCTCGAGGGGGACTGGGATGTCGTGATCGCGCACGACCCGCAGACGGTGGCGATGCGCTCGCTGCTCGAGGACAGCACCGCGAGCTGGGTCTGGCGCTGTCACATCGACCTCTCGACACCGAACCGCGAAGTGCTCGACCCGCTGCTTCCGCTGCTGGTGCCCCACGACGCCACGGTCTTCCACATGGCCAGCTACGTCCCCGACGGCGTCAACGGCAAGGTCGAGATCGTGCCGCCGGCCATCGACCCGCTTTCGCCGAAGAACATGGCGCTCTCCCCCGACGACGCCGCCTTCGTCTGCAACCAGTTCGGCGTCGATCCCGACCGCCCGCTGATCACCCAGGTGTCGCGCTTCGACCCCTGGAAGGACCCCGTCGGCGTCATCGACGCGTACCGGATCGTGAAGAAGGAGGTCGATGGCCTTCAGCTTGCCCTGGTCGGCTCGCTGGCGACCGACGACCCCGAGGGTTGGGACTACTTCCAGATGACCTACAAGTACGCGGCCGACGATCCCGACATCAAGATCCTCAACAACCTCAACAACGTCGGCGCGATCGAGGTCAACGCCTTCCAGTCGATGTCGGACATCGTGCTCCAGAAGTCGACGCGCGAGGGCTTCGGCCTCACCGTCTCCGAGGCGCTCTGGAAGAGCAGGCCGACGGTGGCCGGCAACGTCGGCGGCATCCCGCTCCAGATCGAGAACAGCGTTTCGGGGTTCCTCGTCAACTCACCCGAGGAGACCGCGGAGTGCTGCCTGAAGATCCTCAACGACCCGGAGCTGGGCAGGCGCCTGGGGCGAGCCGGCAAGGAGTACGTCCGCACGCATTTCCTGATGCCACGTCTGCTTCGTGACTGGCTCAGGATCTTCACGGAGCTGACGTGACCTCAGACGACCGCCCGCTGGTGCTGGTCTCCAACAGGGGACCGGTCACCTTCGAGCGCGACGAATCCGGGGAGATCACCCACCGGCGGGGGGGTGGCGGGCTGGTCACGGCCCTGACCGGGCTGCTGCGCAAGCGGCGGGCGCTCTGGGTCGCGTCGGCGATGACGGACGAGGACGTCGAGGTCAGCCGCCGCCACGACGAGCGCAGCTTCGAGATCGAGCTCGACGAGGTCACCTACCGCATCCGACTCGTGGCCTCAGACCCCGACGCCTACGACCGCTTCTACAACCAGATCGCAAATCCGCTGCTCTGGTTCATCCAGCACTACCTCTGGGACCTTTCGAACGTCCCGGACATCCGCCTCGAGGAGCGCGAGGCATGGGAGGACGGCTACAAGCGGGTCAACGAAGACCTGGCACAAGCGGTGCTTGAGGAGATCGAGCAGATGCCGGACGCGGTCGTGATGGTGCACGACTACCACCTCTACACGGCGCCCTCGATCATCCGCCGCGAGCGACCAGACGCCTTCCTGCAGCAGTTCGTCCACATTCCCTGGACGCAGCCCGATGCCTGGCGCGTGTTGCCGGCCAAGATGCGAACCGAGATCTTCGAGGGCCTGCTCTCGAACGACATCGTCGGCTTCCACACGCGCTCCTACTGCAACAACTTCATGCAGTGCTGCCGAGAGCTGATGGGGCTGGACACCGACTACGCTCGCGGGGCGGTCTTCTTCAACGACCGCGAGACCTGGGTGCGGGCGTACCCCCTGTCGATCGACGTCGAGGGCTTTCAGCGCATCGCCGGCAGCGAGGCCGTCGCAAGCTACGAGCCCGAGATCCTGCGCCGCCGCCGCGAGCACATGATCCTGAGGGTGGACCGCGCCGACCTGTCCAAGAACGTGCTGCGCGGGTTCACGGCCTTCGACATCTTCCTGCAGCAGCACCCCGAGTTCAGCGAGAAGGTGACCTTCATAGCTCACCTTCAGCCGTCGCGGCAGGACGTCCCCGAGTACGTCGAGTACCTGGAGAAGATCGAGGCGCTGGTCGCGGTTATCAATCACCGGCATGGCACCACCGACTGGATGCCCATCGACCTCCGCCTGCGCGACGACTTCGAGGAGGCGGTCGCGCTCTACAAGCACTTCGACCTCCTGATGGTCAACGCGATGTGGGACGGCATGAACCTCGTCGCCAAGGAAGGACCGCTCATCAACCAGCGCAACGGGATGATCATGCTGTCGGAGAATACGGGCGCGCACGAGGAGCTGGGCGACTGCGCGATCACCGTCAACCCGTTCGACGTCCAGGAGCAGGCCGACGCCATCCACATGGCCCTGACGGCATCGCCCGAGGTGCGGGCCGATCGCATGAAGCACCTCCAGGACATCATCGCCCAGCGCAGCCCCGAAGGCTGGATCGGCGATCAGCTCGCCGACATTGAGATGAAGCACTCTGCTGCGCCACTGCCGTAGGGGCTGCCGGCGAAAGCCGAGCTGCGCGACCCACTGCGGTAGGCCCCGACTGTCAGCCCGGGACAAACTCATCCGTTCCCGAAGGCTCCGTCGGCGGTTGCGGGCGGAACGCTGGTGGCAGGCGTCTTGGACCCGGCGAGGGGCGCGGTCGCCTGCTTCGGCGCAGCCGCGCGCGGTCTCCGCGGCGATTGGCCCGGCGCCCTGCCAGCCGCTGACTCTTCACGGGCCGGGCACTGCGTCGTGGCGCGCGCGGAATGGGCTCCATCGGCAACACTGCGGGATCGCTCGGGCCGATCGCGGCGTCAGGCGAAGCGGTTGGCGCCGGCCCCTGACGCGTGAGTCCATACACGAGCACGAGCAGTGCCAGTACGCCAAGCGCCAGGCGACCGACGTTGCCCCACCGGACACGCCGCAGCAGGCCGCCTCGTGGCGAGCTCTCAGGCAGCAGGGGTCGCACCCCTGGTTAAGCGTGCGGCCGGCCCTGCTCACCCCGGGGGCCGAGAGCGATCTGTCGCTATAGTCAGCCCTCGCTGATGGGCAAGAGGGACAACAGAGCCTACGACCTGATGGTCCTGATAGACGCCGATGTGCCAGAAGACCGGCGCACGGGGATCCTTCAGGGCGTCAAGACCTCGATCGACGCCGGCGACGGCGACCTCAAGGGTGACGCCGAATGGGGAGTGCGCAGGCTGGCCTACGAGATCGACCACCGGCCGGAGGCGTACTACCACCTATTCCAGTTCGAGGCGGCTCCCGAGCTGCTGGGGCAGCTGGAGCACAACCTCTCGATCGACGACGCCGTCCTGCGCCACCGCATCATCCGCCTGGACAAAGGCATTCCCACGACGACTCCCCGCCCGAGCGCCTCGGCGCCGCGCTACGCGGAGTCGGAGCGCGGCGCGCCTGATGCGGCTGCGGCCGAAGCCGCTCCAGCCGAAGCCGCTCCTGCCGAGCCTGCACCGGTTGATGCCGCTCCCGCCGAGCCTGCTCCGGTCGAGGCCGCTGCCGAGGCCGCTGCCGAGGCCGCTGCTCCGGCCGAGACCGCTGCTCCGGCGGAGGCTCCGGAGCCCACGGCCGCGGAAGGCTCTCTGGCCGAGGCCGCGCCGCCGCCATCCGAGGCGCCGGCCGAGCCTTCGCCTTCCTGATCGCGGCCTTGCTCCCGACCAAGACCTTGCGAGCCTGGATTTTGGGAATTGTTTGCGCTGCTTGACGCTCCGCGGGGGCGAGTAGGGCCGGGTACAGGCTTAGACTGTTTGAGTTCTTCAAGACTGACTTCAGTGGCTTCGCAGCCACCAAGGGGGTACGAGCAAGTGGCAGCAACCAACATCAACCGTGTCATCGTCACCGGCAATCTCACGCGAGACCCTGAGCTGCGCTCTACGCCGGGCGGGACCTCGGTGTGCAGCCTTCGGATAGCCGTCAACAGCCGCCGCAAGGAAGGCGACCAGTGGGTCGACAAGCCGAACTACTTCGACATCACCGTCTGGGGCCAGCAGGGCGAGAATTGCGCCCAGTACCTGGCGAAAGGCCGCCCCGTCGCGGTCGACGGCCGCCTCAACTGGCGCGAGTGGGAGGCACAGGACGGCGGCAAGCGGCAGTCCGTCGATATCATTGCTGACTCGGTCCAGTTTCTCGGGTCGCGTGAAGGTGGCGGCGGTGGCCAGCAGAATGGGGCGCCGGAGTCTGATCTACAGGCCGACACCTCGGATTTCGAGGGTGCGGCGGTCGGTGGAAAGTCGGACGACGACATCCCCTTCTAACCGGGAGCGGATCGACGCCCACGCGGGCGATCGGATAGAGGATCTAACAGGCAGGTGAATCGGTTTGGCAAAGAGAAGCACCCCCAGTAGGCGACCGCGGACATCGTCCCCCTCCGGCGGCGGCGGGCGCAGGAAGAGCTGCCACTTCTGTCGGGACAAGGTCGACACCATCGACTACAAGGACTTCCAGTCCCTTCGCCGCTACCTCTCGGATCGCGGCAAGATCCGCTCTCGCCGCATCACCGGCGCCTGCCGGCGGCACCAGAGCCAGCTGGCCAACGCCGTCAGGCGCGCTCGCGAGCTGGCGCTCCTTCCCTACGTAGCCGAGCGTTAGACATCATGTGCGGCCGCAGGCAGCTCGCTCGTACGCAGACGGGGGTGACCGGCTGATGCCACAGGCGATCTTGCTCAAGGACGTCGACGGTCTCGGCGAGGCCGGGGCCGTGGTGGACGTCTCCTCCGGGTATCTGCGTAACTTCCTCGGCCCCAAAAAACTGGCGCAGCCGGCGACGCCGGCATCGATCGCCGCCGCCCAGCGGCGACTCGAGCAGGTCGAGCAGGCGGCACAGCAGCAGGAGGAGCGCTCGCGTGAGACCGTGGCGCTGCTCTCCAAGACCGTGCTCACGATCCCTCACCAGGCCGGCGAGGACGGCCGCCTGTTCGGCACGGTGACCGCCAAGGAGGTGGCGGACGCGATCAAGGAGGCTCGGGGCCTCCGCATCGACCGGCGCGCGATCAAGCTCGAGTCACCGATCAGGGAGCTCGGCACCCACATGGTTGAGGTCGAGGTCGCCGAGGGCGTCACGGCCTCCGTCAAGACGATGGTGGTCGACCAGAATTGATCCCCGCCGCCGACGCCTCGATGGTTGACGGGCGTTGACGGTAGCGCCGGCCGAAACAGCCCTAGCCCCACCTCAGAACATCGAGGCCGAGGAGTCCGTGCTTGGCGCGATGCTGATCGCGGAGGCGGCTATCGCGCCGGTGATCGCGGACGTCCACCTGCGGGCCGAGGACTTCTACCGCGAGTCCCACCGCGTCATCTTCAGAGCGGTCATCGCGCTCAACGAGAAGAACGAGGCGATCGACCCGCTCACCGTCTCCACGGAGCTGCAGGAGCGCGGCGAGCTGGAGAAGGCGGGCGGAAAGCCATACGTGCACCAGCTTGCCTCCAGCGTGCCCACGGCCGGCAACGTCGTCCACTACGGCATGCTGGTCAAGGAGCAGGCGATGCTGCGCCAGCTGCTCGGCCTGTCGCACGAGATCCAGGCCCAGGTGTCGGAGCGCAAGGGCGAGCCCCAGCATCTGATGGAGCACTTCGAGCGGCGCCTGTTCGACATCGCCCACGCGGAGACCTCGGGCGAATTCCGGTCCATCCAGGAGGTGCTGCACGAGCACCTCGACGCGCTCGAGCGCCTCTCGCGAGACGGCCAATCGATGACGGGAACGCCGTCGGGCTTTCGTGACATCGACGACATCACCGGCGGCTTCCAGAAGTCGAACCTGATCGTGCTCGCCGCCCGGCCGTCGATGGGAAAGAGCGCCCTGGTCGCGAACATCGCCGAGAACGTGGCGGTCAAGTACAACCGCGCGGTCGCGCTGTTCTCGCTCGAGATGTCGGAGACGGAGCTGGCTCAGCGCTTCATCGCAAGCCAGGCACGGATGTCGGGCGACAAGCTCCGCAAGGGCCAGGTCGCCCGCAACGACTGGCCGCGGGTGATCAAGGCCTGTGATGCGCTCGAGCGCGCGCCGCTTTGGATCGACGACTCCTCGGACATCGACATCCTCGAGCTGCGGGCAAAGGCACGCCGGCTGCACGCACAGGAGAAGTCGCGTGGCACGGACGGCCTGGGCCTGATCATCCTGGACTACCTGCAGCTGATGCGGCCGGACCGGTCCTCGGAGAGTCGTGTCGAGCAGGTGGGCCAGATCAGCCGTGGGCTGAAGATCCTCGCCCGCGAGCTGAACGTGCCGGTGATCGCCGTCTCCCAGCTCAATCGCTCGCCCGAGCAGCGCCCTGACAAGCGCCCCCTGCTGTCGGACCTTCGCGAGAGCGGCCAGATCGAGCAGGACGCGGACCTGGTGATGTTCATCTATCGCGACGAGTACTACAACGGCGAGCAAACGGAGAAGCCGGGCGTGGCCGAGATCAACATCGCCAAGCACCGCAACGGACCGGCCGGGCTGTCAATCGACCTGACGTTCCTCGAGCGCTTTCCGAAGTTCGCAAGCATTGCCCGCGCCAACGCTCCGGTCGAGCAGCCGGCCGTCGAAGCGCCCACGATCGAGTGACGAACGGCTCTGACGGCCGCGAGTGGGTGTGCCCGAAGTGCGAGGGCGCCGGCTTCGTGCTGGACGACAACGACGAGGCCGTTGCCTGCAGCTGCCGTGCGGTGCGGGTGCGGCGAGCGCGCAGCGTGGGAGTGGCGGCCGTGATTCCGCGTCGCTACCGCGGTGTCTCGTTCGATCGCTCTCCGCTGCCGGAGCTGGAACAGCTGAACCCGGCGATCGTGCGCGAGGTGCGCCACTTCATCCACGACATCGAGGGAAACCTGGCCTCAGGCAAGGGCATGTGGCTCACGGGCGACATCGGCACGGGCAAGTCGACGCTCGCGATGCTGATCTCGAAGGCCGCCATCGACAGTGGCCGCAGCGTCGCCATCTACTCCGTGCCCCAGCTGCTTGCCGAGATCCGCGACACCTATAACGCGGACCCGGGTGAGCGCTCCTACATGGATTTCTTCCGCCGTCTCTCGGCCGTCGAGCTGCTTCACCTCGAGGATCTGGGTGCCGAGAAGCAGACCGACTGGGTGCTGGAGCAGCTCTATTCGCTGATCAACCAGCGCTACGAGGACGAGCGCTCGATCGTCGCCACGACGAACCTCGGTTACGACGAGCTGGAGCGTCAGGTCGGCGCCCGCACCGCCTCTCGACTGAACGAGATCTGCGGTGAGCTGTGGCCCCTCTACGGCGCCGACCAGCGCATCGTCAACCCTGAGCGCTATTACCGGTCGGCGGCCGGAGCATGATGCCCGCCCATCGCCGGCGCTGACGCCTTCTAGACTTCTTTAGGACATGCCTGGACTGGTGATAGTGGGCGCCCAGTGGGGCGACGAGGGCAAGGGGAAGGTCACCGACCTGCTCGCCGAGCGAGCCGACCTCGTGATCCGTTTCCAGGGCGGAAACAACGCCGGTCACACAATCGTCCGAGACGGCGAGGAGTTCAAGTTCCACCTCATCCCCTCGGGGATCCTCTACGCGGGCCTCAACTGTGCCATCGGCAACGGCGTCACGGTCGATCCGCGCGTGCTGCTGGACGAGCTCGAGACCCTCAAGCGCCGCAGCATCGACATCAGCGGGCTGCACGTGTCGGCCAACGCCCACGTGATCATGCCCTACCACGTGCTGCTCGACCAGGCCGGCGAGGCGAGGCTGGGCAAGCTCCGCATCGGCACCACCCGCCGAGGGATAGGCCCGTGCTACGCCGACAAGGCCTCGCGCCTGGGCATCCGCGTTCAGGACCTGCTCGACGAGAAGATCCTGCGCAAGAAGATCATGGCGGCGCTCGAACCGAAGCGCCATGCCCTGCGGCCACATGCCAAGGACCCGGCGCTCGACCTACACGCCATGACCGAGGAGTACGTCACCTACGGGCACCGGCTCGAGCCCTACATCTCCGACACGGCCAAGCTCTGTTACGAGACGCTGCGTGAGGGCAAGACCGTTGTATTCGAAGGAGCGCAGGGCACGCTGCTCGACACCGACCACGGCACCTATCCGTTCGTCACCTCGTCCAACCCGGTCGCCGGAGCGGCATGCGTCGGTGCCGGCGTCGGGCCCCGTGAGATCGACGAGGTCTGGGGCGTGGCGAAGGCCTATGCGACGCGCGTCGGAGCCGGGCCGTTCACCACCGAGCTCGACGACGAGACCGGCAGGCACCTGCTCGAGCGTGGACACGAGTACGGCACGACCACCGGCCGCCAGCGCCGCTGCGGCTGGCTCGACCTGGTCGCGCTGCGATATGCCGCGCGCATCAACGGCCTCAGCAGCCTCGTCATCACCAAGCTCGACGTTCTGGCGGGCGTCGAGCCGCTCCAGGTCTGCACGCGCTACCGCCATCCGGACGGCGCCATCTTCGACGACTTCCCGTACCACCAGTCGATCCTGCACGCCGCCGAGCCGGTCTACGAAGAGCTGCCCGGCTTCGAGGAGGAGCTCGGGGACTGTCGCAGCCCCTCCGACCTGCCGGCCGCGGCGCGACGCTACCTCGACTTCGTCTCCGAGTTCGTCGGCGTGCCGGTCGAGCTTGTCGGCGTCGGCCCGGGCCGCGACCAGGTGATCTGGATGAACGGCACCCGCGGTATCGGCGCCCGGCGACGCGCTGCCTAGGGATTGATGCCGCGGCCCCCGTGCGTGCGGGCCTAGGTTCCGAACGGATCCCGCACAGGACGCGGGATCTCGTGCTGCTCCTCCAGGCTGCGCTCGCCGCGGCGCAAGATGCGCAGAGCGATGACTGTCGCCGCCAGCAGCGACGTCATGCCGAACGTGATCTGGATCCCGACCAGCCCCTCGCGCGTCCAGTAGACGTCCTCGAGTGACAGCAGCAGCGCGGACTCGTCGAAGGTGAACCCCATGCCGACGCCGAGCGGGATCGCGAGTGTCTCCCGCAAGGTGTCGTCACGTACGAACAGTGCCGCTGCGCCGGAGGCGAAGGCGATCACGATGCCGGGGATGAAGTGATGAACGTGGGTGCGTCCGACAATCACGTCGAAGAACGGCCGCATGCCGCGGCGCTTGCCGAAGGCGGTCAGCCGGATCAGGCTGGAGGAGAGCACGAAGGCCGACAGGAGGTTGAACAGCACCGTCTCGCCGGAGGTGGCCTCCCGGTAGCCCCGTCGACCGACCTCGACCGTGTCGAGAGCGGCGCGAGCTCCTTTCTGCAGCACCTCCGGCGCCGTTCCAGCGTCCTCGACGACGACTCGGCGGCGCCACAGGCGCCCGACCTCGCCGGCGGCGACGGCGCCGACCGTGCCGAGCGCGACCAGGCCCAGGCCGAGCGTGCGGCGGTCGAGGTGGTCCAAGTGCCGCGGAACCCTCCTCCGCCTCCGGCGCATCTTCAAGCGCGCTCCGCCATCAGCGCCACATCTCCAGCAGGTCCTCGGCCGGCACCTCGCGCACCTGGCGAGCGGGGACCCCCATCACGACGGCCCGAGCCGGAACGTCCTTGGTCACGACCGCGCCGGCGGCGACGAATGCCTCGACACCGATCTCGACGCCGGGCACCAGCACCGCACCGGCTCCGACGCGGCAGGCGCGGCGCAGCACGGGCCCGCGCAGCTTCTCGTCGGGAGCGTGGCGGCCCATCGCGTTGTCGTTGGCGGTGACGACGCCCGGCCCCACGAACACGTCGTCCTCGATCACCGTGCGAGACGCCAGGTAGGAGTTGGACTGGATGCGCACGAAGGTTCCGATCGAGACCTCGGTCTCGATGCCACAGCCCCGCCCGATCACGCTGTTGGCTCCGATCGTCGTCTGCTCACGCACCTGGGCATGATCGCCGACGATCGCGCTCTCGCCGATACGTGCGCCGGCGTAGATGACTGCCGCCGCACAGACGACCGCGTTGCGCTCGAGAATCAGTGGCTCCAGGTCCTGACTGCTGGACGTCGAAAGCCGGCCCAGGCGTGGGCGCTTGCCGAGCACGGCAAGGTCCTGCAGCTCGCAGCCGTCCCCAACCATCGTGCCGCTGTGGATCACCACCCCGCCACCGACGACGAGCCCGGTACCTAGCTCCACCTCGTGGCCGAGCATGAGGCCCGGGGCCAGATCGGAGGAATGGACGCAGAGCTTCACGCGAGCGCCTGCCCAGCGGCCGATCCCGAACCACTAGCGCACAAGCTCGAGCCTCTCCGCCACCCCGCCGGACTCGAGCGAGCGCTGAAGCGCCTGAAGCACGCGCACGACCCGCAGGCCGCTGCTCGCGCCCGAGCGCGGCTGGGACCCTGTGCGAATGCATTCGACGAAGTGCCGGCACTCGATTCGCAGCGGCTCCTCGTTGGAGACCTGCGGGCTGGTCACGTCACCGGAGCGCGTGATGTACTCGCCGTAGTTGTGGAAGTCGGGGTCGAAGCCCTTGTCGTAGACCGTCACCTTTCCGTCCAGCGCCATGTCGTCGAACGAGGCCATGCGCTGCGATCCGACGAGCGTGAAGCGGCGCTCCTTGTGGGGATCGAGCCAGGAGAGATGCATGTGGGCGGCTCTGCCGGAGGGGAAGCGCAGGTTGCAGAAGACGACGTCCTCGACGCCGTCTCGCACGAAGGACTCACCGTGGGCGACCACCTCTTCCGGTTCCTCCCCATCCAGCAGGTGCAGGACAACCGAGACGTCATGTGCTCCCAGGCTCCAGAGCGCGTTCTCGTCCTCACGGATCTTGCCCAGGTTGAGGCGCTTGGAATAGAGGTAGTAGAGATCGCCCAGGGTTCCCGAATCGAGGATCTGCTTCAGCTTGTGGACTCCAGGGTGGTACTCCAGCAGGTGACCGACCATCAGCACACGGCCGGAGCTGCCGGCGGCGTCGGCAACGGCGGCAGCCTCCTCGACCGAGCGCGCGAGCGGCTTCTCGACGAAGCAGTGCTTGCCCGCCGCCAGCACGCGCAGTGCCAGAGCGGCATGCGACGGAACACCGGTCGCCACAACCACCGCGTCGAGATCGGGATCGCCCAGAACCTGGTCGAGATCGTCGGTGAACTTCGCGAACGGAAACGTCTTCGCCCAGCGCTCACGCGCCTCGGCGGAGAGGTCGCAGCACCAGCGCAGCTCGCTGTCCTCAAGCGAGGCGAAGTTGCGTGCCAGATTGGGCCCCCAGTATCCGAGCCCGACCACCCCCACGCGCACCGCGTCGCTCACGTCGTGGGCCTCGATGCCGGCCTTCCTTCCTTCCTGCCTTCCTTCCTCACGGGCATCGAGCGAGTCTACTGCCGGGCCCACCCATCGAGAGCCTCCACGACGTGCTCGCCGGCGTGCCCGCCGCCATACAACTCGGGATGGATGGCCGGCCTCTCGGTCCGCTCCAACGCCCTCAGGACGGCACCTGGGTCCAGCCCCACCAAACGGTTCCAGCCCAGCTCCACCGTCTCCACCCACTCGGTCGTGTCCCGCAAGGTCAGGCACGGGACCTCGAGCAGGTAGGCCTCCTTCTGGACCCCGCCCGAGTCCGTCAGCACGGCGTGCGCATGGCGGACCAGCTTCAGGAAGTCGAGGTAGCCCAGCGGCGGCGTCAACACCAGCCCTTCGCGCGACTGCAGCCGTTCGAGCGCGCCGGTCCTCTCCAGCCGCGCCCGGGTGCGGGGGTGAACCGGGAAAACGGCCGGCAGCGGCAACGACAGCAGTAGCTCGACGAGCCGCTCCAGCGGCTCGTCGGCGTCAACGTTGCCCGCGCGATGGGCCGTCACGACCACGTACGACCCTTGCGCCAAGCCGAGTCGCCCGAGCAAGTCCGAATCGCGCTCGGCCACGGGCGCCATCATCAGCGTCACGTCAGCCATCACGTCGCCGACCAACTGAACGCCCTCGTCGACGCCCTCGTCGGACAGGTTGCGCACCGCCACCCCGGTCGAGCACAGCAGCAGCTCCGAGAGGTGGTCGGCGATGATGCGGTTGCGCTCCTCGGGCATCGAGGAGTCGAAGGACCTCATGCCCGCCTCGACGTGCGCCAGCGGCAACCCGAGCTTCGCCGCCGACAATGCTCCCGCCAGCGTGCTGTTGGTGTCACCGTAGACGAGCGCGAGGTCCGGCTTGGCCTCGGCGGCAACCGGCTCGAGCGCGCTCATGATCGCCGACAGTTGCTCTGCCTGGTCACCGGAGCCAACCCCGAGCGATCGTTCGGGTGCGGGTAGCTGAAGCTCGCGGAAGAACACGGCGGACAATTCGTCGTCGTAGTGTTGTCCGGTGTGGACAAGCGTCTCTCTGTGACGCTCGCGCAACAGCCGCGAGACGGCGGCCGCCTTCACGAACTGAGGTCGGTTACCGATGATCGTGAGAACGTGCATGCTTTACAGGATCTTTATTGGCATCTTTGGTTATGGAACGTATAGAGTCAGACACCACGGACGTTCCACGAAGTAGGAGCAAAGCGGGAGAGAAGAATGCGGGAGTTGGCAAGGGGAGGCCTTGTTACGGGCCTTATGGTTGCGCGTCATCTCGTTCGGTACGTCGGCTACCAGATAGCGCGCCGCTAGACGCAACTGGGATCGCGTCAACAGCCAAGCTGCGCTTGGCTGTTTGGTCTGTCTGTATAAAGAGATCCGGATGACTCTCGAGCTCCTGCCGGCATGAGGCAGCTGGCCCGCTTCGCGACCCGGCGGCCCGGAACGGTGCTGCTCGTGTGGGCACTGGCCTTCGTGCTGGCGCTCATCTTCGCCTCGGCGGCGCGCAACAGCGTCCACGAGACGGACCTCCAGATCCCCGGCACCGAGTCGGCCAAGGCCGACGAGCTGACCCGGCAGCAGTTCGGCGGGACTATCAGCATGGCGATCCTGCTCAAGGGCCCGCCACGATTGGTGGAGGAACGCGGCCCCGGGCTGGTGCGTGCGCTGGAGCGCATCGACGGCGTCGAGGTTCTGAGCCCGTGGGCGATCGGCGGCGCGCGGGTGCTGCGCGAACCGCCCGGTCAGGCTCTGCTGACGCTCCAGGTCCGCAAGCCTTTCGAGCAGATCTCCGACGAGACGACACCTGAGGTCGAGCGTGTCCTGAAGCGCAACGTCCAGCCACCGCTGACGACGGAGCTGACGGGGCTGGCACCGCTCGTGCGGGCGCTGAACGAGGCCTCGATCGACTCGCTCGACCAGGGCGAGCTGATCGCGCTTCCGATCCTGTTCGTGATGCTGTTGCTGATATTTCGCAGCCCCCTGGCCGCACTCATTCCCGCCATCAGCGGCCTGCTCGTCACGCGCATCGGCACGGCGGCGATGGGCGGAGTGAACCAGGTGATCGAGGTCGACGCGCTGTCGCTCAACATGGTGACGATGATCGGGCTCGCGCTCGGCGTCGACTACTCGCTGCTGATCGTGTCGCGTTTTCGTGAGGAGCTGGCGGCCGGCAAGACTGTGGCCATCGCGGTGGAGGAATCGGTCGCGCGCGCGGGCCGCACCGTTCTGTTCGCCGGTACCGCGCTCGCGGTCGGCATGCTGGGAGCGATGTTCATCGCGCCGGGAGCGTTGCTCGTGTCGGCGACGATGGGCGTCGTGATGGCAACCCTGCTCGCCGTCTCGGTGGCACTGTTCGCGATGCCGGCGGGTCTGACCCTGCTGGGCACGAACATCGACCGCTGGCGGTTCGGGATCGGCGGCGGCACCAACCCCTGGGTGCGAATCTCCGAGCGGGCGCTGCGCAAGCCGGGAGTGGCCGCCTTCTTCGTGCTGCTTCCGCTGCTCGTCCTGTCAGCCCCTGCTCTGGCACTCAACACCGGCCCGCCGAACGTCGCCAATTTGCCGCCGGACAATCCCTCGCGCAAGAGCTACGAGGCGTTCGAGAAGGACCGCGGCGCGGGCTGGTCGACGCCATACGAGGTCGTCTTCCACGCCGACGGGCCGATTACGACGGGCAAGCGCCTGCGTGTCCTTCAGAGCTTCCAGGAGCGCGCTGCCCGGCTCTCCGGCGTCGATGCCGTGCTGGGCCCCGCTGCGCTGCGGGAGCGGACCGCGGTGCTGCGGCAGATAACGCGCCAGATCGTGACCGGTGGGGCCCAGATCGCGCGTCTCGAGCGCGGGCTGCGCCGCGTCCGCACGGGCACCGGCCAGCTCAGGGACGGCCTGCGGGAGGCCGACGCCGGAGCGAACCAGCTCGCCCAGGGCCTCGGGCAGGCGGCGGACGGCTCGGGGCAGATCGCCGGCGGCACGCGAGCGGCGACCCCGCAGACCAAGCAACTTGCGGCGGGGGTCGCGCAGACGCACGAGGGCGCGGACAAGATCAGACGCGCGGTGAGGCGACTCGCCCGTGGCTCCAAGCGGCTACGCGACAACATGAAGACGCTGGCCGACTCGCTCACCGACGCGGACAGGAACTCCGACACCCGGCTCAACAACCCTCTCAACCGGTCGCAGTCGGCTGTCCAGTCGGCGCTTCGTAACCTCGGCACGATCTCGCCCGCCGCCGCCGCCGACCCCCAGGTTCAGCGCGCACGCGCGGACGTCCAGCGTGCGCTCTCAGAGCTCGGCCCGCTGAAGACGAACATCACCGACTACACGACCGAGCTGAACACGAACGCGCTCGCTGCAAGGGAGATCCATCGCGGCTTGAAGCGCCTGACCTCGGGCCTCGCCGACCTCACAACCGGCAGCAGGCAGCTCGAGGCCGGCATCGCGCGCACGGCGTCCGGCTCAGCCGACCTCGCGAGCGGAGTGGACCGCCTCGGCTCCGCCACCACGCAGCTGTCGAATGGCCTCAACACGCTGCTCACAGGACCCAACGGCAACGGAGGCGCTCGCTCGCTCGCCGCCGGGCTCGACAACGCTGCCGCCGGCAGCAACCGCATCGGCCGCGGCATCCAGCGCCTGCTGGACGGCGTTGTGCGCGTACGGAGCCGCAACGACAGCCAACAGGAGCAGTTGCGACGCAGCGGCACCGACGTCAACCGGGCGGCTTCCTCCGGCTACTTCGTGCTCGCCGCGGTGGAGGGAGCGCAGCCTCAGACGCGCACCAACGTCGGCTTCGCGATAAATGCCCGCAACGGCGGCAACACTGCGCGCGTGACCGTCGTGCCCCACGGGGGCGCCTTCGATCCCGGCAGCGTCGCGCTACGCGACGATCTCGAGCGGCTCGCGGGCGACGCCGCCAAGGAGCTCAACGCCGAGGCCGTCGTGGGAGGCCCCGCCGTACTACTGGACGACTTCGACCAGGCCACGACCGCGCGCTTCCCGTTCCTGGTGCTGACGCTGGTGCTGGTGACCTTCCTGGTGCTGCTGATCGTCTTCCGCTCGCCGGTGCTGGCCTTCTGCGCGGTGATCCTCAACCTGGTCACCGTCGGAGCAGCCGTGGGAGTGCTGATCATCTTCTTCCAGAGCGACCCGCCGCTGCTCGGAGGTCCCGGCTATCTGGATGCGATTGCGCTCAGCGGCCTGTTCGCGATCATCTTCGGGCTCTCGATCGACTACGAGGTGTTCCTGATCAGCCGTCTGCTCGAGGGCAGGGCGATCACGGGCACGACCGAGGGAGCGATCCGCTACGGCCTCGAGAAGACCGCCACCATCATCACGGGCGCCGCTTTCATCATGGCCGCCGTGTTCCTGGCCTTCGCCGTCTCACCGGTCACCAACACGCGCCAGTTCGGCATCGGCCTCACGACGGCCGTGCTGCTGGACGCGACGGTAGTTCGCCTGATCCTGCTCCCGGCCCTGATCCGCCTGTTCGGAGAGCGAACCTGGGACGTACCCCGCTGGCTCGACCGCATCCTGCCGCGTTTCTCTACGCACTGAGTCGGGTCGGACTGCCTACGACCCGGGTCGGGTCGGGTCGGACTGCCTACGACCCGATGGTCTGAAGGCTGATGGAGGCGCGAGGGGTATCCCGCCGACGGCTTTGATTGTGCCTGAGGCGGGGTGCCCCTCGTGCCGACCCCCAACCCCTCATCCTTAGCCTCTTGGAAAGCCAGAGGGCCGGTCGATTAAGACCGGCCCTCGTTGAAGAAGTACTGCCTATTCGCCTACTCGAACTTCGGGCAGGGCAGCTCCACGGTCTTCGTGATGTTGGGCTGTGGGGCGTCGTAGCCGTAGAAGGCCAGGAAACTGAGCTTGCCCGACGGCGGGCATGTCGGCCGCGTGAACCAGAAGACGTTGCTCTTCTTCACCTTCTTCTTCACACACTTGCCCCTCTTCTTCTTGACACACGTTGTCTTCTTCTTCTTCAGCGTCAGGCCCTTGGTCGTGACGTTGACCTCGGAGACGCTGATGTTGACGCCCTGGATCGGCCCCACTGGAAGCACGAGCTTGTAGCCGTACTTGCCCTCGGTCGGCTCATCGAACCAGTTCGCCGCCAGCGCAACGCGGGTGTCCCTGACCACCGGCGTGTTGCGGACCACGGGGGCGTCCTCGTCGGGGACCCCGATGATCTGGAACGAGGCCTTTGCGCCCGGCAACGTTCGCTTGCCGAAGAACAGATAGATGCGCGCGGGAATCGGCTCGTTGATGAATGGGCGGGCGTCCACCTGGACGGTGCCCTGCGCAACCTTGGAGGCGATGCAGGTCTCGATATTCCTGACGTTCTTCCTCTCCGAGCGGTACTTCTTCAGCCGCTTGGCGAGCGACTTGAGGTTCTCCATGCGCTTGTAGAACTTGACGTTCCCCTCGGGGTTGAGGCGCAGGGAGTCAAGCAGCTGGCTGCCGTTGCAGTAGTACTTCCTCTTCAGGAACGCCTTGTTGAACTTGGCGCCGGCCGGGATGCGGAGGAAGTTCTGCTTCAGCACCGGCGGCACCCCTCCGGTGGTGTCGTAGGTCCTGGAGGTGAACACGACCGTGAAACGCCCGTCGCGCTTCACGTCCTTGAGCTGGAAGCTGAACTCCTGCACGGGCTCAGCAAAGGCAACCGAGATCGGCACCATCACGGCAAGAACAGCTACGGCAACCAGAATCCTTTTCAACACGCCTCCATCCCCTGTCTTTCGGGCAATCGTAAACGACCCCCGCCGGCACTGCGCCACCTTTCACGACGCCGATTGTTCGATTTCACGCTCTCTGAAACACCTTCAACGGTCCCCAAGGATCGGCGCAAAGGCAAAAAGATCGCCTAGACGCCCGGGATGGCGCCGTGGCGCTTGGCCGAGGGACGGCGCAGGAAGCGCTTGCAGTTGACCTTGCGCCGCTTGCGGATCGTCGGGCGCCCCTCGAACGCGTAGTCGGCGCCGAAGGTGACCCTGCGCGCCTTCTGGCAGCGCGGCACCCGTGTCCAGAAGAGCTTGCGGGAGACGGTCCGCCGAGCCAGACAGCGCCCTCGTGAGCCGAGCGTGCGCCGAACGCAGCGCCTCTCGTGCCGGACCTGCTTCAGCCCGTTGATCGTCAGGGACAGCTCGGCCAGCTTCAGCACGACCGACGGCAGAACCGGCGTGACGGTGATCGGCAGGTCGAGACGGTGGCCGAAGCGACCGGTCTCCCGGTACAGCGTTCCCAGGTGGACCTGGAAGTCGTAGGCATGCGACCGCTCATTGGAGGTGATCAGCGCCACGATCGTCGCCACCGCCTTCGGATCCGTGGAGTGACCGAGATAGAGCTCGACCGCAACGTGAACCGGGTCGAGAATCGCGGGGCGGCCGTCGAGCACCAACTCGCCGCTTCCGAAATGCGCCCGTTCGCAGAAGGTGGTGTTACGGGTCAGCTCCAGCCGCGTCGGGTCGCAGTAGAAGTGATTGCGCAGGAACTGCGACCTGATCGAGGCTCCCTTCGGAAACAGGACCTCGGCGGTGGCGAGGGTGGGCGGCGGGCTGCCATCGGTCTCGTAGATGCGCGAGTCCAGCACGGCCGTGTAGGCGCCCCAGGTCCTGACGTTCTTGAGGCGTGCGTTGAACTCCCCCACCAGCTCGGCCCGTGCAGCCTGCGCGAACGACAGGCAGAGGAGCAGGACGCCCACTGCAGCGAGCGTGCCCCTCGAACCGCGTTTCCTGCCTGCCTGCGAACCCAAGACATGATCATCCTTGCAGAACGACACCGGCCCGCTTGCAGGCGGGCCGGTGTCTGTGGGGGGGTCGTGTACTGCGGTGTGGAGGGGAGTTCTTGCCTACTTCTCCCAGCTGGTGGACCAGCGGCTGCGGCTCCAGCGGGATCTGCTCCAGCGCGAGCGGGAGGGATCGACCGAGTCTCCCGAGAGCTCCGAGCAGTCGCAGCTCCAGCGTGAGCGGGCAAAGCTGGTGCCGCTCCAGCGGGATCTGCTCCAGCGGGATCTGCTCCAGCGTGAGCGCTCGTAGTCGATGTTCCCGGTGGCCGGGTCGATCAGCTCGTTGGGGCTGAGGCCCCGGTTGGCAGTGGCGTTCTTGCCGCTCTGGCTGATGCCCGCCAGCGAGATCATCTTCTCGCTGCCGACGACCGCGCGGCCGCTGTCCATCAGGACGCCCTTGACCTGGTCGGGAGTCCAGCCGGGGTGCAGCTCGAGCATGTTGGCCACGGCGCCGGCGACCATCGGTGCCGACATCGACGTGCCACCCGCGCGGATGTACTGGCCCGAGACCACGCACGAGGGACACATGCCGGCGAACTCGCTGCCCGGCGCCAGGTTGGAGACGATGTGGGCGCCGGGTGCGACGACCTCCGGCTTGGAGTAGCCGTCCTGGGTGACTCCGCGACTGGACCAGCTTGCGAGCGCGTCGTCGCCGGTCGACTTGGTGCCCTGGTCGTCGACTGCGCCGACCGAGATCACGTATGGGTCGTTGCCGGGGGCGTACCTAACGGCGTCGCTGTCCGAGCCACGGTTGCCCGCAGCGGCGACGACGACGATGCCGTTGAACCACGCTGCCTCCGCGGCGGCAGCCATCGGGTCGGTCTTGTACGACTGGGCCTCGGTCGACTCCAGCGACAGGTTGACGACGCGGATGTTGTAGTCGTCCTTGAAGTCGACGGCGAACTGAAGGCCGTAGATGACGTCGAGGACCGTCGCGTCGCCCTCGTCGTCGGAGATCTTGATCGAGACCAGGTCCGCGTTCGGAGCCACGCCGATGTAATTGCCGTGCAGCGGGTCCGAATCCGAGCGGTTGTTGCCGTTGCCGGCGATGATCCCGGCCACGTGAGTGCCGTGGCCGTACTGGTCGTTGTCATTGGTCGCGCCCGGGTTGATCGTCGCGGTCGCCACGACCCGAGAGGTCGGGTCGGTCTGTGACTCGCGGAAGTCCGGCTGGTCACCTGCGACGCCGGTGTCGATCACCGCGACGCCGACGCCCTCGCCGGTCGCGCCCTTGGACCAGGCGTGCGGCGCCTTCAGTGAAGCGTCGTAGGAGGTGGCCAGCTTGCTGTCATCGATGCTGTTCTTCTTGACAGTCGAGTTGAGCGAGACGACGCGCACGCCGGGATAGGAGGCGAGGGTCTGCGCCTTCGCCGCCGTTATGCGAGCGGCCAAACCGTTGATCACGTGCAGATCGCCGGTGACCTGGCCACCGGCGGCGGAAATCAGGTCCTTACCCACTCTGGGGTTCGTCCCGCGGTCGAGCTGGACGATCACCTCGACGCGGCGCGCCGGATGACTGCCCGCCATCTCCGCCAAGCCTGAGCTGACGACTCCCGTGGCGGTGTCGTTACCGGTCGAGCCGGTCTGCTGCCCGTACCCGAACCCCGAGAGGGAGAGGGCAAGGGCCGTCATGAACACCGTGAAGCTCGCCAGGCCCACCGGCCATGCAACCTTGTGAAGCCGGTAGGGAGGACTTGCGGAGTTGAACATCAGAGCAACCTCCGTGTCGCTCGAAACAAATTAGAGCCGGTAGCTGGGCTGTCTTGCCTCCTTGCAAGATGCGAGACCCCTAGCTTTGCGACCCCGCCTCACGACGGGTTTGCCCGATGCAGCTCCCTGCAAGGTCAGAAATCGGCTCCGGGCAGCGCCGACTTGAGAAGGGGTGGACGTATGTCCTAGGGTCCGGACCCCATTGCTGAAACTCGCCCTTGCCGAGCAAGCCCAGAGTTGCTACTGGGGAACGTCTCTCCGTCGCAGAGGCGTAGGAGCGATTCTCAGTTGCACCATCGCGATGATGAACGTTGCGAGGAAAGGCAGAGGCAGCATGACGAGGAGCGCGCCCAGAACTTGCTGCCGGTCGGTGCAGCTCGGCCAGCAATCGAAAGCGGCAGCATCGTTGGAGAGATAGAAATCGACGATCCACAGGAGCGCCAGCAACGGGAGCAGCAGGCGGAAGAACCAATGCAGCCGCGGCAGGAAAGGCGCAGCGGAACCGAGGACTGGAACCGCGAAGAGCAATAGGACCAAGACGTAGTACACCGTCCGCAGATTCTCGCACCGGGCATCGATTACCGGCTAAAAGCCCCTCTCGTGAGAAGCTTTTCCACCGGGCGCGCCCGATCCGAATATGGCGACCGAGCTGCGCTCGTCCCGAAATGACAAAAGCCCCGCTTTACGGCGGGGCTTTTCCAGTGGGCCGTGAAGGACTCGAACCTTCAACCTTGAGCTTAAGAGGCTCCTGCTCTGCCAAATTGAGCTAACGGCCCTGGTCGTTTTCATCCTAGCGATGGACGCACGCCCGCCGGCCCGGCGCTCCGTTGGTCCCAGTACCAGAAGGGACGACGTGCGGCGTACCCGCCCGAGCTCATCGGCGGGCGGCGGGATGCCCCCGGACGACCTTCCTCGTTTGACCCAAGGGGGAGGAGGGGCTGGCCGCCGTTGGCCGCCGCTACGGCCCAGTGGGCGAAGGTGTGCCGACCGGCGACTGCCCAGGCGCTGCTCCGAACGGATCCTGACCGGACTTGCGCGCATCGCGCGCGGCCTTCGCCGCCTGCTGCTCGGACCTCTTCGTTTCCTTCTTCGACTTCACACCCGATTTACGCGCATCTTTGAGCTGAGCGGTGACCGTGTTGCGCTGGTCCTTGGGGGTCAGCGCGGTCGACTTGTCGGCGGCCTTGTCGCCGTTGCCGATGTCTCCGATCGCGTAGTAGATGATGGCGAGCTGGTAGTAGGAGATCGGGCTCGGCCGCTCCGTCGCGATCACCTTCTGGGTACGCGCCGCCTGCCTGAACACGTCGAGCGGAGAGCCCCCGGCGCTGTAGGTCACCAGGCCGCCGTAGGCCTGGACCATCAGCGCCGCAACGCCGGTATCCGGGCGCTTCGGCTTCAGCGACAGATAGCGCTCCCAGGCCTGGGTGGCTTTCTCGAGCTCATCGGTCGCGCCGGCCTTGAACGCGCCGGCCTGGCGATCGTAGTCGTCACCCGCGACCGCAAGGTTGTATTCGGCCCTGGCCAGTGCCAGCCACGCGTTGTCGTTCTTGGGGCCGGCCTTCGTCGCGCGCTCCGCCGCCGTGACACGCTTCTCGAAGGCGCTGACGTCGGTGCTGCTGGAGTTGTTGCCCCTGATGGCGTCGATCAGGCCACCGTTGACGTTGCTGCCGACTCCGAACAGGATCAGGCCGCCACCGAAAAGGACGGCGAGAAACAGGTACACGACCTGCACGAAGCGCTTGCGTTTGCCTTTTAGGTCGAAAAGCATGGTTTTGCGGTTTGTGACGGCGGCGGCGCCAGCCTATCCGGGTCCCTCCGGGGCCGGCTCGGCCTGGACCTGCTCGTCACGGGGCCGGCCGAAGAGGGCGGCCAAGACGATACTCAACTCGTAGAGGACCAGCAGCGGAACCATCAGCACCAGCATGGTCACCGGGTCGCCCCCCGGAGAACCAAGCATAGCCACCACTGCCACCGCCACCACGGCGAAGCGCCGGTTCTTGCGCAGCTGCCGGGGAGTCGTGATCCCCAGCCTCGCCATGGCCAGGATCAGGACCGGTATCTGGAACACCAGCCCGAAGGCCAGCAGCGAGAGGGCGACGAAGCTGTAGTAGTCCCGCGCCCGCACCTGGATGTTGAACTGGTCGTTGTTGAAATCGAGCAGGAAGTTGACGGCTCGATCCAGCACCACGAAGTAGCCGAACGCCACCCCGGCGGCGAACAGGAACGGCACCAGCATCAGCAGCGGCAGCGCGACCTTCCGTTCGCGGGGGCTGAAGGCCGGCAGCACGTACGCGTACGCCTGGTAGAGGATCACGGGCAGCGCCAGCAGCAGGGCCGCGTAGGCCGAGACCGTGACCGTCGTGTAGAACGGCTCGGTCACGCCCAGGGTGAGTGGCTCGCGGCCGTTCAGCGGGTTGTTCATCAAGTCGAACAGCAGGTCGTTCTGCCAGAAGCAGAGCCCGAAGGCGACTGCCAGTGTCACGGCCGACACGATCAGGCGCGTGCGCAGCTCGTCGAGGTGCTCGACGAGCGTCAGCCGGTCCTCGTGCCTGACAGGACGGATGCGTGGCATGCGGCGTCTCCGTCTTCAGTGCGTGGCGGCTGCGGTTCTCACCGGCCGCCTGACTTCAGGACTCGCGATCGTGGACGACTTCGCCCTCGAGTGGCCGGGCGCTACCGTCGTCCGAGTCCGCTGAAACCGGAGCGGGCGCCTGCGCCTGCGTGACACGATCATCACGCCGGGGACGCTCGATCTCACGCGGCTCGTCGTCCTCGTCGTTGCCGGTGACCGAGTCCTTGAACTCGCGGATCCCACGACCCAGCGAACGCCCCATCTCGGGCAGCCGCTTGGGGCCGAAGACGATCAGCACGATGATCAGGACGATGACTATCTCGAGCGGTCCGATGTTTGGCATCTAGCTGGCCTTCCTGGGAGCTTGTCCCCAATGGTAGCGCTACCCCGGGAGGCGGGCGCCTGGGCAGGCTCAGACGTTCAACGCCGGCTGCCGGATGCCTCCACGAACGCCGTTACGGGCGCTCGAAGTTGCGATAGAAGCGAGACGGGGTGGGCTCGGACTGGCCCTGGTACTTGCTGCCCACGGATCCCGTGCCGTAGGGGTTCTCCACGGGCTGGTCCATGCGCATGAACGAGATCTGGCCGATCGGCATGCCGTAGTAGATCGTGATCGGGAGGTTGGCCACGTTGGAGAGCTCGAGCGTCAGGTTGCCGTCCCAGCAGGGGTCCACGAAGCCGGCGGTGGAATGGATCAGCAGGCCGAGCCGCCCGAGCGAGCTCTTTCCCTCCAGGCGCGCAACGGTGTCGTCCGGAAGCTTGATTCGCTCCAGCGTCTGGCCCAGCACGAACTCGCCGGGGTGGAGCACGAACGGCTCCTCGTCTCCCCCCTCGACCAGCTCGGTCAGGTCGTCCATCGGCTCCCGCACGTCTATGTAGGGCCGGCGGTGGTTGTGGAAGACACGGAACTTGCGGTCTATTCGGACGTCCACGCTCGACGGCTGCACCAGACCCACGTCATATGGGTCGATGACGATGTGGCCAGCCTCGATCTCGGCCTTGATGGTGCGGTCGCTCAGTACCACGGTGGGGGCGGAGTCTAGCCGCGCCGGGACCGGCAAAGAGGCCGCCCGGTCTGAATCCGGCGAGGAACGCGTTTAAGGCGAAATCTCTTTTCTAAAGGTTCCAAAGCCGAGGGCCGATACCGGTCCGGAAGAACGATGCAGACACCTGAACAAGAGCACAACGGGCACAGGATCAAGCGAGTCTCGCTTCCGAGCGGTAAGACGATCGAGGTCGTCTACTTCCAGGACTCGAGCCGCCGCTCCCCAAGCCGTGAGCTGCATGTCTGCCCGGATTGCGAATCGCCACTGGTGTTCCCCGTCCACTGGACGGAGGCGAACACGACTCACTGGGAAGTGACGCTCCGCTGCCCGAATTGCGAATGGGGCCAGACCGGCGTGTTCGATCAGGACACCGTCGAGCTCTTCGATGAGGAGCTCGACCGCGGCACCGACGAGCTGGTCGACGACCTCAAGAGCCTCATCTACGCAAACATGGAGGAAGAGATCGACCGCTTCTGCAAGGCGCTGAGCGAGGATCACGTCCTCCCCGAGGATTTCTAGAAAACAGCCCGGTTTTCGCTTAGACGCGAAAACGGGGAGCTCTGAGGGCGCGTCTTTTGCTTAGACGCGAAAACGGGGAGCTCTGAGGGCTCTGGCTTACGTATAACGGTCGACGACGCGGTCGGCGACCAGTTCCAGCAGCTCGGCCGACTCGGGCTCGAGCACTTCCTCCAGAGCCGTCTTTGCATCGGCCACCAGCTCGGTCGCCACGCGGCGCGACTCGTCGATAGCTCCCGTCGCCACGATGCGGTCGCAGATGCGTTCCGCCTGTTCACGTGAGGCGAGCGATCGAAGATCGATGCCGGCCAGCCCAGATTCGATTCCCGCGGCGATGATGAGGGGCAGCGTCGTGGTTCCCTCGAGCAGGTCGGTGCCGCGCTCCTTGCCCGTGCGCTCCGCGGGCCCGATGACGTCGAGCACGTCGTCCAGCACCTGAAAGGCGAGCCCGATGTCGTGGCCGAAGCGACCGAGTGCATCGGTGTGCTCGGTCCCTGCGCCGGCCGCCAGCGCCCCGAGCCGGCATGCTGCCGTGAACAGGCTCGCCGTCTTGAGGCCACAGCGGTACAGGTAGCGATCGACGTCGATGCCGGAGGCAAACGTGTCCTTCCTCTGCACCAGCTCGCCACGCGCCAGCGCCAGGCAAGCATCCGACAGCACCCTCACCTGCTGGTCGTCACCGTTCCTTGCCAGCAACGCCAGCGCGCGTGAGAAGAGGAAATCGCCGCCCGCGGTGGCAGCGGGCCTGCCCGAGACCGCGACCACGGTGGGGCGGCCACGCCGCACCTTCGCACCGTCGACGACGTCGTCGTGAACGAGGGTCGCCATGTGGACCAGCTCGACCGCCGCTCCCGCGTTGACCAGCGCGGAGCCCGCTCCCGCTTCGCCGCTTGCCCGCCCGCATATGAAGACGAGCAACGGGCGCAGCCGCTTGCCGCCCGCGGCAAGGGTGTCCGCCGCCGCGGCGCCCAGCTGCGGACCGTGGGAGCCCGTCAGCTCGGACAGCCGCTGCTCGACCTCGTCCATCGAAGTCCGCACGCCCGTGCCCCCAGCCTCCAGCACGTCGTCGAATGGAGTGGTGCCTGCGGCGCGCAACTAACCTCAGGGGGTTTGATCGTGCTCGACAACCGTGCCCGAGTGGACGGCGACAATCCCTCCGGCCAACAGCAGAAAACGGACCTGGCGCAAGCCGACGTCGTTCATGAGCTCGGCGAGCTTCGGCGCCGGTGGGAAGCGGCGCACCGACTGCGGCAGGTAGGTGTAGGCGTCACGGTCGCCGGCGACCGTCCCCAGCATCGGCACTATGCGGTCGAACCAGACTCGGTAGAACCAGCTCAACGGCGGACGCTGAGGAGTCGTGATCTCGAGTATGACCACGCGCCCGCCAACGCGCACGACACGCGCCATCTCGGCGATCCCGCTGCGCAGGTTGACGAGGTTGCGGACACCGAAACCGACCGTGGCGGCATCGAAGGCACCATCCTTGAACGGCAGCTCGAGCGCGTTGCCGTGCTGATAGAGGACGTCGAGGCCGGTGCGTTCGGATTTCTCCCTCGCCAGCTCCAGCATCGGCTCAGAGAAGTCCAGGCCCACGACCGACCCCTGCGCACCGACACGGCGCTTCAGCTCCAGCGCCAGGTCGCCCGTGCCGCAGCAGACGTCGAGAGCGCTCTGACCTGGGCTCAGGCCGGTGAAACCGATGGCTCGCGAGCGCCAGCGGTGATGCAACCCCGCCGACATCACGGAGTTCATGAGGTCGTAACGTCCTGCGATGCGGTCGAACATCGACCGCACCTGCGACTCCCTGGCGCGAGCCGACCCGTTCTCGGCTGTCAGCGTTGACAACGCCGTGGCTGTGCTAGCGCAGCGCCGACAAGTAGTCGACGAGAGCGTTGAATTTCTTCGGCGGCAGGTCGCGGTAGGACGGCATCGGCGCCGTCGGGCTGCGCAGAGTGCGCGCGATCGCGTCGCGCGGCAAGTTTGCGCCGATCTTCGTCAGGTTCGGGCCCGGCCCACCGTTTCCGGCCTCGCCGAACTTGTGACAGGCGCCGCAGCCGGATTGGTTGGCCACGGTCTGGCCGGCCTGGACATTCGCCGCCACCGGCAGATTGATCTTGTCCGGCGCCTCGGCGGTGGCTCCGAGGTAGGTCAGGTAGGCCATGGCCGCGATCGTGGCGATGGCGGCGGTGGTGGCGATCGGCCGTCGCTCCGGCCGGCGCTCGGGGTTGCGATCGTAGAACGGCAGCAGCAGGAGCAGGACGAGCGCGATCGTCGGCACCCCCACCGTCGCCAGCGGCACCAGCTCCGGCGGCTTGATCACCCGCAGCACCTCGAACAGGAAGAAGAAGTACCACTCTGGCCTCGGCGTGTAGGTGGTCGTGGTCGGGTCCGCACGGTTCTCCAGCTCGCCTGCCCCGAGGATGACCGCCATCGCGATGATCACCACGATCGTGATCAATCCCATGGCCGAGTCCTTCATCACCGCATACGGGAAGAAGGGCTTGCCCTGGCTCTTCAGGATCTGGTACTCGCGCAGGTACTCCTCTTTTTGCTGCCGGTTCATGTGGCCACTGCCGCGCTCACACGCGCTCCTTCTCGATCGGCTCGTCCAGGCTCGCCTTCAGCCAGGGCGGCGCCGTCGTTCCTAGCTTCGTCACGAGATAGAGGTGGGCGCCGATCAGAGCCGCGAGCAGGACCGGGATCAGCAGCATGTGGATGGCGTAGAAACGCGACAGCGTGGTGGCCCCGAACTCAGGCCCGGCGCGCAGGAAATCAGCCAGGTAGGGACCCACGACCGGGCCGGTGCCATTGATGTTGACTCCGACCACCGTGGCCCAGAACGACCTCTGGTCGAACGGCAGCAGGTAGCCGGTGAAGCCCATCGCGAGCGTCAGCACGAGCAGCACCACTCCGATCACCCAGTTGAGCTCGCGCGGATACTTGTAGGCACCGAAGAAGAACGTGCGTCCCATGTGCAGGAAGACGAGCACGATCATCACGGTCGCTCCCCAGCGATGCATGCCACGCACCAGCTCGCCGAGGAAGACGTCGTTCGTTATGTGCTGGACGCTGGTGTACGCGCGCGCCGGGTCGGGCTCGTAGTACATCGCCAGGAACACGCCGGTGACAGCCTGGGACAGGAAGGCGAACATGGTCGCCGACCCAAGGGTGTAGAACCAGTTCGTTCCCTTCGGCACCTTGCGGAACAGGAATCCGCGCAGGAAGCCGCTCGCCCCGGTGCGCTCGTCGACCCAGCCGACCATGCCGGTGGAGACCTCGGCGGCCTGATCCTTGAGGGTGACCTCGCCGTTGTCCCCGCTGCCGTTCTTGCCGTCATGCTCCTTCGGCGGCCACTCGGGCTTAGCGCGGCCGGGGATCGGGAGCTTCGGACGAGTTGCCATGGATCAGGAAGGTGAGGGGACGGATGGGCGCTTGGGCCAGAGGTACTGCCAGAGGCCGTCCAGCTTCTCACCGGGGTCGCGCGGCGAAAAGCGCTTCAGCTCCGAGTTGACGCTGTAGCGCGGGCCGATCTGGACCTGCCCTCCCTTGACGCGTGTGACGAAGCGGTCGAGCGGGCGCACCGGTGGCCCACCTGCCACCTTGCCCTCAAAGTCGTAGACACCGCCGTGACAGGGGCAGACGAAGCGCTCGGCCGCGACGACCCACCGGACCGGACAGCCGAGGTGCGCGCAACGCGTCGAGATCGCGATGTACTCGCCGCTGCGCTCCCCCTTGAAGATCGGGTTGCCCTCTCTTATGTAGATGGTGGTCTTGCCGGCCTCCCCGACGCCCGCGGCGATCGTGATCGTGCGGGGTACGTAGTTGTCGTTGACGAAGTCGCTCGGCGGACCGACGTCCTGGTAGTCCTGCTCGTGCTCCTCGAACAGCGGACCGACGGCGAAGCCGATCGCTGGCAGAGCGATCGCGGCTGTCATGACGCCGCCCAGCGCAAGCGCGCCGCCGGAGAAGACCATGCGGCGAGTCATCGTCTCACCCTCGTAGTAACCGGGCGGCTTCAGCGTCGGAACACCACCGCCGGCGCCGTCGCCGTAGGAATTGCCTGAAGCGGTCTGCCGCTGAGCTTGGTCTCTGGTCTCATTCGCCATAGCAGTGCGGAAAGTTGCCGCTGTCACGTTGTTGCCGGTCACACATTGACCCAGCGACCAAAAGCTATCAAGGCCTGGTGCAGGCGTAGCTCCTGACCGATCTGCGAGGCCCGTGCTTGTGCGATTGCGCGCAGGTCCTGTGGCGCGAATGGCTCGTACCGGCGCGTACGCTGCTTGGCCTGCTGCTGCTCGGGCCAGGGCCCAGCGGCGACGGCGAGCGCCGCCAG
This sequence comes from Solirubrobacterales bacterium, assembly GCA_038330145.1. Taxonomy (GTDB): domain Bacteria; phylum Actinomycetota; class Thermoleophilia; order Solirubrobacterales; family JBBDJG01; genus JBBQNR01. The sequence continues at coordinate 67,654 of JBBQNR010000003.1, forward strand.
GGCCCACAGCCCGCCGGTCAGGACGGTCGTGCCGGCATCGTCGCCGCCCTGTCCCCCATGGCCCGCTGCGTGCACCTGCGCACAGAGCGTAATCAGGTCTGCCAGCTCCTCGACGGCCTCGAGGTCGCCAAGCGCGGCCAGCCGCGAGAGACCGAGCGCATAGAAGTAGTCGCCCGAAAGCAGCAGCAGGTCGTCGTCGCGGCTGGAGACGATGCGCGACCCTCCGTAATGCAGCAGGTAGCCCTCGAAGATGCTTTCGACCAGCAGCGCGTATTCACGGCCGGCATCCCCCACACGCTCGCCGGCTGCGACCAGCGGGCCGAACACGTCGCCGTCGGGAGGCGTAGCGTCCACGAGAGCGACGGCGAGCAGACCGTCCTCCGCCGCGACCAACCCGTGCAGCCCGCGCAGGGCAGGCGTCATGCGTCAAGCGCCGAGAAGGCCTCGGTCGCGGCCGCGAGGGTGCGGTCGAGCTCGGCGTCGCCGTGCGCCAGGGACGGAAACCAGGCCTCGAACGGGGACGGCGGCAGGTAGATGCCGCGCTCGAGCATGGCCGCGTGGAAGCGAGCGAAGGCGCCGGCGTTGGCGGCGCGGGCCTGTTCCCAGCGCTCCACCGGTTGATCGGAGAAGAAGACCGTCAGCAGGCCGCAAAGAGACGCCACCTGTACCTGTACGCCAGCGGCGCGGGCCGCCTCGCGCAGGCCCGCTGCCAGCCGCTCGGTGTAGCCGGCCAGCCGCTCGTACGCCTGCGGCGTGAGCTGCCCCAGCGTCGCGAGCCCGGCAGCGGTTGCGAGCGGATTGCCCGACAGCGTGCCCGCCTGATAGGTGGCTCCCGATGGCGCCAGCTGCTGGAGCAGCTTCCGCCCGCCGGCCACCGCGGCCAGGGGAAGGCCGCCGCCGAGCACCTTGCCGAGCACGGCCAGGTCCGGCTGGATGCCGAGCAGCTCCTGCGCGCCGCCCGGCGCGACGCGAAAGCCGGTGATCACCTCGTCGAGCACCAGCAACGCCCCGTGCCGCGCGCAGCGCTCGCGCAGCAGGGCGAGGAAGCCTTCGCTCGCGGGCACCACTCCCATGTTGGCCGGCACGCCCTCGGCGATCACGGCCGCCAGCTCGTCACCTACCGCATCCATCAGCTGCTCGAACTGGGCGGCGTCGTTCCAGGACGCGACGACCGTGTCCGCCGCCTGCGCCGGCGACACTCCCGGCGAGGCGGGGATGCCCTGCGTCGCGAGTCCGGACCCCGCATCTGCAAGCAGGCCGTCGACGTGGCCGTGGTAGGCGCCGGCGAACTTGAGCACCTTGGTCCGCCCGGTCGCGGCCCTTGAGAGCCTGACGGCCGTCATCGTCGCCTCGGTGCCCGAGGAGGTCAGCCGCACCATCTGCGCGCACGGAACCCTGTTGACCACCTCCTGCGCAAGCTCTACCTCAGCGGGCGTCGGCGCGCCGAAGCTGGTGCCGCGCTCCGCCGCCGACACGACCGCCGCGACGACCTCCGGATGCGCGTGGCCGAGTATCAGCGGGCCCCAGGAGCAGACGTAGTCGACGTAGCGGTTGCCGTCCACGTCGACGATCTCCGGACCCTCACCGCGCTCGATGAAGAGAGGCTCGCGCCCAACCGCCTTCATCGCCCGCACCGGGCTGTTGACGCCGCCGGGGATCAGGTTGCGGGCGCGCTCGTACAGCTCGCGCGACCGCGCGTCTACGAGCGCTTCTGCTCCCACTCGGCGTAGTCGGGCGTGAAGTAGAGCAGGCGGATCTTCTTGAACTCCGTGGAGGAGTAGAGGGTCGCCCTGTCGTCACCGCCCAGGCCGCCGACCTTGGCGACGCCGTCGAGGACCGCGTCGCACTCCTCCTTCGATCGCCCGTGCGCCATCGTGAAGACGCTGTATTGCCAGTCGTCGTACGTCGGTCGCTGGTAGCAGTGGGAGACGCCGCGTACAGCCGCCATGCGGGGGCCAAGCGACATGATCTGATCCGGCGGCACCTTCCAGACGCCCATGCCGTTGGCCGAAAAACCGGCGCGGCGGTGGAAGAGAATCGCGGCGACCCTTCGCAGCAGCTTGCGCTCGACCATCCCGCGGCAGTGCTCGAGCATCCGCTCGACGGGGACGCCCAGCCGCTCGGCCGCCGGCGCGTAGGCGTCGGAGCGCGCCTCCATCGGGCCCTGCATCGCTCGGATCAGCGCCACGTCGAAGTCGTCGATGGGGACCGGGTCACGCGGCATCGGGGCCACCGCCTGCGCGGGCGCCGCCAACGCCTCGGTCCCTCCTTCCATCTCCAGGTTCATGTTGATCTTGAAGAGCGTGATCGTCGGCAGCTGCCGCATCGAGGAGGCTCCGCTCAGGCGTGCCAGCAGGTCGAGCGTCCCGTCGAGGCCCAGTTCCGAGTCGGGTGGAACCGCGATCGTGAACCAGAGGTTGAACTCGTGGTCGCGCAGATAGTTGTGCGAGACACCCGGATGCTCGTTGATGACGCCCGCGCCGCGGTGAGGATTCTTGTCGTCCACCTTCGCCGCGACCAGCATCGAGCGGTAGCCGAGCGCCGGGGTGTCGAAGATCGGCGTTATCTCCCGGATGATGCGCTGGTCGAGCAGGTAACGGGTGCGGCTCAGCACCTCGTCCTCGCTCAGCTGGGCCTGTTCCGCGATGCTCGCGAACGGCCGCGGATCGAGTGGAAAGCTCGACTGGAGCAGGTTCATCAGGCGCTTGTCGGTCTCGTCCAGAGGCACGGCGGCGCCCTGGGTCCGCTCTCGAAGCTTGGGTGCGGCCTTGGATGCGGCCGTCGGTCTGCTCTGCCTCACGCCAGCCACTTTGCCACGTCCTTCGCGTGGTAGGTGACGACGATGTCGGCGCCCGCGCGCCTGATCGACGTCAGGGACTCCAGCGCAACGGCCCGCTCGTCCAGCCAGCCGCGCTCCGCCGCCGCCTTGATCGCGGCGTATTCGCCAGAAACGTTGTAGGCGGCGACCGGCACCGCCACGGCCTCGCGCACGCGGGAGATCACGTCCAAGTACGGCAGCGCCGGCTTCACCATCACGACGTCGGCGCCCTCCTCGACGTCCAGCGCAGCCTCCCTGACCGCCTCGCGCACGTTGGCCGGATCGAGCTGATAGCCGCGGCGATCCCCGAACGCCGGAGCGGAATCGGCCGCCTCGCGGAACGGGCCGTAGAAGGCCGAGGCGAACTTGGCGCTGTAGGCGATGATCGGGGTCTCCGAGTAGCCCTCGGCGTCGAGCTGCGAGCGCAACGTGCCGACGCGGCCGTCCATCATGTCGGAAGGAGCGATCGCGTCCGCGCCCGACTCCGCGTGCGAGAGCGCGGTCTTGGCGAGCATCTCGAGCGTGAGGTCGTTGTCGACCGCGCCATCCTCGCGGACGAAGCCACAGTGGCCGTGAGACGTGTATTCGCACAGGCAGACATCGGTGATCACGGTCAGCGAGGGCTCCGCCTGCTTGATGGCGCGCACCGCCAGCTGGACTATGCCCTCGGGGTCATAGGCGCCCGAGGCAGCGTCGTCCTTGTCGGCGGGGATGCCGAACAGCAGCACGGCGGGGATGCCGAGCGCTGCGATCTCACGAGCCTCGTCGGCCAGGTGCGAGATGGTCAGCCGCTCGATGCCCGGCATCGATTCGATCGGCTCCCGCCGATTGCTGCCGTGCGTGACGAAGAGCGGATAGATCAGGTGCTCGACCGAAAGCTCGGTCTCGCGCACCAACCCACGCAGCGCGCTGCTGGTGCGCATGCGCCTCAGTCGAGTGGCAGGAAACGGCATGAACCAAGTCTATATACGGTCCATCAGCGGCCCTGCTAGCCGAAGCGGCTCAGCGCGACCCTGCCGGCGAGGCCGAATGCCGCGGCCAGAGCGGCCAGATGCAGCAACGGTGCGCCCAGCGCACCGTTGCCGTAGAGCGCCGAGCTCATCGCGTCCAGAGTCGGCCGGAACGGGAACAGGGCCGAGAGAACGCGGCTGAAGTCGTAGACGGCCTCGCTCACCACCCCCGACGGAATCAGCGCCAGGAACGCCACGGGCACCAGCAGCGCGAAGGCCAGCAGCGACGCGGTCGACAGCTCCCGCGCCAACGCACCGACCGTCAACCCCATGGCGGCGAAGGCGGTCGCCGCGACGGTCAGCGTCACCACCCAGAGCCCGAACCGGTCCCATTCCAGCGGAATGAAGATGCCCAGCCCGAGCAGCATCAACAGCGTCACCGCCAGCGAGCAGACGATCGCGAGCAGGGCCTTCTCGGTCAGTAGGGCGCCGCGGCTGACCGGTCCCCTGACCAGACGGCTGAAGACGTTCTCGGAGCGTTCCAGAGCAAGTGAGCCGGCGGCCAGCATCACCGTCACGAACATCAACGAGAAAGCGACCGCCATTGCGGCCGCAAACGTCGTAAGCGGAACGCGCGCACCGTTCACGGTCCTGCGCTCGACAGTGATCGGCTGCGCCACCGCCGCCAGCACATCGTCGGTCAGATCGAGGTTCTGCTGTGCGAGCTGGGAGAAGCGGGCAACGCGGGCGAGCTGCTCGCGCTCCCGCGCGCCGGCGGGTAGCTTCGCTGCCGCCCTGAGCGAGATGCGCTCGACGTTCTTCAGCCCGAGCACGTCGAACTGCTGTCCCAGCACGGTCACCGGCCCACCGCGAAGGAGCAGGTCGAGGTATCTCAGCAGCACGCTCGTGAAGGCCCGTGAAAGGCGCTGATTCGCGGTCGTCACGAGGCTCGTGATGGTGTCGTCGACAAGCCGTGCCTTGAGCGGGTCGTCCTCGTTCACGTACACCTCCAACCGCGGTCGTTCGAAGCGGCTTTCGAGCTTGCGCACGGCGTCGCGCGGAACGATGACGGCCGCGAGCGCCTCACCGCTGCGCACACTCTCGATCGCCTGCTCCCGGTTGGCGGCGGGCACTGGGTCGATGCGGTCGTAGAGGCGATCACGAGCACTGACGAGGTCGAGCCGGCGTCCGCCGATCTCCAGCCTCTCCTGCTTGGGAACCTCGTTGACGAAGGCGACCGGCGGCCGGTCCGGGCCTCGACTCAGCGCAAGGCCGATCAGTACCGCGACCACCACCGGGTACAGCACCAGCACCGCCACCAGCAGCGGCGAACGCCGCAGTATCTGGAGGTCCTTGATCAGCAGCCAGCGCATGGGCTCAGCGAGCCGGCTCCATGAGGGCTCTCAGTGGCCTCGTTGACGAAGGAAGGCGACGAACGCTGTCTCGAAGTCGCGCGGCTCGTCCGCCGCGACGGTCCGGCGAAGCTCCTCCGGCTCGCCCCAGAAGAGCCTCTCGCCGTCCGCCAGCACCAACACACGGTCGGCGTGGTGCTCGGCCTCGGAGACGTTGTGAGTCGCGTAGATGACCGTCGTGCCGCCCTCCGCCAGCGCGGTGATGAAGTCCCATAGCCGCTCTCGCTGGCGCGGATCGAGCGCAGCCGTCGGCTCGTCCAGCAGCAGCACCTCGGGCTCGCTCACGAGGCCGATCGCGATGTTGACACGCTGGCGGTTTCCCCCGGATAGCCGCGACGTCTGCTCGCCGGCGCGATCCTCGAGCCGAGCCTGGGCCAGCATGCGACGGACCGCGGCGTCGACGTCGCCGACACGCTCTAGGCGCGCGAACAGGCGCAGGTTCTCGGCCACGCTGAGCTTGCTGTAGAGCGCCGGGTGCTGTGGCACCCAGCCGAGGCCGTGGGCCCTGGATTGCAGCTGCCCTTCGTCGGGCTCCTGGATCCCGGCCAGGATCGTCAGCAGGGTCGTCTTGCCGGCTCCGTTGGGGCCGATGCAGGCGACCAACTCGCCGCGACCCGCCTCCAGGTCCACGCCCGCCAACGCAACTCGGTCTCCGTAGCGCTTGACCAACCCACTTGCCCACAGCACCGGACCGCCGTCCGCGAGCGAGTCGACCACCTTCCCCTCCAACCAGGCCGGCGCCGCGCTTGCTTCGTCGGCTCTGCCGGTGCCCATGCAGCCGAGGTTAAATGATCGCCTCGGCGCAGTCGGCAGCACGGCGTGCTTCCGGCCGGGCCACGCACTTTCAGGTATACAGCGCTGTTAGTGGCGCGGCTCATGTTCATAGGCGACGTGGTGGGCGAGCCCGGTCGCCGCGGGCTGGTCGCGACGCTGCCGACGCTGCGCGAGCGCTACTCCCCCGACCTGATCGTCGCCAACGGCGAGAACTCCGCCGGAGGAGTCGGCATCAACGAGCGCACGGCACGGCAGCTGCTCGACGCCGGAATCGACGTGCTCACCACCGGCAACCACGTCTACCGGCATCGCGACGTTTATGGCTATTTGGACGGGACCGACCGAGTGGTGCGCCCCGCGAACTATCTGCCCTCGAACCCGGGGCGCGGGTACACGGTCGTCGAGAAGGCCGGTTTGCGCTGGGGCATCGCCAACCTCAGCGGCAACGTCTTCATGAACGCGGGCCGCTCGGCGTTTCGCACCGCGGACGAGGTGCTCTCCGAGCTGAAGGGCAAGGCCGACCTGATCATGTTCGACATCCACGCTGAGGTCACCAGCGAGAAGATCGGGCTGGGCTGGTACCTGGACGGCCGCGCGCTGGCCGTGATCGGCACGCACACCCACGTTCCGACGGCGGACGCCCGCGTGCTTCCGAAGGGGACCGCCTACGTCACCGACGTCGGCATGACCGGCGCCCGCGGCGGCGTCATCGGCGTGCGCAGGGAGCAGGTGATCGAGCGCTTCCTGACCGAGATGCCGGTCAAGTTCGAGACTGCCGACGAGGATGTGTGGGTGATGGGCTGCCTGGTCGAATCACGCGACGACGGGCTCGCGCGGTCGATCGAGCTCATCATGCTGCCGGTTTCCTGAGCGCCGGCCGTCGACCGGCTGCGGCTCGTCGCCGAGCAGCGCGATCAGCACGAACGGAAAGAACCAGACTATGTAGAGGTAGAACCAATGCTCGAGTGTGAGCTGAAGGGCGATCAGGACAGCAGCGCCCAGTCCCGCCATCTGAAGGGGCGTCTTGCGGCGAGGCACGAAGGCCACCAGCAGCGCGAGGCCGGCGGCAAGCACCTTTACCGTCGTCTGAAGCCACTCCAGGCTCTGCTCCTGCCCCCAGATGCTGAACGGCGACTCGCGCCCTAGCTGAAAGCCAACGGTGCGGTCCCAGAACTCCGACATGCTGCCGTTGAGCAGCACTGGCAGCATCACGATCAGGGTCACGATGCTGAACGAGGCGACGAATCGCAGCGCCGTCTTCAGGCGCTGCGAATAGGAGAGGTAGAGGGGGCCCAGGGCAAGCGGCGCGAACTTGGTCATGCCCGCGAGAGCAAGCAGGCCGCCTCGCATCCGCGACGACAGCATGAACAGGAACGAGTACACCAGCAGCGCCGCCAGCAGCGAGTCGTTGGCATTCGTGTTCAGGGCGAACAGCGTGTACGGAAAGGCGGCCCAGGCGTAGGCGAGCATAATTCCCAGCTCGTGGCCGCGCGGTCCTGGGCGCAGGCGCCGGCCGACCAGGAACAGGCCCAGGATCGTGCTCAGGTCGAAGAACAGCGACGCCGCATGCGCGGCGGGTAGGTCGTCCCACTGGCCATGCCATGGAAAGACCAGCTCGAACGGCACGTAGGCAATGTAGTTGAACGGCCCGTAGGTGTCGCCGTACGGGTTGTCCGCGGGAAAGTTGCCGTAGATCTCGTCGCCGTGCACCAGGCGGTCGGCGCCGATCACTCCCGAGTAGCCGACGTCGATCACGTTCGAGCTGGACAGGTTGAGCCCGACGCGAAAACCGAGCAGCAGCACCAGCGCCATGGCGAGATAGCTGGCGGGAATCGATGGCCGCACCGGCTTGTGATCGTTCGCGAACCGCGGCACGTACACGAACAGCAGCATCCGGATCAACAGGTATGAGAGCACCGGATACACAAGCGGCACCGAGGTGAAGATCTCGCCCTTGTTGAAGTAGAGGTGCGAGAGGGAGAACGCGAGCAGCGCCAGCAGGTCCAGGTGCAGCAGGCGGAGCGGGCGCCTGAAGTCCAGGAACGGAACGATGAACGCGACCATCAGCGGGATCCAGACGTAGGGCGCATTCAGCCTGCGGCCGAAGGCGCCCGCAATCCCTCGAGCCATCCACCACTGCACCTGCGGTCCGGTCCAAACCTCGGTCACCTGACCGTTGCGATCGTCGACCACCACCTGCGCCACCTCGGTCTGGCGGCCCCTGTGCTTGCCGTCGGGCTCGACGGCGTTGAAGCTGACCTGCCAGCTGCGTGTGCCCTTCAGGAAGGCGGACTTCTTCATGTCGGTGTACTTGGGGTCGAGCTTCTCGCGCAGCCTGGGAGATGCGGAGGCGATCTCGATCGCCCGGCGGGCTGAGAGCCTGTAGCCCGGGGGCGGCTTGGTCTGGGAAAGCGGGTTTGTCAGCTGCTCAGACGGCGGTAGCGCCGCCTGGTTTCCCTTGGCGACCGCTGCGGACGGCAGGGCGAGCGCCGACGCGAGCACGACGAGGACCAGCAGCGCCGGCCGCCGCACACCGATCACCCTCGTCTCACGTGCCAACCCTGTGCAAGCGTCAGGCGCGTGCCTCCGGCGCCCCTCCGTGCCCGGGGCCGAAGCGGGAGAAGCTCCACAGCTTGTTGCCGACGAAGTTGAACGGAGTCGCAGCGAGAATCGCCGCCGCCTGTCCGGCGATCTTGTGCACGCCGAACGCACCGACCAGCAGCTCCAGCACAGCCAGGTTCACTGCCAGCGCCAGCACGCTGACGATCACGAAGCGCGGCGCCTGAAAGGTCATGCGCCCACCTCTTGCCCGGAACGTCCAGTGCCGGTTGAGCAGAAAGTTGTTGCTGACCGCAACGCAGAAGGCCAGCGCGGCGGCGACCAGATACTGGACGTCGAACCCGTACACCAGTGCCGAATAGACGAGCAGGTTGAGGACGTAACCGGTCGCGCCGACGATCGAGAAGCGCACCAGCTGGAACCAGTTGTGCGGATGGCGCAACCCGCTTCGCACGCGGGCCGCCTCCCGGCCCGCCCTGGCACGCAGGCCCGGGTCGTTGACGTCCTCCCCGATCGAGGCGCGAGAGTCGGCCGTCACCTCGGGCGGCACCATTGCGGAGTCCCTAGCCATGGCCGGATCAATCTAGCCGATCGAAAAGCCGGTCAGGCCCTCTGGCGGCTCGTCGAAGGTCTCGACGCGATCGACCTCGGCGCCACGCGGCCCCCGGCGGCAGAGCGAGACCAGGCTCGACACATCGGGGCGCGGCCCCTCGAAGACCGCCTCCAGCGTGCCGTCCGAACGGTTGCGGGCCCAGCCGCTGACCCCTCGCTGCAGCGCCTGGCTGCGCAGGGTGTCGCGAAAGAACACTCCCTGAACGCGCCCGCGCACGACGGCCCGCGTGCGCACCTGCTGTGAGAATGCGCTGGTTCCAGGCTCCTGCGCCATCATCTACTCGCGTTCGGCGCTGCCGTCGAGGCCGAAGTGCCCCAGAACCTCCGACGCCACGTCGGTGATCGACCACGGGCGTTCGCCGTCCGGCGGGTCATCGCGGGCGTCCGGTCCACAGCCCCAGAACACCAGCGGCACCATCGAGTCCTCGACACGCAGCGATCCGTGGCTGCCTCCGCCGGCGTGATCGGCACCGCCCCAGTCCACGAACTCGTAGCCCGGCTCGGCGGAGAGCAGCACGTCGCCCGTGCTGCCGGCCGAGAGCGCGTCCCACAGCCGTCCGAGCGCGTCCGGATAGCAGCCGAACCGCAGCTCGCCCGAAGCGGTCTCGAGCTCGAGCGTCTGCAGCGAGCCCTCCAGATCCCACCCGAGACCGCGGCGGTCCCGGGCCGTCTCACCGGGAGCGAAGTGCAGCTCTCCGGCGGCAGAGCGCACGCAGGCCTCGCCGTTGGCACGCCATGCCGCCAGCTCGATGCCGTCGACGCGCTCGAGCCTGCGCAGAACCCTGCCGATCTCGGCCTCGCGGGCCGGCTCGTCACCGAGCAGGTAGAGCATCGCGGCTCGACCGCCGGGGCTGACAGCCAACTCGGCCTCGGCGGAGCGGCGGGCGACCGGCTGGGCGATACGCCAGTCGGAGAAAGCTTCGGTGAGGCGAATGCCCCGCGACACCGGTGACTGCGAGTGATCAGCCATCAGGATGACGGCATTGCGCTCCAGGAAGGGCTCGATGCCACCCGCGCCCTCGGCCACCTGCCGCAGGCTGCGATCGGCAAGTGCGATCGAGGCAACCGTCGCGTCCGGCCCATAGCGATGTGAGAAGTGATCGTTGTCGGGCAGCGAAAAGAGCATGAAGTCATAGAGGTCGTATTCGGCCAGGTGCGCTCCGACGCAGCCCGAGTAGGCATCACGAGTGCCGGGTCGCGCCAGCGTCGCTCGGCAGTCCACGTTGCGCGACGAGTACAGCTCCCCGTAGAAGAGCTCGGCCGGTCCGTAGACCGGGTGATGGAAGTTCGCCGCGCGCGCGAGCCTGCGCATCCAGCCCTGCAATGCCAGCTCGTGTCGCGTGCGGCCGCGAAAGATCAGGAACGGGGTGCACGCGGTTCGCACCGAAGCGTCATCGAGCGTCTCGAACAGCGTCGGCTTCGATCTCGATAGATGCTCGAAGTTCATGTTGTAAACGATGTCCTTGATCGTGCGCAGGACGCCGAACGTGCGCGTGGCCGGCCAGGACGAGCCGTACTCGACGTAGCGGTCCTCGCCGCGGTGGTACCAGTTGATCGAGGGAACCTGGTGCGATCCGACACCGGTGCCGGTCGTGATCGAGGACGACGCGGCGGGAGTCACCGACGGGAAGACGCTCACGCATTCCTCGATGCTGGTGCCCCGCCGCAGGATCTCTCCGAACAGCGGCGCCTGCCCCTCCTCTACGGCACGTTCGAGCATCTCGCGCTTGAGCGAGTCGACGACGACGAGCACCAGCTTCTTGTTCATCTCGGCGCCAGGGTCAGCGAAGAACGCGCAGGCCCTCGTACTTGCGCCCAGCGCGCCGGCGCTGCTCGAGCAGCAGCCAAAGGCAGAACACGAGCGGCAGCAGTGAGAGCGGTGAGAGGAATATCGCCACAGCGGCGATCACGACGGCAGCCGCGTCGGCGAACAGCACCAGGTAGCCCGATCCGTCCTCTCCGCGGTTCTCGGAACGAGCCTTCTGATTCGTCGCCAGGCGCGCCCTCGCGCGAGCGAAGAAGCTGTAGGAGGCGGCGAAGCCGAGCAGTCCGACCAGCGCGCCGGCCGCGATCCCCGGCCCAGCGGGCTCCCCCTCCTGCGCCAGCGACCCGGCGAACTCCAGCGCTCCGATCACGACCGCGATCGCAGCCAGCGCAAACGCCGGCGCGCGGCCGGAGATCCCTCTGGCTCCGATCGTGGCCAGGGCCGCGATCGCCACCACGGCCAGCAGGAACGGCGTCGACTCCAGGAACGAGAAGTCGGTGCCGCTGAAATCGATGCCGGCGTCGGCTCGCGCCAGCGCGCCGGCAAGCAGCGGTGGAAGAAAGGGCCGCACGCCCGTTGCGAGCGCGAGGCCGGTGCCCTGGGTTATCGCCAAAAAGAGGTCCAAGCCCATCCTCTATGGTTTGCTGGTCGCGGCATCGACGATAGAGGATCGGTTGGCGTGCAGCGCAGGAGCTGGCGAGAGGTCAGCGGCGCCGGACGCCGAAAAGGCAGGCAAGGGTCGGTATTGCCGCAGCGGGATGTCGGACCGCCACCACACGACCAGCCACGAGATAGAGCGCTACGCCGGTCTGTTCGCAAAGCGGACACACCAGATGCGCTCCTCCGCAATGCGCGATCTGATGGCGATCACCGCGCGACCGGAGATCATCTCCCTCGCCGGCGGCCTTCCCGACACCTCCACCTTTCCGCCGGAGACGTTCGCATCGCTGATGGCGCAGATCGCCCGCGACTCCTGCGCGGCCGCGTTGCAGTACGGGCCGACGGACGGATTCGAGAGCACCAAGGAGCGCATCGTGTCCGTGATGGCCGAGGAGGGCATGCGCGCCGACCCCAAGAACATGATCGTGACAACGGGTGGCCAGCAGGTGATCGACCTCGTCTGCAAGACCCTCGTCGACCCCGGCGACGTGGTCATCTGCGAGGCGCCTACCTATCCGGGCGCGATCCCCGTCTTCAGCAGCTACGAGGCAGACGTCGCCCAGATCGAGATGGACTCCGACGGCATGCGCGTGGACCTGCTCGAGGAGACACTGGACCGCCTCGAGCGCGAGCAACGGCGGCCGAAGTTCATCTACACTGTGCCGACGTTCCAGAACCCGGCCGGGGTAACGCTCTCGCTGCCGCGCCGCAAGCGCCTCGTCGAGCTGGCTCGAGAGCGCGAGCTGCTGGTGCTGGAGGACAACCCGTACGGCATGCTGCGCTACGAAGGCGACCCGCTGCCGCCGTTGTTCGCGCTCGACGGCGGAGAGTACGTGCTCTACCTGGGGACCTTCTCCAAGATCCTCTCCCCCGGCATCCGGCTCGGCTGGCTGGTCGCTCCCAGCCCGGTGCTGGCCAAGGCCCAGCTCGGCAAGCAGGCGGCCGACCTCTGCACCTCCTCGCTGACCCAGCATCTGGTCGACGCCTACTTCGAGCAGGACCGCTGGCGACAGTACGTGAGCGAGCTCTGCTCCCTCTACCGCGAGCGCCGCGACGCGATGCTGGACGCGCTGGCGGAGTTCTTTCCGGCCGAGGCCGAGTGGACCCGGCCCGGCGGCGGCCTGTTCGTGTGGGCGACGCTGCCGGACTTCATCGACACGCATGACCTGCTCGCCAAGGCGCTGCGAGAGGAGCAGGTCGCGTTCGTTCCCGGCGCCGCCGCTTACGTCGACGGCCGAGGCGGCAACTCGATGCGACTCAACTTCTCCGGCGCCGACGCGGACAGCATCCGAGAGGGCGTGCGGCGGATCGGCAAGGTCGTGCGCGAGCAGGTCGAACTGTACGGAACCTTCGTCGGCAGGCCGGCGGCGAAGCCTGCCGGCGAGGAGCCACGCGAGACATCCGCCGCACGCGAGCGCTCCGAACAGCTGGCCGATGTCGTGCGCCTCCCGGATCGGGCTGCGCAGGACAAGCGCTCGGCGCGCAAGCGCCACGACCGGTGAGCGAAGGGCAGAGCGGCATCCGGGTCGCCGTGTTGAAGGGAGGGCCCTCGCTGGAGCGCCAGGTTTCGTTGCGCTCCGCCGCGCGGGTCGAGAACGCGCTGGAGACGCTGGGTCACGACGTGGTCCCGATCGACGTCGACGGCACGCTCGTGCGCATGCTGCGGGAGTCGCAGGCCGACGTCGCCTTCGTGGCGTTGCACGGGCGCGGCGGCGAGGACGGCACGGTGCAGGAGATCCTCGAGATCGTCGGCATGCCGTACACCGGCTCCGGCGTTCCGGCCTGCATCCGGACGATGGACAAGGTGCTGAGCAAGCACATGCTGGTCGAGGCCGGCCTCCCGACGCCGGAGTTCTTCGCCTTCAACGAGACTGCGTTCCGTGAGTTCGGGGCCGCGGAGGCGCTGCCCACGATCGAGCAGCGGCTGGGCTTTCCGATCGTCGTCAAGCCGGCGGCCCAGGGCTCGGCGCTCGGAATCAAGTTCGCGCGCTCGCCCGCAGACGTCCCCGAGGCACTGATCTCGGCCTTCAGCTACGACGACAAGGTGCTGCTCGAGCGCTTCGTCGAAGGCCGTGAGCTGGCCGTCAGCCTGATCGAGGGCGAGAGCAGCGTGGAGCCTCTGCCGGTCGTCGAAGCCGTTCCCCGGGACGAGTACTTCTTCGACTTCGAGGCTCGCTACGAGATCGGCAAGACCGACTACATCTGCCCGGCACAGCTTCCGCCCGGGATGAGTGAGAAGGCTCAGGAGCTGGCCGCGAACGTGTACCGGCTGCTCGGCTGTTATGGATTCGCGCGCGTCGACATGATCATGTCGACCGAGGGCGAACTTCAGGTTCTGGAGGCGCAGGCGATTCCCGGGCTGACCGAGACGAGCCTGCTGCCGCAGGCGGCCGAGGCGGGGGGCATGCGCTTCGAGCAGCTGATCGGGTGCCTGGTCGAGCTCGCGCTTGCGCGCCCGCAGAGGCCGGCGCTCGCAGAAACCACGTAGCTCTAGATCACCCGGCCACCGGCCGGCTCTAGCCGCTGCCGGAGGCGAAGTCCTCGGGCGTGACCTCGTCGAGGAACTTCTTGAACTTGTCGACGACCTCCTCGGTGTCCTCGACCTCGTGCTCGAACTCGATCGCGCTCTCCTGGATGACCTCCTCGGCGGCGAAGATCGGCGCCGAGCAGCGAACGGCGACGGCGAGAGCGTCGGATGGCCGCGAGTCGATGTCGACCTCCTGGCCGTTGACCTTGAGCGTGATGGAGGCGAAGAAGGTGTTCTCCTTCAGCTCGGTGACGGCGACCTTGGTGCAGGTCGCGTCCAGCTCGGTGATCAGATCGCTGATCAGGTCGTGGGTCATGGGCCGTGGAGTGGTGGCTCCCTGGAGCTTCATCAGGATCGCCGCGGCCTCGGGATGCCCGATCCAGATCGGCAGGAACTTGTTCCCATCGATGGTCTTGAGCAACACGATCGGCTGCTTGCCCACCATGTCGAAGCTCACTCCGTAAATGACCATCTCCTGCACTGGCTGACTCCCGTCTTGACGTTGCGCCGGCTCGGCCGCCCATTATAGGAGCGCCCATATGGAGCGATAGGCCTATGGGGGCGCTGGAAAAAGCCCGGAGGTGCGCCAGATCAGCTCACCATAGACCACGAACTCGCCGGCGTAGGTCTCCCGCTGCGGCTTGGAGTGAGCGGGCGCGCGAGGCTCAGCGCACGAGCGCAGGGGCGGCCGGAAAGCGCAGGCCCTCGCGTTCGAGCACTCGCATGAACGCCGCCACCACGCGTTTGTCGAACTCGGTCCCTGCGCACGCCGACAGGATTGCCTGTGCCGACTCGTGCGTCATGGCGGCACGGTATGGCCGCACGCTGGTCATCGATTCGTAGGCATCCGCAACGGCCAGGATGCGCGCCTCGAGCGGAATCTCATCGGCTTTCAGGCCGTGCGGATAGCCATGGCCGTCCGGGCGCTCCTGGTGAGCGAGCACCCATTCGCGCACGTCGGCGAACTGGGGGTCGTCGATCAGCCGCGCGCCGATCTCGGCGTGCTTCCTCACCTGCTCCCGCTCGGCCTCGTCCAGAGGCCCCGGCTTGCGCAACACGGCCCCCGGCACGCCGACCTTGCCGACGTCGTGCAGCATGCCGGCAAGCCTTACCCGATCGGCGGTCTTGACCGGAAAGCCGAGCTCGCGCGCGATCTGCTCGGCGTGCCGACCAACGGTCTGCGAGTGACCGCCGATGCCCTGGTCGCGTATGTCGACGGTCTCGGCGAGGGCGAGCAGGATCTCCAGCCGCTGATCGCTGGCCGCGTCACCGTTGCCGACGCACACGATCGCACTCAGAGTCTCGACGCCCTCGATCAGAGTGCGATCGCCGCCCACCGCGCGGGCCGCCTGCACCGCGCGGCTCGCAGCTCCGAGCAACGCGTCCGGGCTTCGCCCGTGACGCGGAAACGATGCGATGCCGAAGCAGACCGACGGTTGCGGTGGCTCGGAGAAAGCCTTGGCGATCGCACCTCGAAGGCGTTCGGCGAGAACGAGAGCGCCGCTTTCGTCCGTGTCCGGAAGAGCCAGCGCGAAGCTGCTGTCGCCGGTGCATGCCATGGAGTCGATCTGGCGCTTCTGGTTCTGCGCAACCGTCGCGACGACGTTGAGCGCACGCCTGGTCGCCGACGGGGTCGCCCCATTGCCCTCGGTCCCATTGCCCTCGGTCGGGTCCTGCACGAGCTCACCGATCAGGATGCTGAGCGGGCGGCCTCCCCGCTTCGATCGCTCCAGCTCGAGCTGCACCAGCTCTCCGAAGGCGTGCGCCTCCAGGTTCTGTTCGAGCACGGCGAACTCCGGCGGCAACTCTGCATCCTCGCCCCGGCCGCCACCGAAGACGTGCATCAACCGTCGCCTCATCGAGTCACCCCGTTGTCACGCTCACGCGAGAGATATGCCCTGCTGCTGTTCATCGTGGATGGCTTCGCGGCCTCAGAGACCGGCGCGCCACGACTTTCATCGAACGGTCGTCTAGAAAGCTTGCGGCCGAGGACGGCGTCCTGGACGCATGAAGGAGCGGAAAAACAGCTCCGAGGATGAGCCGCAGCGGGGGGTATGAAACCGAAGCGAGCCGCTGACGAGACAATGTCTCACCAACGGCTCGCTTTCTGAGCTCCCTCTCGCACGGAATCGCGAGGAGGGTGCTGTGCCCCCTCCCTGGGTGCGTCAGCGTTTTGGATACCAAAGTGGGCCAAAAAATGCAACGAAAGTTGCGAATACGCAGGTTCTTTGCGGGCGCCAGGCGCCTCTGAAGGCCCCGAAGCCCGCAACGAGGGCGGGGCTCACTTGTCCAGACTGCCTACTCCTACTTGATGCCGACGACCATCGAGTCAGGCCCAGCCAGGTGCTCGACGTAGCTTTCGCGAAAGCCGGTCTCCTGCATCCAGGCGCGGCAGTCCGCGCCCGTGTAGTCGAAGCCCCCCGGAGTCTCGATCAGCATGTTGAGGCTCATCAGAAGGCCGAACACGTTCTCGCGCCGCTGATCGTCGATGATCGCCTCGTAGACAATCAGCGCCCCACCCTTCGGCAACGCGTCGTAAGCCTTTTGCAGCAGGACGCGCTTCTCGTCGAGATCCCAGTCGTGCAGGATGTGCCCCATCACGAGCACGTCCGCCTCCGGCAATGAGTCGGTGAAGAAGTCGCCGCCGGTGAAGCTGAGCCGCTCGCCCAGCTCGAACCGATCCACGTAAGCATCGAAGATCGGCTCGATCGGGGGCAGGTCGAAGCCACCTCCGCGAATGTGCTCGTGCGCCAAGGCGATCTGAACCGGCACGGTGCCTTCGGCGCAGCCGATGTCGATCACGCTGCCGTGATCCTGCCACGGAAACTTGGCCGCGATCGCCCGCCCCGAACCAACGCTGACACCGGTCATCGCAGCCGCGAATTGCGCCAGCCGCGCCTGGTCTGAATAGAGCACGCCGAAGAAATCATCACCTGTCTTCGCCTCATTCTGCGGGAGTCCCGTTCGCAGACCCTCGGTCAATGATCCCCAGAACGGGTAGAGACGGGCGTTCGCCATCTCCAAGAGCCCACCGACGTAGGAGGGCTTGGCCCGATCGAGGAACAGCTCGGTCGCCGCAGTGTTGGCGTAGCGGTCGCCCTCGCGCTCGAGCATGCCGAGCGCGACCAGTGCGTCGAAGAAATCCCTCGCGCTTCGCGGGTGCAGGCCCAGGCGCTCGCGCAGCGCCTCGCCATCGAGCGGGCCGGTGTTCGCCAGCTCCGAGAAGAGCCCGAGCTCGACGGCGCTCAACAGCGTCTTCGAACCCCAGAACGCGGTCCCCAGTTGCATGATCGCGTCGGGTGTGACCTGCGCCTCATGCTCCGCCGCGGCGGTGTCTGCCTCGCTCATTCACGCACTCCTTTTTTCGGGGGCCTATCTGCCGCCCCACCTAAGCCGCCCCAGCACACAGTCAACGAAAGCGAGTAGAGGTGGCCAAAAAAAACCCTGCAAGAGGAGATGGGCGATCCTGGACTCGAACCAGGGACCTCCTCCTTATCAGAGAGGCGCTCTGACCGACTGAGCTAATCGCCCTCGCGAGTGGCGATTCTAGCGGAGGGTTGCCGGCCTCCAACCGGTGTCGCGACGGCAAATCGGGCACGACGAACCGGAACGCACGGCCGCTGCATCTATCTGCTCAGGCGGCCAGGCGGGGGCTCAGCCGTTGCGCCAGCTGATGCAGCTCGGCGAGGTCCTCGAACGGGATCTCGACCTTGCCGCCGCGGTTCGTGAGGCGCACACGAACCTCTGTGCCGAGAGCCGCAGCGAGCGAGTCCTCGACGTCCCGCACCGCCTGCTCTGCGTCGGCGGGGATCTGTGTCACCGCGGCTGCGCTCACGCGCGGACCGTCGCCGCCGTCGCGAGCGAGCGCCTCGGTCGCGCGAACCGAGAGCCCTTCGTCGCGCGCACGGCGTGCAAGCGAGCGTTGTGCAACCGCACCGCGGGCCTGCAGGAGCGCACGTCCGTGTCCCTCGCTCAGCTCGCCGGACTCCACCATCGCCAGCACGTCGTCGGGCAGGTCGAGCAGACGAATCAGGTTCGAGATCGCGGCGCGGCTCTTGCCCACACGCCGGCCGACCTCCTCCTTCGTCAATCCCAGCTCCTCGACGAGAGCCGCACACGCGTGGGCCGCCTCGATCGGGTTCAGATCCTCTCGAGCCATGTTCTCGATCAACGCCAGCTCGAGGCGCTCCGAGTCCTCGCTTGCCCGTACCAGCGCCGGGATGCGAGCGATGCCCGCGAGGCGGGCCGCACGCCAGCGGCGCTCGCCGGCGATCAATTCGTAGCCGGCGCCGGTGAGCGGCCTGACGAGCACGGGCTGGAGCAGCCCGTGAGTCTCGATCGAGTGCGACAACTCGCGCAGAGCCTGTTCGTCGAAGGACGCTCGCGGCTGCCGCGGGTTGGGCCGGATCAGCTCCACCGGAATCTCGTGCAGACTCTCCTCGGGCTCGCTGGCCGACGGCAGGATCGCCGCCAGACCGCGACCGATTCCGCGCTCAACCACGTTCGGCCACCTCCTTGGCAAGATCGAAATAGGCATCCGCCCCCGGGCAATGCGGATCGTGATGTATGACCGCACGACCGTAACTGGGAGCCTCGCTCACTCTAACGTTGCGCGGGATCACGGTGCGAAACACGAGCTCGGGAAAGTGCTGGCGCAGCTCGCGCTCGACGTCCTGTGCCAGCCGCGTGCGTCCGTCGAACATCGTCAGCAGCATGCCCGCGACCTCGAGGCTCGGGTTCATCTCCCTCTGGATCAGCGCCAGCGTGTCGAGGAACTGTGCCAGCCCCTCAAGCGCCAGGTACTCGGCCTGAACCGGGACTATCACTCTGTCCGCCGCGACCAGCGCGTTCACCGCCAGCGGACCCAGCGAGGGAGGACAGTCGAGCACGATCTGCTGGTAGCTCTCACGCACGGCGACAAGCCCCTCGCGCAGCCGCGTCTCCGAGCCGGGGATCCGCGGCAGTTCGACCGTCGCGCCCGCCAGGTCGGGAGTGGACGGGATCATCGAGAGGTTCGCCGGGCCTGCGCCGCGGACGGCCGACGCGAAGTCATCCTGGCCGAGCAGGCAGCTGTAGACGTTCGGCTCCAGACCACGGGACAAGCCGAGCGCCGCGGTGGCGTTGCACTGAGGGTCGAGGTCGACGAGCAGCGTCTGGTACCCCGCCTCGGCGATACACGCGGCCATGTTGACGGCGGTGGTCGTCTTACCCACCCCGCCCTTCTGATTCGCTACGGCATAGACGGTTGCGCTCAATGAACCGCGATCACGTGTGGTTGGCTCGCTGGCGGCTCGCCGGCAGGCCGCTCCACGAAGGACAAATCGAAGATAGACGCCGGTTCAGTCGGAATGGTGACGGTCCCGCGAAGGCCCCCTGCGCATCTCGCTACTTGCGCCATTCGGAGATGGTTCGCTGTCGAACCACCGATCCCTGCCTCTTGGTATGCCTCTCACCGCAAGAGGTTCGGGCCTTTACCTTCCTCCCAGAGGGTGCTTGCGCGCCATGCCCGCACGGCGAGGGTAGCCGGGAGGCGTTGCCCTCAGCTTCTCGTATATATGCAGGTGCAGGTCCCGGCTGTCCGCAAAGGGCCATACCGGGAGCACTCGCGAAGGCGTCATGCCGAGCGTATCGGCGGCAGCAGCCGCCCGCTCCTCCTCCCCGGCATCGCGCCTGCCCTTCCACGCCACCAGCATGCCGCCGGTGACTAGCAACGGAGCCGCGTACTCGATCAGCGTCGGCAGCGGGGCAACGGCTCGAGCCATCGCGACGTCGTAGGACCGAGCGCCTTCGGCGGCACCCCAATCCTCCGCGCGCCGCGAGACCAGGTGAGTGTTGCTGAGCCCACATGACGCGATCGCCCGCTCGATGAACTGGCCCTTACGGGAAATCGATTCCACCAGGTCGAAGCGCGCATCCGGCAGCGCGATCGCCAACGCCAAGCCGGGAAAGCCGGCTCCACTGCCGATGTCCACGACCGTCCCCGCAGCGGCCATTTCGTCGATCTCCAGGGCGGAAAGACTGTCGGCCAGATGCTGCTCCACTGCCTGGGCGGGGTCGGTGACGGTCGTCGGGGCCGCCGGATCGGCGGCGAGCAGGTCCAGCAGGGCGGCGAGCTGCGAGACCCGGCTCTCCGGCAACGACCTGGCGACCGCCAGCGCCGCCAGCCTCTGCTGCCAAGCGCTCAAGCCCTCAGCCCGAGCGTTTCACGGGAAACGCTCCAGCAACGCCGTCCCGAGCGCCACGAGATCTCTAGTGGCGCTTCTCGGAACGTTCGCCAGTAAACGGCGCGGCTCGGGGGCCGTCAGGCGAGGACGCAGGGAGCCCTCGTACTCGGTGAGTACGAGGGCTACCGAGGACGCCACATGGCGGTTCCGGAGACCACCGTTTGCGGTGAAACGTTTTGAGAAGGGCCACTAGTCGCGGGTCCCGCGGCTACCAACCGGCGTGATCACGACTCGCCGGAACGGGTCGTCACCCTCGCTGTGGGTCTCAACCTCCGCCCGCTCACGCAGGTAAAGGTGAACCACCCTGCGCTCCTGCGCACTCATCGAATCGAGCTCCACGGCCCGTCCGAACCTGACGGCGTCCGCCACCCCGCGGTCAGCCTGACGGCGCAGCGACGCCTCACGCCGCTGCCGATAGCCGCCGGCGTCGACCACCACCCGCTTCCTGTCGGCCTGACCGCGATAGGCCGCCTGGGAACAGAGGAACTGGATCGCATCGATCGTCTGGCCCCGCTTGCCGATCAGCAGCCCCAGCTCGGGCCCGCTGATCGAGGCCGTCATCTCCTCGGGGCCGTCCTCGATATCGACGCTGGCGCGCAGCCCGAGATGCCCCGTGATGCGGTTCAACAGCTCGCGGACCCGCTCCCCCGGCTCCTCGGGCCAGGAGAACTCCTGTCTGGTCGACTCCCATGCCGCGAGGTCGGCGACCGCGGCAATCCGCGTCGACTCCCCCTCCTCGCTCAGCAACTCGAACTCCACGTCGCTGACATCCAGCCCGGGGTAACGGCGCTCGAGCTGCTTCATCGCCGCCCACTTCGCCTCTCCCACCCCGGAGGCCTCGACCTCAACGCGCGCGGACTTTGCCTCTTCCGAGACCGTGCCGACGATGGGCTCGCGCTGATCCTCAGGGCCCACGGTCATCCGGCGGCTAGCGCCGCCTGCGCTTCTTCTTTCGCGGTGGCGGTGGAGGTTTTCGGCCCGGCACGGCCGCCGCGCCACCACCACCGCCACCGCCGACGGCTGCGGCCGCGCCCGCCGGTTGAGCGGACACCGCGTGGGGCGGCGGAGCGATCTTCCTCACCAATATCTGCTGCCCTAGCGTCCAGAAGTTGGTCGTGATCCAGTACACGATCAGGCCGGCGGGAAAGCTCGGAATGATGGCCGCAAAAGCGAGCGGCAACAGCAGCATGATGCGCTGCTGGGTCTTGTCCGCCGACACCGACATCACGAGGCTCGCTCCCATCTGCGACCCGATGTAGAGCACCATCAGGACCACCAGCGGCAGTCCCGTCTCCTTCTGAACAAGGCTGTCGATGAAGAGCCAACCCTGCTGCCCGGACTGCATGAGCTCCTCCTTGAACTTGTCGCTCCTCAACAGCCGGAACAGCGCGAAGAAGACCGGCAACTGGAGCAGCAGCGGGAGACAGGACGCAAACGGGTTGACCTGGTTCTCCTTGTAGAACTTCATCATCTCCTGCTGCATGCGCTGCTTGTCCTCCTTGTGCTTCTCCTGCAGCGCCTTGACCTCCGGCTGCAGCTCGCGCAGCGCGTTCATCGACTTGATCTGCTTGATCGTGAGCGGAACGATCGCTATGCGGACGATCACCGTCATGCCGACGATCGACATGCCCCAACCGAATCCGAGCTGATCGTGCAGGAAGACCAGGATCGTGTTGGCGACGTCCTCGAGCGGTTGCAGGATGCTCGCGAATACGAACGGCATCAGGCCCTCGCTCTCGAAACATGATCCGCGTGGCCGGCGCAGGGACGGTCATCCTCGGGGCGCAGCCGCGTCTCGGCAGCGTGATCGGGAAGCCCGCGTCGTGCCGGAACCGGGTCGTAGCCGCCGTGACTGAACGGGTTGCAGCGCAGGACGCGCCACACGGCCAGCCAGCCACCTCGAATCGGGCCGTGCAGACGGAGCGCCTGCAGGGCGTAGGCCGAGCAGGTCGGCTCGTACTTGCACCTGCGCGGCAGAAGCGGTGACAGCAGTCGGCTGTACGCCAGCAGCGGCAGCTCCAAGAGCCGCCCCGGCAAGGTTCTCGAGCCTGTCGTGGCCCTACTTTTCATCCTTCGCCCCCGGCTGCACCGCCAGCTGCTCGAGCAGCTCCGCGAGCTCTCGCTCGACACCCTCCGAGCCCTCACCCTCGACCAAAGCTTTAGCCTCTACGCGCGCCACGACCACGTAGTCGTGCTGGTCCGAGACCTTGTCGCCCAAGGCCCAGAACGCCTCTCGCAGCGATCGCTTGACGCGATTGCGCACCACGGCACCACCCACGCGCCTGCCCGCCGAAACGCCAAGTCGTGGCTCTTCCGCATCCGCTCCCAACTTCGGCTGCCCCACCTCGCCTTCACGAGGGAACGCGTACAGGACCAGATGCCGGCCGGCCGTAGACCGGCCCCGTCGGTAGACCCGATCGAACTCGGCGCTGCGCGAAAGACGTCGCCGCTTCTGCCGCGCGGCCACCGCTAGACCGTCAGACGCGAGCGTCCCTTACTGCGACGTCGCTTCAACACCATCCGGCCGGCGCGCGTCTGCATACGCGCCCTGAAACCATGCGTGCGGGCCCTCTTGCGTTTCTTTGGCTGGTACGTGCGCTTGATGAGATGACCTCACACTGTCGCGATCCCGAGACGAGCCCTCGCGGGCTCGTAAAACCCTGGCGACGGCAGCCAGTATAGAGCCTGCTCACGTCGCGGCATGCTCCTCCACAGAGCTTCCTCACAGCCCGTCCACAGGGCTCACAGCAGTCCGCTCTGCAAGCGCCGGGGTGAACCAGTTGGAAGCAATCCAACACGAAACGTGGCAACTCCTGACCGACAGCGGCGAGGGCGCAATTCGTTTTCCACGCGAATTGCGCCAAGCCGGTCCGAGCCCTCTTCGGAGGCTGGTTTTCGAGCCCAGGGCCACTGCTAGACTCACGCGCCGCTTGGGGGGTCGGCGATCCTCCGACAAACGAAATCGAGTCGCCCAAAGGGCCGGGGAGCAGTTGGCGCAAAACGACGATCTGGAACGGACTTGGACCGAGATCCAGACATGTCTGCGCGGCTCCTTTCCCGAAACCGTCTACCAGACCTGGTTCTCGGAGCTGCGCCCGCTCAGGATCGAGGGGGCAGTCATCTACGTCTCGGCACCGAGCCGGGTCCGTGAATGGGTTGCACGCCGATTTGGCGTCGCTCTCAGCGCAGCTGCCGCCGCCGGCGTTCCGGAGCTCCGGCGTCTGGAATTGGTCGACGAACAGACTCGACCAACAGGCCGAAGCAGCCGGCAGCAGCAGTCGCTGCTCGAACGATCGCACCTGACCTACTCCTTCGAGACATTCGTGATCGGGCCGGAGAACCGCTTCGCCCATGCCGCCGCGCTGGCCGTTGCAGAGATGCCCGCGCAGGCCTACAACCCCCTCTTCCTACACGGCCCCCCCGGAGTCGGCAAAACTCATCTACTGCAGGCAATCGGCGCCTACACAGCCGCTCACAGCCCGGGCATGGCGATCCATTACTCGACGGTCGAGAGCTTCACCAGCAATTTCATCCAGGCGCTTCGTCATGACCACGTCGAGGCGTTCAAGAAGACCTACCGGCAGACCGACCTGCTGCTACTGGACGACGCCCAGTTCCTGGACGGCAAGACCAAGACGGCGGAGGAGTTCTTCCACACCCTCGACACCGCGATCGCGTCCGGATGCCAGGTGGCGATCACCGCCGACAAGCCGCCGTCCGCCATGCCGATGCTCGAATCCCGCCTGCGCGAGAGGCTCCAGGCCGGCCTGCTGGTGGACCTCAACCCACCGGACTTCCAAACCAGGCTGACGATTCTCAACAGACTCGCCATAAAGGACCCGGCCCTACAGGAAGCCGGCTCCGAGGAGATCCTCGAGCACATAGCGCAGCGAGTCACGACCAACGTTCGTGCACTGCGCGGAGCCCTCACACGCTTGACCGCCTACTCCTCCCTGACCGGCACCAGCATCACGTTGTCGATCGTCGACGACGTGCTCACACACCTCTACGACCCATCCGGCGCACTGTCAAAACACGCCGCCGTCCCGACCGTAGACCGGATCCAGGCAACCGTCTCCGAGGCACTCGGTGTCGCGCCGGCGGAGCTCGTATCCGCCAGGCGCAACCGCCGCCTCGTTTATGCTCGCCAGGTCGCGATGTACCTCAGTCGCGAGCTGACCGATCTTTCACTTCCTGCGATCGCAGCCCGCTTTGGAGGACGCGACCACACAACCGTGCTGCATGCCCACCGCAAAATCAAGAACCTGGTCCTGACCGAGGATCGAACCAAGACGCTGGCAAGCAAGCTCGTCGGTCAACTCACAGCTGCCTCACAACAAAGCCCACAGAGCGCGGACACTCCAAGTCCATGATCAAAACGCTTATTGCGAACCTTTTGATTGCAGTAAGTCAACACCCCACAGAATCCTCAACCCCTACTACCACCTCAATCAATTAGTCAGTTATCGAAGTAGATGAAAGTCACCTTCTCCCGCACAGAGTTCTTGGCGGAGCTCCAAATGGTGTCTCGAGCGACTGCGGTCAGGAGCGCAATACAGGCCTTGTCCGGAATTCTGCTCAAGGCCGAGGGCAACGGCGTCGAGCTTGCCGCCACCGACACCGAGATCGGGATTCGCTCTCGAGTCGACGCATCCGTCGAGAGCGAGGGCAGCGCCTTGGTCCCTGGCCGTCTGGTCGTCGACATCCTGCGTGCGCTCGAAGGCGACAGCGTCACCTTCGAGAGAGAAGGAGATGGTGGTGAGGTCGTCGTCACGTCCCAGCAGGCACGTTTCGTCGTTCGCAGCCTGCCGGCGGAAGACTTTCCACGCATGCCGGACCGGGAGAGCGCAGATGCTGTCGAGGTGCCGGCCGAAGCTTTCGCTCGCACGATCGAGAAGGTGGCTCGTGCCGCATCTCGAGACGAGACCAGACCTGTCCTGACGGGGATACTCGTGTCCGTCGACGGCAGAACGTTGAGGATGGTGGCCACCGACTCCTATCGGCTCAGCGTCAAGGAGACACCGCTCGAGGCGGATCCCGCACGACCGTTCGAGGCCAACGTGCCCGCCCGGGCTCTGCAGGAGCTGAGCCGGATCGTGAATGACAGGAGCACCGAGCGCATCTCCGCCACGGCTCAGGACAACCAGATCGTGTTCGGGATCGACGGCGTCACGCTGTCGTCACGGATGATCGATGGTCAATTCCCGAACTATCAGCAGCTGCTGCCCGACAGTTACGAGCATGAAGTCCAGGTCGGCAAGTCGGAGTTTGCGTCGATCGTGCGCCGTGTCAGTCTGATGGCGCAACGCAACGCGCCCCTGCGGCTTGCTTTCGAGACCGGTCAGGTGACCGTCTCCGCGCAAACCCCCGACGTCGGCGAGGCCTCCGAGTCGCTGCCGGTCGACTTCAAGGGCGAGCGGCTCGAGATCGGCTTCAACCCTCAGTTCCTCCAGGACGGCCTGGAGGGCGCGGAGGGGGAGGAGCTGCGCCTGAAGCTGATCAATCCGCTGCGGCCGGGATTGATCCAGGCAGCCGAGTCGGCGGAACAGGAAGAGGGGACCTTCCTCTACCTGATCATGCCGGTTCGCCTCAACGTCTGAGTTCGACAGAGGCTGCCGTGCGCGTCGCCAGCGTGACGCTCCGAGACTTCCGCAACTACGAGCGGGCGTCGATCGATCTCTCACCCGGACTGACCGTGGTTCATGGCTCCAACGGCGCCGGCAAGACGAACCTGTTGGAGGCCGTCTACTTCGGTTGCGTCGGTCAGTCGTGCCGTACTTCCAACGAGCGTGAGCTG
Organism: Solirubrobacterales bacterium; assembly: GCA_038330145.1. GTDB lineage: Bacteria > Actinomycetota > Thermoleophilia > Solirubrobacterales > JBBDJG01 > JBBQNR01. The sequence goes on from JBBQNR010000003.1 coordinate 93,752, forward strand.
GTGCGCTTCGGCAGCTCCGCGACGCACGTGAAGCTGACGACCGGGAACGGCGGGCCTGCGCACGAGTTCGAGGTCACGCTCGAACGCGGGCGGACAAAGGTGTTCAAGGTTGACGGTGCGACGAGTGATCGACTCGCAGACGTGGTGGAGCGACCGCTTGCCTGTGTCTTCATGCCGGATCGCCTCGAGCTGGTGAAGGGAACGGGCGCGCTTCGTCGCTCGCATCTCGACGCCGTCGTTATGGCTCTATGGCCGCTGAGACGGGAGACCAGGACCGCGTATGGCCGCGCGCTGGCGCAACGCAATGCACTGCTCTCACGCCTGCGAGCGGGCAGTGCCGGCCGGGACTCGCTCACGGGTTGGGATCACGAGCTGGCACGCTGGGGCATCCAGCTGATGGCGGACCGGTCGGCGGCAATAGATTTGCTCGCAGCCCCCTTTTCGGCGCGGGCCGAGGAGCTGGGCCTGGAGGGCGGCGCGTCGATTGGCTACCGGCCCCGGTCGCGAGCCGGCTCGGCAGAAGCCCTGGAGCAGGAGCTTCAGGAGCGTCTCGACAGCGACCTCGAGCGCGGTTTCACGACACACGGGCCCCACCGCGACGACTTCTCACTGCAGGCCGACGGGCTCGACCTGCGCAG